>NZ_JADYXA010000052.1:0-22363 GCF_015864495.1 Pseudoalteromonas sp. SWYJZ98 | reverse complement strand
AATGCCAATCCATAACTGGAATCTGACATTGTCGCAATTGGCCATCCACTTCGAAGGTAGATTAGATGGTGTGCTAGATATTTAGCAATTTAGGCTGACACAGAATTCTGAACGCCCTCTAAGTTATGAGAGTGCAAAAAAGGAAGCTTTATTTATAGCTTTACCATTTCTTGTCCTTTTATTACTCAAAGTACTACAAGGCGATTTTATTGGTTTTATTAAACTTTCAGATTTTTCTTTAGCAACATCAATACTGTGGGGACAGTTGCTAGCAAAAACATTTGATGTACCAGATAAAAATAAAAACAGAGATAAGTTCAGTACCAAACAAGTGCAAATTTTCATTTTTTCGTTTTTATCATTAACTCTCTATATTGGACTTAACTTTTTAGAAGCTATTAGTGACACCGTATATTGGGCTCAACTCGCTTGGTACGGATTTTCCATCCTTTATTACATCCCCGTATCCACATTAATGAATGATTTAACTCGAAGATGACCATGTAATTTATTATATAGAAAAGCGTAATATAAAATCGCGCTTTTCTATTCCATCATTTCATTCAACTTAAAAAGTTTAATCTTAAAGCCCTAAGCCTGCCATAAAGTCGTCATCTGCGTCGTCTTGCACAACTTCTTTAGCCTTTGCGCTTTCTTTTTCAGCTTTCTTTTTCGCTTCGTTTTCAATTATGTCATCTGGGTCGAGTGCTTCTGCAATATCAAAGTCGTGTAATTTAATGAACTCTGTTTTATCCATTGCTAATTCCAAGTAGAAAATATTTTGCTTACTTGTGGTGAATGTTACGCGGCGAGCTTGCGGGCGATCCATTGTGGTATCTACCGATATTTGCACTTGCTTGTTTATTGCCATCATTTTTGGCTGGTTTTGTGTAATTGAAGTATGTAATTGCTCACGCACTTTAGACGTAAAGTCGCCAACAATTTGATTCATCAACTCGCCTAGTACGTTTGATACGTCGTCTGATAAATGGCTATGCGCTATTTCATCTTCTGGCATTCCCATGTTACGCATGTAATCGCCATAAATTTCCATCGCCGCTTGCGAAGTAAAGTTGGTAATTACGAGCCCTGTAAAACCGCCGTCAAATAAAACAAAGCAACCAATATCTGGTCGCATACATGTACGTGTTATTTTTTGCACCATGGCTGAGTAGCTAATACCATTACCGCTGGCTGATGTGAGCACACCTGTCACTGAATGACAAAGGGTTGCTAATATATCGTCTGTGCTGATGACCTTACTCTTGCTCATTTAATCTTCTCTTTTGTACTTATTATTCATAATTCTAGTCAAGCTACTGAATTTATCACTGACTATCCAGTATAAAATGTTAAAATAGCGCCATTATTTACAAAGAGACTGCCTTCGTGACCATAAAAGACAGTATTTATGCCTCTGAGCAACAAGTAAAAGATTTTAGCTTTGATCAAAATGTAGTCGAAGTTTTTCCAGATATGATCCAGCGCTCTGTACCTGGCTACGCAACGATTGTCAGTACAATGGGTAAACTTGCGGGTGAGTACGCACAAAGTAACTCAAATCTTTATGATTTAGGCTGCTCACTGGGCGCAGTCACGCTTAGCATGCGCCGTAACATTCGCACCGATAACTGCCATATAATAGCGGTAGATAACTCTCAAGCTATGGTTGAGCGTTGTAAGGTGCACTTACAAGGTTTTAAATCGGATGTGCCGGTTACTGTTACTTTGGGCGATATTAACGAGCTTGAGATTCAAAACGCATCGGTTGTGGCAATGAACTTTACACTGCAATTTATTCCACATGCGCAGCGCCAAGCCGTGCTTGAAAAAATATACGCTAATTTAAAGCCTGGTGGTGTATTGCTGCTAAGCGAAAAAATTAAAGCCGAAAACGAGCAATGCGATAACCTATTAATTGATTTGCACCACGACTTTAAACGTCACAATGGCTACTCTGAGCTTGAAATAAGCCAAAAACGTACCGCCATCGAAAACGTTATGCGCCCAGATACACTAAGCGCTCACTTTACTCGCTTACAAGATATTGGTTTTAGCCAAACTCAAGTGTGGTATCAATGTTTTAATTTTTGCTCAATGGTAGCAATTAAATAAAGAGAGTCATCCATGTCTCAATGGTTTAACCAATTTTACGCATCTATCGCACAAAGCCCACTTAGTCACTGGCTAGAAACCCTCCCTGCTCAATTAAAACATTGGCAAAACGAGGCTAGCCATGGTGATTTGCCTAAATGGCAAAAAGTACTTAAAAACTTGCCTGAGGTGGCAACTTCCCATGTTGATATTTCTACTAAGGTAGAAATTGGCGCCCCAGGAGAGATGAGTGATGGCGAGCAAAAGCAAGCCATGCATTTATTAAAACGCATGATGCCATGGCGCAAAGGCCCATTTAGTGTGCACGGTATTGAAATAGATACAGAGTGGCGCAGTGATTGGAAGTGGGACCGCCTGCTTCCTCATATTGAGCCACTAAAAGGCCGCACTGTTTTAGATATTGGTTGTGGCTCAGGGTATCATTTATGGCGTATGCGCGGTGAAGGCGCAGAGTTTGTAGTGGGTATTGATCCGTCTGATTTATTTTTATGTCAGTTTCAGGCAATTAAACACTACAACCCAGACGAAAACGTACATTTACTGCCACTAGGCGTTGAAGCATTACCCGAGCTTAAAGCGTTTGATACGGTTTTTTCGATGGGCGTACTTTATCATCGTCGCTCACCTATCGACTTTTTAGCGCAGTTAAAAGCGCAGCTTCGCCCAGGCGGCGAACTCGTACTTGAAACTCTAGTAATTGAAGGCGATGAAAACACAGTACTCGTACCTACCGACCGCTACGCTAAAATGCGCAACGTGTGGTTTATTCCAAGTACTGCGGCATTAAAGCTGTGGATGGAACGCGTTGGCTTTAAAGATGTGCAAATAAAAGATTGCGCTATTACCACGCTTGAAGAGCAACGCAAAACCGACTGGATGGAAAACGAATCGTTAATCGACTTTTTAGATCCAAACGATACAAGTAAAACAATTGAAGGCTACCCCGCTCCACTTCGAGCCATATTAACCGCAAAAGCATAGCTGTTAATTTAACGCCTTTAATACTAAAAAAACGCCTACGGGCGTTTTTTTGTTTATTTAAACAACAAACAGCGGACAAGTGTCCTTGTTAATTATTTCAAAATTACATTTACGCTAGCCGCGACCTTGCAATTGTTGTAAAATACGCGCGTTTCTAAGCAACCCAAAACAACTATTTTGAGGAAAACCTGTGAGCGAACAAAAACAGTCTCTAAGCTATAAAGACGCGGGCGTAGATATCGACGCTGGTAATGCACTTGTTGAGCGTATTAAAGGCGTAGTTAAAAAAACTCGTCGTCCTGAAGTAATGGGCGGAATTGGTGGTTTTGGCGCACTTTGCGAAATTCCTGAAGGCTACAAGCAACCAGTATTAGTTGCAGGCACAGATGGCGTTGGTACTAAACTACGTTTAGCAATCGACTTAAAAAAACACGATACGGTTGGTATTGATTTAGTTGCAATGTGTGTAAACGACTTAATTGTTCAAGGTGCTGAACCCCTGTTTTTCCTAGATTACTATGCAACTGGTAAACTAGATGTAGACACAGCAGCTGACGTAGTTACAGGTATTGGCAAAGGTTGTGAAATTTCAGGTTGTGCCCTAATTGGTGGCGAAACAGCTGAAATGCCAGGTATGTATGATGGTGAAGACTACGACATGGCAGGCTTTTGTACAGGCGTTGTAGAAAAATCAAAAATTATTGATGGCACTAAAGTAGCAGCAGGCGATCAGCTTATTGCACTTGCTTCAAGCGGTCCTCATTCAAATGGCTTCTCTTTAATTCGTAAAGTACTTGAAGTGTCAAAAGCTGATACCAGCGCTGACTTTGAAGGTAAAACATTAGGCGAAACTCTACTTGAGCCTACGCGTATTTACGTAAAACCTTTACTTGAGTTATTCAAAAACGTTGACGTACATGCGCTTTCGCATATTACTGGCGGCGGTTTTTGGGAAAACATTCCACGCGTATTACCCGCTTCAGCAAAAGCTGTAGTTAAAGGTGATAGCTGGCAGTGGCCACCAATTTTTAATTGGTTACAAGAAAACGGTAATATTACTACACACGAAATGTACCGTACATTTAACTGTGGTGTAGGCATGGTTTTAGTAGTCCCTGCAGACAAACTTGAGCAAAGCTTAACAATGCTAAAAGACTTGGGCGAAAATGCATGGCACCTTGGTGAAATTCAAGATGCAGCAGCTGGCGAAGAGCAAGTTGAAATTGTAGGTGGTGCTAAGTAATGGCACCGACTCGTCTGGTAGTTTTAATCTCAGGTAGTGGCTCTAATTTACAAGCCATCATAGATGCCTGCGAACGTGGCGAGATAAACGGGCATATAGCGGCTGTTATTAGTAATAAAGCAGACGCTTATGGCCTAGAGCGTGCAAAACAAGCAGGTATTGCTACAAAAGTGCTCAGTCATAAAGATTTTGACTCGCGCGAAGCGTACGATGCGCAATTAATGAACGTTATCGACTCTTTTATGCCAAATCTAGTTGTATTAGCTGGGTTTATGCGTATTCTTACTCCTGGCTTAGTGCAAAAATATGTTGGAAAAATGTTGAACATTCATCCATCTTTGTTGCCTAAGTATCAGGGGCTGAATACCCACCAAAGAGCAATTGATGCAAAAGACGATGTTCATGGCGTAAGTGTTCACTTTGTTACTGAAGAATTAGACGGCGGTCCCGTTATTCTTCAGGCGCAAATACCTGTACTCAAGGATGATACAGCAGAAACATTAGCAAAGCGCGTGCATGAGCAAGAGCATATAATTTATCCTTTGGTGGTCAAGTGGTTCAGTGAACACAGACTTACTATGGAAGCAGATTATGCAGTTCTTGACAAAAAACAACTTCCTGCACACGGCGCGCACTACCCACAATAAAAAAATAAGTGCCCTGTTGTTATGTGTGGGCGCTTTACTTCCAACTAGCCTAATTGCAGGCGAATTGACCCAGTATCAAGCTAATTACGATATTTTACGCAAAGGTAAAAATCATGGTGAGGCTGTTCGTGAGCTCAAAAAAACGGGCGACGATACTTATGAACTTACATACCACAGCAATATTGAGTGGATGATTTTCTCTGACTCTCGTGAAGAAACCTCAAAGTTTACCTTTAAAGATGGCAAGGTTACCCCGCATCATTACAACATGATTCGTACAGGGACAGGCCCAGATAAAGATTACAAAATTGATTTTGATTCAACAAACAAAGTAGTGACTAGCAGCGCTAGTGAATACCCACTTAAATGCGAATGGACTGATGAATTTCAGGATGCTATTTCGTACCAAGTGCAAGTGCGCGAAGGATTGAAAAAAGGCGAAACAAGCTTTTCATTCCCCCTTATAGATAAAAAAGGTAACCGCCGCGACTACAACTTTGAAGTTGTTGAAAAAGAGATGATCTCCTTACCTATAGGTAATGTAGAAGCCATTAAAGTAAAGCGTTTATACGATAACGATAAACGCCAAGCAATTGCATGGTTTGCGCCAGAAATGGATTACATGCTGGTACGTATGTGGAAAGGCGAAAAAGGTATGGAGCAGTTTGAAGTTCAAATGAATTCATTTACTGTTACTGCGCCTACAGCTGTTGCGCCTGTAACAGCACAACAACCTCAAGAAGCTAACTAAATTTAATTAAACCAAAGTTAGTATTTAAAATAGGTGGGCTAAATTAGCTCACCCATTTTAAACAATGCAAATTCCCCAGGCTCCATTTTTTGCCAGCGCTCATCATTCGTCAAAGGCCTTGTAGCTATAACTGTTACTACATCGTTTGGTGTGGTCTCTTGTTGAAAATCAACCACCATGTCGGCATCAATCAACGTTGCTTTACCAAATGGCGCACGGCGCGTTATGTAATGTAAGTTATTAGTGCAATACGCTAAAACAAACACCCCATCGGTCAATAACATATTAAACACCCCTTTTTCACGCAGGGTATGCGAAAGCTTAGCCGCGTATCTAAAAACCGACGCCATATTACTTGGACGCTTTGGGTATTTTTCGCGAATTTTATCAAGCAACCAACAAAAAGCGAGTTCGCTATCGGTGTTACCCACTGGGCGATAGTACTGCGGTTTTAAATCATGATAATTAGATAGCTGCCCGTTATGAGCGTAAGTAATTTCACGCCCCCATAACTCTCGCGTAAAAGGATGAGTATTTTCAAGGCATACTCGCCCGCGATTACCTTGGCGAATATGGCTAATAACCGAGACACTTTTAATGGGGTATGCTTTAACGAGCTTTGCAATTTCAGATTGATAACTCGGCTCAGGATCTTTAAAGGTTCTACAGCCTTTACCTTCGTAAAATGTAATACCCCAACCATCTTTATGTGGACCTGTATTACCACCACGCTCTAAAAGGCCTGAAAAACTAAAACAAATATCGGTAGGCACATTGGCTGACATGCCAAGTAATTCACACATTAATAAAATAACCCTTAAAAACCATACATTAAAATAAATAGCGAATATTTGTGTATTAAGCGTACACTAAATTGCAGCCCGCTATAACGGCTATACTTACTTAAAAAGTGTCATTTTGCTATTAGATTTATTTATTTTTACGTTAACACTACTTACGGCTAATGCTTTGACTATACGATAGTTATTGAGCGTTCCTCTGTCGGGTAATTAAATATCGTATTTAAGTTACTTTCTACTACAATTTAACATCGTTATGTACTTGAAAATTACTGTTACTAGCGCTACTCTAAGTGAGGTGGTCTGACCTCTATTAAGGAATAAAAATGACACTCATATTTACACTGGTTCTAATCGCGTTGCTTTGCACTGCGGTTTACCACAGAGCAAGTTGGAACACAGCACTTGGTGTTTCGGCTATAACTTTATTAATTGGTACCTTTGCGGGTGCTTTTGGTTTAATTAGCTGGTTGATCTTTTTGATCATCGCGGTTCCTCTTTCTGTTACTGGCCTTCGTCAGCAATATATCATCAAGCCTATTTTTGCTACGTTTAAAAAAGTAACGCCAAGCATGTCTGATACTGAAAAATCAGCTATTGATGCCGGTACGACGTGGTGGGAAGCTGACTTATTTTGCGGTAACCCAGATTGGAAAAAACTTCACCAATACCCAGTTCCTAAACTTACTATTGAAGAGCAAGCCTTTGTTGATGGCCCTGTTGAAGTAGTTTGTAGCATGTTGGACGATTGGGAAGCAACGCACGAATTAACCGACCTTCCTCAAGATGTGTGGCAGTATCTAAAAGATAATAAATTCTTTGCCATGATCATCAAAAAAGAATACGGCGGTTTAGAGTTTTCTGCATTTGCACAGTCTTGTGTACTTCAAAAACTAACAAGTAAATCAACATTACTTTCGTCAATTGTTGGTGTACCAAACTCTTTAGGCCCAGGTGAATTATTACAACACTATGGTACAAAAGAGCAAAAAGATCATTACTTACCGCGCCTAGCGAGCGGTCAAGAAATTCCATGTTTTGCATTAACTTCGCCAGAAGCGGGTTCTGATGCAAGCTCAATTCCAGACTACGGTGTGGTATGTAAAGGGCAATGGAATGGTGAAGAGGTTGTGGGTGTTAGTTTAACGTGGAATAAGCGTTACATTACACTTGCCCCAGTGGCTACCGTACTTGGTCTTGCGTTTAAGTTACAAGATCCAGATGGCCTAATTGGCGACAATAAAGAGCCAGGCATCACCTGTGCACTTATTCCAACGGACACTCCTGGAATTGAAATTGGTCGTCGACATTTCCCGCTAAACGTACCATTTCAAAATGGTCCTACTCGCGGTAAAGACATTTTCGTACCACTTGATTATATTATTGGTGGTCCAGATATGGCTGGTCAAGGCTGGCGCATGCTGGTTGAGTGTTTATCGGTTGGTCGTGCAATTACATTGCCGTCAAATTCTGCCGGTGGCATTAAAATGATTGCCGTTGCAACGGGTGCGTATAGCCGTATTCGTCGTCAGTTCCGTTTACCTATTGGTAAAATGGAAGGTGTTGAAGAGTCACTAGCAAAACTTGCTGGTTACGCTTACAGCTCTGATGCTGCGGTTAGTATGTCTACGGGTGCGGTTGATTTAGGCGAAAAGCCATCGGTAGTTTCTGCCATTATTAAATACCACCTGACAGAGCAAATGCGTGATGCAACTATTCATGCAATGGATGTACTTGGCGGTAAGGGCATCATGCTTGGGCCAAATAACTATTTAGGTCGTGGCTATCAAGGTGCACCTATTGCCATTACTGTTGAAGGTGCAAACATCTTGACCCGTAATATGATTATTTATGGTCAAGGTGCAATTCGCTGTCATCCATTTGTACTTACCGAACTAGGTGCGTGCGAAATTGAAGACCGCGAAGAAGCGCTTAACGTATTTGATAAAGCGCTAATGGGTCACATTGGTTTTACTATGTCGAACCTTGTACGTACTAAGTGGCTTGCACTTACTGGCGCTCGTTTTACAAGTGTGCCGTACAACGACGAAACCGCTGAGTTTTACCGTATAGCGTCACGCTTTAGTGCATCACTTGCTCTTATGTCAGACATTAGCATGGCAGTATTTGGTGGTTCACTGAAACGTAAAGAACGTATTTCAGCGCGTTTAGGTGACTTACTTAGTTACTTATACTTAGTGTCTGCAACGCTTAAGCGTTACAACGATGAAGGCCGTAAAAAAGAAGATTTTGCTCTAGTAAAATGGAGTTGCCAAGATCACCTTTACCATTGCCAACGTGCACTTGCTGATTTAATTAATAACATGCCTTCGGCTCCACTACGTGCCGTGTTAAAAGTATTGTTATTCCCGTTTGGTCGCCCGGTTCGTAAACCAACTGACCAACTTGAGCATAAACTTGCGCAACTACTACAAGTACCTAGCGAAACGCGTAACCGTTTAGCAAGCTATGTATACTTAACAAATGAGCCGCTTAACCTTGTAGGTCGTCAAGAGCAAACGCTTAAAGACGTACTTGCTGTTGAGCCATTATTTGACCGTGTATGCAAAGAAAAAGGTCTTAAACTGCCATTCTTCCAGCTTGATAAAGTAGCGCAAATGGGGCTTGAAGCAGGCATATTAAGCCAAGCAGAGGCTGATAAACTAGCTGCTGTTGAGCAATCTCGGTTAGATGTTATTAACGTTGATGACTTCGACCCTGCTGACTTACTTGCAGGCAAAGCCGCGCGTAATAGCGTTAAAAAAGAAGCTGATGCTGCTTAATTAACTAAGTAAGCATTTGAATACTAAAAGCCAGCGCCTAATGCGCTGGC
This sequence comes from Pseudoalteromonas sp. SWYJZ98, assembly GCF_015864495.1. Lineage (NCBI taxonomy): Bacteria > Pseudomonadati > Pseudomonadota > Gammaproteobacteria > Alteromonadales > Pseudoalteromonadaceae > Pseudoalteromonas > Pseudoalteromonas sp. SWYJZ98. The sequence goes on along the minus strand of NZ_JADYXA010000052.1, from coordinate 12,993 downwards.
TTTTTTGTGTAAAATAAATTCTTATATATCAAATCGCACATATCAAGCAATCAAATACTCGACGATAAGTGTAAATTAGCGCTTAGTTATCAATCGCTTCCATGCTAAAACTATGCCTGTATACACTAAAAAACATGCGAGCAATGATGCCAAGCCAGCTAATGTTTGCCCTATAAAACCAAAGTATTCACCGGTATGTAAAAATCGAGATGTTCCCCATGCTTGATCGCCTCGCGTCCAATCAGATTTTTTTAGCGTTTTAATTGCATCACCAGTGCGAGTATCTAAAAATAATGAATATGCATATTCTTGGCGATTCCCGATACTGGTATCAATATAAAAACGTGCTTCGTGTTTTTTGTCACCTAATTCTAACCACATCGAATACCAATCAGTGGCACCATTATGAATTGCATGTATTTGAGCTAGTTGGAATAAAGCATCGTAAGGTACTTTATCAGCCGATAAATTTAATACTGGTAGATGCTTTTCTCGCTCGGGTACGTTTTGCCCAAACGCGCCATATAACGCTTTATTCGCCCAATTAAAATGAAACAAAGTAGCCGTTAATGACAAAACGAGTAAAACCGGCAAACACCAAATTCCAAAAACTAAATGCCACTGCCTATTTCGATGATGTGATGATTTGTAACTCTTTGCTAGTAAAAAATATCCTTTTAATGCAGAGCGATTAAATCGCTTTGGTAACCACAGATAAGCACCCGATAGTAGTAAAAAGATAAAAAATAGATTAGCGTAGCCATTTATATTTTTGCCAATCACTTGTGAAGCGCCATGCAGTAATAAATAACGATGTATATCAGTTACAACGTGAAAAAACCAGCCGCTAGCCCCTCTCCTTCACGAATAACATCTCCCGTATAAGGGTGTAATAAGTAGCTATTTTTTCCCGCCCAGGCAGGAATAGCAGCCCCTTCTCGATTTACCCAACGAATATAAATATGTGATTGACTCGGATGCGATTTTTGCAAAATATCTACAACAGCATCAGTCGATAGCCGCTGTTGAGCATAGGTGTTTTTTACAGTAAATCGCATTTCATCTAGCTCAACAATCTGTCGTTCATAGGTTAATAAAAAACCAGTGAACGACATGCTGAAAATAAATAAACCGGCGATTAAACCTATAATTAAGTGAGCCCAAAAGACCCACTTTTTAAACAATTTTAAGAACATAAAATAAGTTACTTATTCTTAAAACTGATAAGAAATCGATAAGCGAATATCGCGCCCAGATTCGTATGGACCAACAACAGTGTCAAATACTTCACTGTAATCACCCACACTTGAATGATCGATATAAAACTCATTAAATAAGTTAGTAACAGCAACATTAAATAATAATGCATTCGTCACATTCCACTGCCCATATAAATCAACAGTGGTATAGCTTGGTTTATTTAGGGTATATAAAGAATCAGTCCAATCAAGGTCAACAGCTTGATGAAGAGTATCAATATCGAGTGAATCGACTTTAGTTACACTAAAACCAACCTTTGCATCGGTGTTAATGTCGTAATCAACGCCAGCAACCCATGTATTGCCTCTACTATTACCTAAACCGACAAACTCATAGCCATTAATATCAATTGCATCATAACTTACACTGTACAACCCATCACGTGGGTCAAGCTCTGTATCAGTAGCTGAAAATCCAATGAAGAAATCAAATGAATTTAAACGATATGCTAGGTCAAACTCAAATCCTTTAGTCTCTAACGTGCCTATATTGTTATAAACCGAGTTTCCTTCATACCCTTCAAATATCACATCATCTAAAGACGAATTATAAATACTTGCCTTAGCGGATAAATTTTCATTAGTGTATGTTATGGATGCTTCAATATTAGCTACGGTCTCAGGTACTAAACTTTCATCCGCTACTGGAATATCTGAACCGTCATATAAATATCCATCAATGGTAAAGCCATCCCCTATTTGTTTACCACGCGCGGCTTCAGCATACCCAAGCCCTACTGTCCAAGCTTCATTAATGTCATATGCTAAACCGATATTAAAGCTCACTTCATTGTCGTCTAAACTCGATGCACTTTCTGTAATTGCAGTGCCATAATATTCATCTAATAGGATGTCTTGTTTAAACTTATAACTATCAAAACGCACTCCATAACTCAGTAAAAGTTGTGGAGTAATATCACTATAACCTTGTGCATAAACACCCAGTACACTGCCTTGTTCTGAATTTTCTTTTGCACCTGCTGCAGACCCACTCGATACTTCATCATTTCTATAATCAACGCCATAAACAAATTTATGTTCATCAATAATACTTGTATTACGAATATCTAAGCCATATGTGTCAATGTCAGCAAGCCAAGCAAATCGGCCGCCATTAAAAGATGATTCGGTTTTGTATGCTGTCGCCTCTAAATACAATAAGTTATTGTGAGAAAATATATAATTAGCAACGTAAGTCTCTCGCTCTGCTTCACTTGGATACAAAGCATCACCTTCTTGTACCGCCCAGTTAGGGCGTGCTGAAAAATCCCCTTCTTCGTCGCGTTTTTCAATACTTACCGACAAATGATGATTATCTGCTAACTCACCACTGGCTTTAATAAACATCATATCTTGATCGGCGGCCGTACCATAAATAGTATCGCCATCACCATTTTCCATGTTCTCGCGATCCACAGTACTGAAATACCCTAGTACGCCCCATGTATCACTTAATTTACCGTATACACTGGTGCTTAAACGCGTACCGTCATTTGAAAAGTAACTTGCTTTAACACGTCCACCAAATTGTTCACCTTGATTAAGTAAGTCTTGCGCGTCTTTAGTTTTAAAGCGGATAGAGCCGCCAATCGCACCAGGACCACTTGTTGCTTCTCCGGCACCTGCTTGCACATCTATTTGCTGTAATAGGTCAGGATCTATTGTTACACGACCAATATGATGAAATAACGTTGATGTTTGCTGTGCACCATCAACCGTTATATTTAATAAAGAATCTTCAACACCACGAATATAGATCTTTTGTGCAACGCCTACCGAGCCACCCACACTAACAGAAGGTGAATGTCGAAAAATGTCAGCCAGATCACTTGCTTGATATTGTTCTATTTCTTCAGCTGTAATACTCAAATTAGTTGCAGAACCAACTACAGATATTTTTTCAACAGACGCTGTATTTTTAGCAAGTTCTTGCGCGTATATAGGTGAACTAAATGATGCACAAATGGCACTCATTAGGGCTAATTTTTTCAAGGGGGACGCTCCTTCTTAATTGCAAATAAGAAGAATTGTCATTTTCTTTTAATTGAAAGTATAGCAACTTTACATTTGTTACATTTAGGACATATACAAAGACGCGTTAGGTGCAATCTACTTTAGTTGCCTAAAAATATGTAAGTAAGGGCGTGAACAGGACGAGAAAGCGTTGCTCAGTTTTTACAAGCACAATATGAAATGTAATTTATACACCTTTAGGAACCGTTACAGTCATTACTAAACCACCTGCAGTATCATTTTTAGCAAATACTGTCGCAGCAATCGCATGTAATTGCCTTTGTGCTAAAGCAAGCCCTAAACCAAAGCTATCACTGTTGCATGAGCGAGCTGAATCAATCCGGAAAAAAGGTCTAAAAATAGTATTTAAATGCTCTTTAGGTACTCCTGGACCTTGATCTGCAATAATAATTTGATATTCATGTTTATAATCAATGAGGCTAATCCATACTTTTTTATTAATGGGTGTGTAACGTAGTGCATTTCTAAGTATATTCTCCAGTGCTTGACCTAATGCTCTGTGATTACTGTTTTCAATATGGGCTTGATTAGGTAAGTCAGCAAAAATAAGTTTATCTGGGTACTCAAAACGCCCATCTTCAATGAGAATTTCGAGTAAATCGACTAAATCCAAAGATTCGATGCGCAACTGAGGTGACTCGTTATCTAACCAGGATAAAGTAAGCGTGTCATCCACTAACTTACGGATGTGCTGTGACTCTTTGTGAATACGCTCTAATTTGATTTGCGTGTCTTCTACACCCTTTTCTCTGTGAGAGAGTAAATTGTCAGTTGCTATATCTAAGCGTGTTAAAGGTGTTCTCAATTCGTGAGACAGATCAGTTAGTAATACACGTTGATGCATAATCTGATCACTGATCCGCTCTGCCATTAAATCAAATGTTTCAGCTAACTGGGATAGTTCATCATTGCGTGAGCCCAGCTGCTCTCGAACTCTGACACTAAAGTCTCCTTTGCTAAATGCTCTACTTGCTAAGTCGAGTTCTTTAATAGGATGCATAATATGGCGATATAACACAATCGATAAACACACCAATATCAGCATTGGCAATAAAACTTGTAACGACAAACGTGTTAAATTCCAAAGTGATCCTGGGCGCATTCTTTTAGGCAACTGCACAACAAGGCTAGTTGCACCATCTTTAAAGGGTAATTGCATAACGGGTGCATGCTCAAAATACAGATGGATTTTCCAATCAATACTTCGCCCCAAGTTATACCCTGTATACTCACAACGATGAGAGCGATTACCAGCTAACTCAACCACATTGGCTTTAGCAATTACAGCCCAAATACTCTCTTGTTGTTGTAAATCATCAACCCAACGCTCAAGTTCGCTCATATCGCCTTGATCAAATATAACCTCAGCCTTTTTTTGCCAATTAATTAACTCTTCTCGACTTGAGTCACTTAGCATGCTCATATCATTTTCAAAATGATTAACCGCGACATTAATTAAATAAAACATCGCAACAACACCAGTACCAATAATTAAGCACAGCTTCCAAAATAAACGTCGTGTCATTTAATACAGTACCCTTGCCCATGCACAGTGTGTAAACGGCTGCCATCCCAGCCGGCGTTATTTAATTTTTTTCGTATACGACTCATATGCATATCTAAACTACGATCGTACTGACTGAAACGCTTGTTAAGCGCCACTTGATATAAAAAAGGTTTTAACAGTATTTGTTCTTGGTTTTTCATTAAAATTTGCAGCAAGGCAAACTCAATAGGCGTAAAAGCTAATAGCTCACAATGCAGAAAAACCTGCTGGTGTAGGCTATCTATTTCAAGTCCATCAATATTAGCAATGTAAGGGGTATTTGTGTCTTGTTTAAAAACGCGCCTTAGTACTGAATCTACTCGTAGTAATAATTCTTGGCTATTAAACGGTTTTGCTAAGTAATCATCTGCACCAGCTGATAAACCTAAAATGCGCTCTTCTTCAGCATGTTTTGCCGATACAATTATTACAGGGGTGTTATTACAACTACGTAAAATATTAAGCACTGCTAAGCCATCTTTGCCCGGCAACATAACATCTAATAAAATAAGACTAAAACGTTGAGCAACCGCTAAATCAAGCGCTTGATTACCATCAAAACACTGTGTAACAGAGTATCCTTGGTTGGCTAGTAATTCAGTAATTTGATCATTAAGTAATGTATCGTCTTCAACAACTAAAATATCAAAATCAGATTTGTTACGTTGATAGGCCTGTGGTGCAGACATAGAAAGCCATAATTTTTATAGTATTAAAACAAATTAAAGCAAATGGTAATACAAATCAATATCAAAATCAGTGAGTGTGGAGAAAGTTGATTTTTTGAGTGTTTTGAGTGTTTTGAGTGTTTTGAGTGTTTTGAGTGTNTGTTTTGAGTGTTTTGAGTGTTTTGAGTGTTTTGAGTGTTTTGAGTGTTTTGAGTGTTTTGAGTGTTTTGAGTGTTTTGAGTGTTTTGAGTGTTTTGAGTGTTTTGAGTGTTTTGAGTGTTTTTCGAGCATAAACTTGTCATTTAGGAAATAACAAGTGGCGGAGTGGACGGGACTCGAACCCGCGACCCCCGGCGTGACAGGCCGGTATTCTAACCAACTGAACTACCACTCCGCAGTGGTATGTGCATGGGGTAATGCACTTACTAATTTTAATCATGATATCAAATGGCGGAGTGGACGGGACTCGAACCCGCGACCCCCGGCGTGACAGGCCGGTATTCTAACCAACTGAACTACCACTCCGCAGAGATATCATTATACTTGTTATTACTTAATTTGTTGGCGGAGTGGACGGGACTCGAACCCGCGACCCCCGGCGTGACAGGCCGGTATTCTAACCAACTGAACTACCACTCCAGCATACAAATTTTGTAATATAACATTGTTTAAATAGTTGGCGGAGTGGACGGGACTCGAACCCGCGACCCCCGGCGTGACAGGCCGGTATTCTAACCAACTGAACTACCACTCCAGCGCATATTTAAACTGTTATTTTTTCTTATTGGCGGAGTGGACGGGACTCGAACCCGCGACCCCCGGCGTGACAGGCCGGTATTCTAACCAACTGAACTACCACTCCATAATAAGAATATGTTTTACAACCATACGTTGTGTAAGTGTTGGCGGAGTGGACGGGACTCGAACCCGCGACCCCCGGCGTGACAGGCCGGTATTCTAACCAACTGAACTACCACTCCAGCTTTTACTTACAAGTTTACGAAAATGGCGGAGTGGACGGGACTCGAACCCGCGACCCCCGGCGTGACAGGCCGGTATTCTAACCAACTGAACTACCACTCCATATTTTCGTTGCTGTTTAGGTCTCCCTGACAGCGGCGTGAATAATACGAACCAACCCCTATTTCGTCAAGGGCTTTTTTGTTTTTTTATAGGTTTTTTAGTCATCTGTCATCGAAAGGTTTAAAATTTCACCTGATCTGTCATTTTTTGAGCCATTTTTACCGACTTGATTTTTTTCTGTGTCGGCAACATCACCTTCGCTTGTTTTCTTTTTCTTTAAAAAAGGCAGCTTAACTTTAAATTTAATCGGTTTTTTCTGAACAAATATACGAATTAACAACCAACCGAATAATAAAATAAGCGTATTGCAGCCTACAATTAAACTAATAATTGTCGATGTGGCCATTTCTTCTTCAGCAGGTTCACTCTCAATCATTTTATCTGGTGTAATAATCGTTGCCGGATCAATTTCGGGCACCGCTTCTATGGGTCGTTCTATCTCAAATTTATACGTTGGCAGCGTTGCCATAAATTCACGGCCATTAATATTAGTGCCAAAAACAGACAGTTCAACACTATATCTACCCCAATCATAATTTTTAACACTAAGCTGACGTGAGTCTTTAGCTGCAGCATCTATGGTAAACATTTGCTCTTCGTTATTGGGATAGTATATTTTTCCCTGGATGATGACTGTTTCTGGCTTAACAATACTTGGGTCTATATTTATAGTTAACAGATGCTCGTCTGTGTCTTGCTCTGCTAACGCGACTTCGGTTATAAAAGGTGGCTCGTGCACTTCTATTGTATTTTGCACAATGCGGCGCTGCAGCAGAGGTGTTGCCACGTAAAGCTCTGATGTCCATTCACCCGCAGGAAAATCTAAAGTAAACTCGCCGGTAAACACACCATCTTTAGGACGCTCATCAAATCCACGTCCATCGTCTTTAAATTCCGCTACTTCTTGAATGCCTGCGCCAAAGTTAGCAAAGTTTTCATTGTTGGTACTTACAAAGTCAACATTAAGGCTCACAACATCCCTAAATAGGTTTGTGTTAATTGGCTCACCGTCGTTTAGTATTTTCCCGGTGATTTTTATTGTCTCCCCCCTAAACAACATTGAAGGAAGAGGCTCTGCCTCAAGAGATATTTCGCCTAATACAACTATTCTGCTGTCGGGTAAAATACTGCCTATTACTTGCCAAGGACCCGCCATAGGTTTTTTTATGGTAACTAAATCGTAGCTGAGTTCGTCAAACCAATCTAAGTTAGGGTTTTTAACTGAGTCAGTAGCAAAGTACTTACTGCCATCGGGCCGCACTAAAATAACAGCAGGTGCACCTGATTTTCTAAAAAACAGCAGTGTTATTTCATCTATTTTGCTATCTATGCGAAAACGATTATCAAGTAAAGGGATCTCATTTTGATGCCCATCGCGCTTGAGCACTTCTACTTGTTTTACGCCATATGCATTGCCAGTAAATAAACTAGCGGCACATAACGCTGTTACAAAATACATCGTTTTCATTAAATCGCCTTATTCAGCGCGCCATATACATTGGCCGCCTTCTTTGTTTACAAGATCTAATCGTGCTTCGTGTGCGCTTTGCTCAGCGTCGCTTGCTCGCAATACAACTAATGGGGCTCTATCGCTATTTAAACGCTTTATACCGCCTTTCTGTTGCTCGCTGCCGTCATCTTTGTTTTGATTCAAATTCAGCTTTGTTTGACCACCCGTCATGGCAAGGTAAACATCGGCTAAAATTTCAGAATCCAGTAGCGCGCCGTGAAGTGTTCGCTTTGCGTTATCTACATCGTAACGACGACATAATGCATCAAGATTGTTCTTTTGACCTGGATGCAAGTCACGCGCCATTTTAAGCGTGTCGAGAACTTGACAAAAAGTCTCTGTTTTAGGATAGCCCTGATTAAGTAGTGCAAATTCATTATCCATATGACCAACATCGAACGGTGCGTTATGAATAACCAACTCTGCCCCTTCAATATAGTCGAAAAACTCTTGGGCAATTTGATGAAACAGTGGTTTATCACGCAAAAACTCGTTAGTAATACCGTGAACGTCGATTGCTTCTTCTTCACTTGGCCGTTGTGGGTTTATATAAACGTGAAAATTATTGCCTGTTAAACGGCGATTTACTAACTCCACACAACCAATTTCTATAATACGGTGCCCTTGTTTAGGGTCGATGCCGGTGGTTTCTGTATCTAAAACTATTTGTCTACGTGCCATATCGAATTTAGCCTGATTCTGGTATCTTTCTATAATCACTTTATTGTACATAAGATCAAGGTAAAACAGTGCAAAAAACCGTAGAGATTTACACCGATGGCTCATGTTTAGGTAATCCAGGCCCCGGCGGTTATGGTATTTTTATGATTTATAACGGCCACGAAAAAGAAATGAGCCAAGGTTATAAACTCACAACTAATAACCGAATGGAAATGCTCGCGGCTATTGTAGCCCTAGAATCACTCACTCGAGAATGCGAAGTAAACCTAACAACCGATAGCCAATATGTTAAGCAAGGCATTGAATCGTGGATCACTAACTGGAAAAAACGTGGCTGGTTAACATCAGCTAAAAAGCCGGTTAAAAACGTCGATTTATGGAAACGCTTAGATAAAGCCTGTAGCGAGCACAATGTAACTTGGAAGTGGGTTAAAGGGCATAGCGGCAATAAATACAACGAAGTAGTTGACGATTTAGCGCGCGATGCCGCTGGCAGTAAAGATTTACTAGAAGATGTAGGCTACCAGCCTTAAATTTATTCTAAGCTAGTTGTTATACCAATTTTATTAAAAACATGTTCATTCTATCGCATTAAATAACTCACTAACTGCGTTAAAAATTATTCATATAGAACAACTATATGTCACAATTTTCGCCTTGTTAATGTGCTATTTTCTTAGCGCTATAATAGATCACTTATTTAATGCAATTAGTATTATTTTTTTGGTCGCACGATTTAAAGTGTTGCTTTGACGTTTGCCTAAGCCCTGCCCCTTTTACTGGTGCAAACTGCGGCCTTGCATGCCACTTAGGTTTTATTGGCGTAAGTGGCGCAACTCTTTTTCGTGCCACCAGCATATAAACACTGCCCATTGGTTTTAAATACTGTTTTGCAAAAGTACGCCAAAACTCAAATCTTGATAACCTATTACCTCTAGCCAGTGATGAATAAATAAAACGTTCGTCACTTACAATTTCAAAACCCAATAAATTTAGCCAATCTTTAACCCTCGCAGGGGTAAAAAAACGCCCTGTCCATGGTAATTTCTGACCACTAAAAGGCAGCATTTGTGCAAGCCCGCACAAACTAAACGGATTAAAACCAGTCACGAGTATATAACCGCCCGGAATAAGCGTGCGATGTGCTTCTCGTAAAATATGATGCGGGTCTGAATGATACTCTAAGCAATGGCTTAGTATGCAAGCATCAATACTGTGCTCGTAAAATGGCAGTTCATCTATGTCAGCAACTACCCCGGTGTAAGGTCCTGGCTCTGCAACACACACTTGATGTTTAATCGTACTTATACTTGTGTTTAATTCGCCACTTAAATTACCTAGCTTAAGCATATGATAGCCAAACATACGCGGCAGCCATTGCTCCATTTTGCGTTCAATATCTGCACGCAAATAATCCCCATGAGGAAACTGCTGCCACGACAGTGGTTTGGGTCCTTCTTGAAAACTAAGGGCTGGTTTCATTTTTTGAGCTCGTTATACTATGCGATAAGTGTCACTTTATAGAGCAATTTACCATGGTGCAAGTCAAAGCAATTAAAGCCTTTTCTGATAATTACATTTGGTGTTTAACTACCGATAACAGTAACCAAGCATGGGTAGTCGATCCAGGCCAAGCACATCCCGTATTAACGTACTTAGCTGAGCATAAACTAACGCTTGGTGGCATTTTAATTACGCATCATCACTACGACCACACCGATGGCGTAGCTGAATTAGTTGACGCCTATCCAGATATATCGGTTTATGGCCCTGCAAATAGTCCATTTAAAGGCGTCACTCACGCACTTACTGATGGACAAAGCATCAGTGTGCTTAATATTAACTTTACTATTTTAGCAACTCCTGGGCACACGCTTGATCATATTTGTTACACAAATGATGAACTTGCTTTTACCGGCGATACATTGTTTAGCGGTGGATGTGGGCGCTTATTTGAAGGCACGCCAGAGCAAATGTGGGAGTCTTTCAATAAACTAAGAGAGCTGTCTACAAGCTGCAGTGTGTATTGCACGCACGAATACACGCAAGCTAATCTTGCCTTTGCCAAAGCAATTGAACCACGCAATCCAGAACTCCTTGCGTACAGTAAAAAAGTAGATGAATTACGCAGTAATAATCAAATCTCATTACCTACTTCTATTGGACAAGAGCTAAAAATAAATCCATTTATGCGTAGCGATTTGCCAACCATTACAGAGTTAGTGCCGGAGAAATTTATCTCGGTTACAAAAAACAATGAACCTTGGGGAAACTTTGCTAGTCTGAGGCAGTTCAAAGACAATTTTTAATGCACAAACTAATACTTTAACATTTATTTTATTAGAATCATTAACTTAAGATATAGTGATGATTCTATTTCTGCGTTTTAAAAAGTCATTAAGTGGCAATGTTAACTCATAACAGGTAGTATTCGCCGAGTTTTTTACCCGATGTATTGGTATTTATGAATAAATCTCCCCTATTAGTAGCCTTGGCGTTAGCGCTAAGTGGTTGTCAAACACTGACAACTCTAGACTCAGACTCTCAAGTCGCCACGCAAGCAAACCAAAAACTCGAAGGCGCAAGTCCTAACGACATTAACAATGCATTGATGGTAAACGCACAATACCAGCAAATTGACCCTGATGAGCAAGAAGCTCCCGTGTTTGATGATGTGTGGGAGCGAATTCGCTACCAACTTTCTATCGAAATACCGCAAAACCGCCCTGTTGTTACTGAACGTAATTATTACGCTCGCCACCAAGCCTATTTAGATCGTATTTCCAAACGTGCAGAACCTTACTTACACTTTATAGTTGAAGAAGTAGAAAAGCGCGAAATGCCAATCGAAATTGCACTACTGCCTATTGTAGAAAGCGCATTTGACCCATTTGGTTATTCTAATCGTAGCGCATCGGGCATTTGGCAGTTTATGCCTGCAACCGGTGAGCGATTCGATTTAAAACAAAACTGGTGGTACGACGGTCGTCGCGACATAGTGCAGTCGACTCGCGCAGCACTTGACTACTTATCGTATTTACATAAAACACTTGAAGGCGATTGGCTTAACGCGATTGCTGCTTATAATTCAGGTGAAGGGCGCTTGATGCGCGCGATTAAAAAGAATCGTAAAAAGCATTTACCTACCGATTTTTGGTCTCTTGATTTACCAAGCGAAACAACAGCCTACGTACCAAAGTTATTAGCACTTGCCGATTTATTAAAACGCTCAGATGATTTTAACGTTACATGGCAACCAGTAATTAATGCACAAGTGGTTGAAGTGGTTGATGTTGGCTCGCAAATAGATTTAGCACTTGCTGCTGATATGGCCGATATGACGCTTACTGAGCTATACAGATTAAACCCTGGTTTTAACCGCTGGGCAACTGATCCTAATGGCCCACATTCTTTATTACTGCCAGTAGATAAAGCAGAGCAATTTAGCCAAAAACTAGCAAACACTGATGTTAAAAACAGATTACGCTGGCAGCGTTATATTGTGGCTCGAGGCGACAGCTTATCGGTAATTGCCAAAAAGTTTACAACAAGCTCAAGTGCAATCCGATCGCTTAATAAACTCAAATCAAATACGATTAAAGTAGGCCAAGAGTTACTAGTCCCGCTTACTGATGGCGCTATAAATAGCGAACATTTACCAAAGCAGATGCGTTTAGCTGCTAATAAAGCAACTCGCACAAAGCTTTCGCACACAGTTAAAAGTGGCGACACGTTATGGGATATTAGCCGCGAATATGACGTAACTATGGATGAGTTGGCTAAATGGAATAAACTAAAGAAAAACTCTGTATTGCGCCTAAATCAAAAACTAACTGTGTATAAGTCAGCTAATAAACCACAAGCAACGGCAAGCACCAACCGTACTATTACATACAAAGTACGCCGAGGTGATTCTCTTGCACGTATTGCGTCTAAGTTTAATCTAAGCGTTAACGAAATTATTAAGTGGAATAACTTAGCTGGTCAAAAATACTTACAACCTGGCCAAAAGCTAAAACTTAAAGTAGATGTCAGAAGTAGTTAATTTATAAAACTATATTAAAAGTAAAAAAGTAAAAAGGAGCGCATGCGCTAATGCCAGTCAGTTAAGCTGACTGGCATTTTTCTTTTTATGGGGATACTTAGATGGTTTTGGCTTAACCCATCGGGGATATCTTCTATCCTCTCGTCTAGCTGGAAGCTTAAATAAGA
>NZ_JADYXA010000051.1:0-22512 GCF_015864495.1 Pseudoalteromonas sp. SWYJZ98 | reverse complement strand
CGATGCCAATTCGAGACTGGCGAAATGCAATGAGTCGTTTTATCATTGAATTTGAGGAACGACTCAGCAAGCATATTTAAAATCTAAAAACGGGCAGTTACACAGAATCCGTTACAGGCTCTATAATGTTAGCTAAGCTAAAGTTCTAAAGCTTAGCTAACTTATGAAAGGTATCGAGTTAGTTACTCTTTTCGTTTGACGAATGGAGTGCTTTTTCTACATCAACACCTAAAATCAACACTCCAATATGACTATTATTATCATCTAAAACAGGAAAACTTAGCTGTACTTGAAAATGATGTGTTGATGCATCATATGTAACGCTATCAAAGTTATAGTCCTTTGACTGTTTAAATATTTTAGAAAACTTATTTTCATCTCCTTGCCAGTAATCACTTGTTAACTTACTTATTGCTATATTTTTTCCTTGGCTATCAGTCAATATAAGCTCAGTAACAACACCTTTAAACTGCGATTGCCATTTTTTAAATACCTTAGATAACGGTAAATCAAGCATAGTTAACCCATCAGCACGCCCAACGTGTTTACTTTCTTTTATCCAAAGCTGGTCTCGTTTCTTAATTTCAGGCTCACTCAAAGGAGACTCATTACTTATTTGAACTTCTTCGACTAAACTAGGTAAGTTTAATAAGGTTTTAGCGCTACTGTAGAGCCTATCAAGTATTTGCTTTTTTCACTTTTTGATAGTGAAAATGGAGCTTGCGCACAAGTATTTATATTTTCATCGAACTGCTGCATAAATTCAGGAAGGCGTTTGATAAGTGAATGCGAAGCAAATAATCCCAAAGGTACATATCTAAAAAATTCTTTTTGGTACTCGTCTTTATTAATCCCTAGCTTAGAGGCTGCTAATTCAAAATCATCTAAATCAAGTAGGATTCTATCAATCCGTTTATGGTGCATTACATTTACTATTTCTTCTAATGAATTTACTTCTACCTCAGCAATAATATTTTGAGTTTTAAACCAATTTGCTTGATAACTTCCTCTTACTGCACCATAAAGCATTTTATTTTTTGATTTATTAATGCTCTCTGGGTGAGTAAACCAGTACCAGCTTTCTAAAAAAATGGGGGATGATATACGTCCATAAGCTTTCATTTCAGGCATTAAATGGGTTGTGAAATATCCATCTAAGCGCTCTAACTTTACTTCTCTACGAGCACGTAACCATGGCAAGGTTTGTAGCTGGAAAGGAGCTCCCATTTCAAATAAAATACACTCGACTTGGTTGACTGCATTATTAGGTGCTGTGGTGGGTAAGTTTGTCCCAAACTGGAGAGGCTCAGTTAAACCTAACAAAAGAGTAAAAAGATATACGGGCATAATCCATTGCTAAATATTGTACAAATTAAAATAAGTATAGTCATGCTTATTAAAAAAGTATAAATTTTCCTTACAAAATTTTGTACCTTATCAATGGCTTCAATATTTAAACCTATGATTTATTGCTATTAACTTATAAAAAGCACGCTTAAACATTTAAATTAATGCATTTATATCTAGGGTCTGTTTATCATTGCGGATAAAAATTTGCTCACACTAGGCGCTATTTAATTGCGGCGCAAGATTTATAACCTAGTGTGCTCGATAACTGCTCCTGCGTTAATCTAATTGCTTATATCCATGTAAGAATAAGTAAAAACCTAGCAATGCTTCCGCGCCCTGCTCACGCCCCTACCCTACATCTATGTAGGCAACCAAGAGAAAATAGCGCCTAGGAAGAACCTTTTGGGGGCTGTTAATTTAACCTTGAAGGTTCAACAGACCCTAGCCTTTTTATTATTGACCTAAGGTATACCGAGTCTTCACTTAACGACTAAAAACAAAGGAACTACCCAACTCTAGCGCTTAAATTTAGTTTCTAAAATAACAGAAGATGTTGTGCGCTCCACCCCATCAAGATTTCCTATATCGTCTAACAAATGACTAAGCTGTTCTAAATTTTGAGCTTGTACTACAGCAATTAAATCAAACTCACCACTTATGGCATATAGCTGTGAAATAGCATCAATTTGCTTGAGCTCAATGTTTGTTTTAGTCGTTAATTTTTGTCTTACTTTTATAGACACATGAGCTGATACCATTTTACTAAGGTAGTCGTCACCGTAATCAACGCTGTAACCTTTAATCACACCGGTTTCTTCTAATTTGAGCATTCGGCTTTGTACTGTTGAACGAGATAAGTCAAGCATTCGCGCAAGATCAGAAATACTCGCTCTTGCATTTGTTTTTAGTACAGAAAGTAGCTTTTCATCTTGTGGAGTTATCATAATGGTAATTTTCTTCGTTATTTTGACTTTTATTTTAATCATTTTTCACAAAATAGCACTGCAATTTTCACTGCTAACCTTCGATAATGGCACCTAACAGGAATAATAACGTGTTTGCTGAAGAATAAAGGCTATATTCTTCTTTGAGTTAGCAACTAATCTTTTATCTAAGCCCATTAAATTTAGGTGTAAAAATGCAAGTAACAAGAGACTTATTTAACGACGTAATGGTACCAAACTATAACCCATCAGCAATTATCCCTGTTCGTGGTGAAGGTTCACGCGTTTGGGATCAAAATAACAATGAGTTCATTGATTTTGCCGGTGGTATTGCCGTTAACTGTTTGGGTCACTGTCATCCTGCATTAGTTAAAGCATTAAAAGAGCAAGGCGAAAAAATTTGGCATTTATCAAATGTTATGACTAATGAGCCAGCACTTCGTTTAGCTCAAAAAATGGTTGAAGCAACATTTGCTGATAAAGTTTACTTTGCAAACTCAGGCGCAGAAGCAAACGAAGCCGCGCTTAAGTTAGCTCGTCGTTATGCATTGGACGTATATGGCGTTGAAAAAACGCAAATTATTGCATTTAATAAAGGTTTTCATGGTCGCACATTCTTTACAGTAACTGTGGGCGGGCAAGCGGCTTATTCAGATGGCTTTGGTCCAAAACCTGCTGACATAGTACATTGTGATTTTAACGATATAGCGGCATTTGAAGCGCTGATCAGCAATAAAACATGTGCTGTTATGATGGAACCATTACAAGGTGAAGGCGGTATTATTTCACCAACAGATGAATTTGCTAAAAAAGTACGTGAACTTTGTACTAAACATAACGCGTTACTTATTTTTGATGAAGTACAAACGGGTGTTGGCCGCACAGGCGATTTATACGCTTATGAAGGTTTAGGGGTTGTTCCTGACATTTTAACAACGGCAAAAGCATTGGGTGGTGGTTTTCCAATTGGCGCTATGATCACTCGTACACCTATTGCTGAGCATTTAAAAATTGGTACTCACGGTTCTACTTATGGCGGAAACGCACTTGCTTGTGCTGTGGCCGAAGCGGCATTTGATACAGTAAATACACCAGACGTACTAAACGGTGTTAAAGAGCGCGAGCAATTATTCCGTGACGGATTAAACGCAATTAATGAAAAATACAACGTATTTAGCGAAGTACGTGGTAAAGGCTTATTAATTGGCGCAGTACTAAATGACAAATTTGAAGGCCGCGCACGCGACTTTTTAGTAGCCAGTGCTAATAATGGTTTGATGAATCTTGTAGCGGGTATGAATGTAATTCGTTTTACACCGTCTTTAATTATTCCGTTTGAAGATATTAAAGAAGGCTTAGCGCGCTTTGAAAAAGCCGTTAGCGACGTAGTAAACGGTTAATATAGTTTAAATTAGCACGCCTACTGGCGTGCTATTGGAGCAAGCAATAAATGCAAGTATTACGTCCTATTACTGCCAATGATTTTGACGCGCTTAAACAAATAGCGATTGAATCCGGTCATGGGTTTACCTCTTTACCTGTGGACGATACACAGCTTAAAGAAAAAATTGAACGTGCTGAAAAAAGCTTTGCCAAAAACATTAACCAGCCACTTGATGAAAGCTATTTATTTGTTTTAGAAGACAGTGAAACAGGTGACGTTATTGGCACAACCGCTATAGAAGCCGCAGTAGGTTTATCGGTGCCTTTATATCATTATCATTTGGGTAAAACAGTACACCACTCGCCTACTTTAAATGTATATAACACCGTTGATATTTTAAGCATGTGTAACGACTACACTGGTTGCTCAGAAATATGCACATTATTTTTGCGCGAAAATAGCCGTAAAGGCCTAACGGGTCGATTTTTATCTCGTTCACGCTTTTTGTTTATGGCTCAACATAGCGAGCGTTTTGCCGATACTGTTATCGCAGAAATGCGCGGTGTTAGCGACGAAGACGGTCATTCTCCTTTTTGGCAATGGCTACAAGAGCACTTTTTTAGTATCGAATTTCCACAAGCGGACCACTTAGTTGGCTTAGGCGATAAGGTGTTTATTAGCGAGTTAATGCCTAAATACCCTATTTATGTGAACTTGCTTAGTAAAAAAGCCCAAGCAGTGATTGGGCATGTGCATGAAAAAACAAAACCTGCGCTAAAACTATTAGAAAAAGAAGGTTTTGAGCACAGAGGCTACGTTGACTTATTTGATGCAGGCCCAACAGTTGAAGCAAAGCTTGGTAATATTCGCAGCATTCGCGACTCTCAAGTTTGCCCTGTTACGATTGGCGAGCTTGATCACATATCACAAAATAGCTCTGATACGCTGGCTGTATGTAATCAAGGCGTAAGTGGCTTTAGAGCAACATTTACCAAAGAAGCACATTACAATCATGCAAAACATACCCTCGTCATTAGCCAAGATGTGGCTAATGCGCTTAATTTAAGCCAAGGAGATGCAGCGCGATTTTTCCGCCTGTAAATAATTTATGAATACACACCTAATTAATAATCAGTGGCATGTGGGACTTGGTCCAGCATTTGAGTCAATCAATCCAAGTAATGGCGATGTTGTATGGCAAGGTAATGGCGCAAACGCCCAGCAAGTAGATTCTGCTATAAAAGCAGCCAGAGCTGCGCAATTACAATGGGCAGACAAACCGCTTGAAGAGCGTATCGCCATTTTAGAAAACTTCGCAGCACAATTAAAAGAACACAGCGAAGAATTTGCTACTATTATTGCACGCGAAACGGGTAAGCCATTATGGGAAACCCGCACCGAAGTGGGCGCAATGACAGGCAAAGTAGCTATATCTGTAAAAGCGTACCATGAGCGTACAGGTACAACTGAAAACCCAATGCCCGGTGCTAAAGCGTTTATTAGACACAAACCGCATGGCGTTGTGGGTATTTTTGGCCCGTATAACTTTCCGGGGCATTTACCAAACGGGCATATTGTTCCTGCAATTTTAGCCGGTAATACCGTTGTATTTAAGCCATCAGAATTGACTCCGCACGTTGCAGAATTTACCCTCTCACTTTGGTTAAAAGCAGGTTTGCCAGCGGGGGTTATTAACCTTGTCCAAGGTGAGATTGAAACAGGTAAAGCGCTTGCTTCTCATAAAGATATAGATGGCTTGTTTTTTACCGGTAGCTCAAACACAGGCCACTTATTACATAAACAGTTTGCAGGACACCCTGGCAAAATTTTAGCACTTGAAATGGGCGGCAATAATCCTCTTATTGTAAAAGATGTGAGTGATGTAAGCGCTTCTGTGCACGATATTATTCAATCAGGCTTTATTACCTCAGGCCAACGTTGTACGTGTGCACGTCGCTTATTTATTGAAAAATCAGCTAACGGCGATGCTATTTTAGAAAAGCTAATAAGCGCAACTAAAAACATAGTTGTAGACGACAGTTTTGCTACAGAGCAGCCTTTTATGGGTGCAATGATAAGCGAAAAAGCAGCACTGGGTATGGTTGCCGCGCAAAGTGAATTAGTCTCAAAAGGTGCACAAATCCTTGTTGAACTTAAGCAATTAAAACCAGGCACAGGTTTTGTAAGCCCGGGTATTATTGATGTAACAAGCATTACTGACATGCCAGATGAAGAGCATTTTGGACCGCTAATTAAAGTGTATCGTTATACCGACTTTGACAGCGCAATTATTGAAGCTAACAACACAAGCTTTGGTTTATCTGCAGGTTTACTTAGCGACAGTGAAGATGACTACACTCACTTTTTAAAGCGCATTCGTGCCGGTATTGTTAACTGGAACCGCCCTATTACGGGTGCCTCTAGTGCAGCTCCATTTGGCGGTATTGGCGCCAGTGGTAATCACAGAGCAAGTGCATACTATGCCGCCGATTATTGCGCATATCCTGTAGCATCTGTGGAGTCAGACAAAGTGAGCTTACCGCAAACCCTAGCGCCGGGCTTAGTAATTGAATAAGCAATAAAACCAAATTTTAGATTTAAGGACTTAACATGCATACTGATGTAAATACATTATTTGAGAACCTTTGGGAAAACTATTTAAACGTAACTCCATCGGCAGATAAAATTCATGACCTTTTAGGTTCAACGCAAAAAGATGACATCATTAACGATCATATTGCGCTGCGTACATTTAATATAGAAAAAGTGAGTCTTGAAAAGCTCGCCGCTCACTTTTTAGCAATTGGTTACAAAGAATGTAGTGAGTACCACTTTGAAGCTAAAAAACTTTACGCAAAACACTATGAGCATAGCGATCCTAATCAGCCAAAAGTATTTATCTCTGAACTATTAGTAGAAAAATGCTCGCCAGAGTTACAAGCCATCGTGACAGATATGGTAAGTCAAATTGACGAAAGTGCAGTTACAGCAGACAACTTTTTATATTCAGGCACGCATTGGCAAGTAAGCACCGATACTTACAAACAACTGCTAGCTGAAAGCGAATATGCAGCGTGGATGTCGGCGTGGGGCTACCGCGCCAATCACTTTACCGTAAATATTAATACGCTTGCTAAGTTTGATAACATTCATGATGTTAACCAAGCCCTAAAAGATGCTGGCTTTTCGCTTAATACGTCAGGCGGCGAAGTTAAAGGCTCACCAGAGGTGTTACTAGAGCAATCGTCAACACTTGCTGATGAATACTCTGTTACCTTTAGTGACGGTGATATGAGCATCCCTAGCTGTTTTTATGAGTTTGCTATTCGTTACCCTAAAGCCGACGGTGAGCTTTATACTGGTTTTGTTGCAGCCTCAGCTGACAAAATATTTGAAAGCACCAACGCTCGATAGCAAAACCTAAAGTACTTTATTTAAAAAGCCCGTTATGGGCTTTTTTTATGTCGGTAAGTTATGTTGATTAATTATAAAAATAACGGTTTATAATCGTTTTCTAACTTTTCAAACGACAAGTCGCCAATAAAACGACCGAAGCTCAACCAAGTTGCCAAACCGCGTAAATCTTTAAAGTGTGGTGGCACAAATTGTGGACTCTCTATTACACCTAAATCATGAAGCTGCGATATTAATCTAAAATCATCTATTGATATTTTACCTACCAGTAATAAAGGGAGTCTATCTATTCGACCAAGCTGTATTGCAACGCGTATTAAGTTATAAACCAATACAAAGCCTTTAATGTAGGCAATATCTTTTGTAAAAGGCAAACCTGTTGGCGTACTGCCTCTAAATACACGCTGCGCTAATGTGTAACTGTCATCTTTTGATAAACCCTGCGCTACGTAATCACGGTAAATATCTACAAACTCAGCACCATCAATTACCTTTGTAACAGCTTGAATACGATTTACTAATTTAGATAAACGCCTTGGGGTCGATTTTAATGTAATAATTTCGGTAAGGACCGCTAAGCCTTCTTGGGTAATAGTGGAGCTAGGTGTGCCTTTACTTAAACATGTTAAATACGGCTGTGCTAAACCATTTTGAGTGGTACCTACGTGTATCCACCCTTCGTGAACTTCTAAGATATCAAGTTCACGCTGCGAAAACTTAACATCTTGATTAAGCTTTATATTATTAGCACCTGCGGCTGCATCACTAACAATACCATCGCTAAGCATTACCTCTACGTTTATGCCTGCCATACTAGCGGTTACTTGCTCAGACAAAATACGCACTGCATCAACAGCATCAATATTTTTAGGGTCGTCAGGCAGTATGTCGGCTATAAGTAAATTTTGCAGCGGTTTATCTAGCATATTAGCTAGCTCAGAAAGTGAGGGCTCACCGGCATGAAATAAATCTTTAGGGTGACCAAATAACTCCACCGATAAGTCATGAAACTCTGGCGTTCCACGATACTCAAGCATACTTAATACTGTTTTATACTCTGTGCACATTTTTCCCATGTATTGAGCTATGGGATTTAACTGCCCCAATTGGTTAATAATGTTACGGTGCAAAGTAGAAAACGCTTGGCGTAACTCGCTAGGTACAAAACCAAGATCGCGCTGTTGATAGTATGCACGATCGATCAGTGGATTTTTTTGACATTTTTGTCTAAAAAACTCCTCTTTAGTTTGTTTATCCCAATTAATAGCATCGAGTATCCTAATTGGCGTTTGCAATGCAATTAATTGATCCGATAACTCACGAGTTTTTAGTAGTAACGCCTTGTCTATCATGCTCTAAGCTCAACAATAAATGAGTTTTGAGCATAATTTAAAAAAGCGAAATTACAAAGTAATATCACACTTTTTTAGCTATTGTTTTTAAGATGATCGACCCTCATATCTATATCGTATTAGCTTTTTAATAAAAGGTATAAAACATGAAAAACGAACTCGACAATAAACAGATTTTAGCCGTATATGAACGCATAATTCAAAAAGGTGAAATGACTGATGAAGGCAAACATTATCAGGGAGTTACTGCATATTCAGACGTAGACGGTTACACCGTATATCTACAAGGTAGCGGCGTAGAACTGCGTTTTGGTTTTCATAATACTTACCACCTTGACTACGAACATGAAAAGCATAAAGACGACTTTTTGAAAAAATTATATAACATTGCAAACGAGAGCTAATGCACCCACGAAAACTAAGACACCGCCCGACCAGTAAGCTCAATACTACTTTTATTAATCAAGTAGTAGAAGAGCTTAAAGCTAATCCAAGTAAAGTCTCTATTATTCAAGACAACCTAGAACAGTACCGTTCTCAAACTCATTTAAAGCGTGGTTTTTTACTGGCTATAGAGCGCTTTGATTGGGTATTTGAAGCAAGCAAAGATATTGATTTCATTTGCCAGCAAATTTTAGCTGATGACTACATTGGCAATAGACTAAGACGTTACCCCCTACTTTTTAAAGGCGTTATTAATAATGCCTGACCTTCAATACCAACCGCTTTAAAACGATAAAACCACAAATTTTACTCTCTATATAAATTTATTAGAGCACTAAGCAATTGCAGGTTTAGTGCGCTTTTGTATCAAAATAATACTATTAGTACTCTAACTATTATTGCTCTAATGGTTTTTTGACATTTTATTCATTTATTGCTGTAAACAAATCATTACTATTATTTAATTTCAAAATTAAATTCACAAGCCCTTGTTTTAAATAAAATAAAACAAAGTAAAACCTTATCTTCTTTATCGCATTAGTTTCGCTTTTATTAATGATTAATCTACATTTTGGCATCTAGATATTTACTTCAGCCTTGAATTGTTAGAGCTATTACCTTAAGCTTATCTTTATTGAACGTTCAATTAATAAAAATTATGCCTAAAGTCGGAATGGAACCTGTCAGACGTCAGCAGCTAATTGACGCGACTATAGAGTCAGTTGCAACTAATGGACTACAAGGCACAACTATAAACAGCATTAGTAAAAATGCCGGTTTATCGTCAGGCATTATTAGTCATTATTTTGGTGGTAAGCAGGGGTTAATTGAAGCCACTGTTAGATACTTACTAACAAGCTTAAAACAAGGCTTGATAAGTAAAGTAAATAACCAAACGAATGCCATTGAACGTTTAATGATTATTATCGAAGCCAACTTTGCGCTTGTACAACAGCGTAATGATACAACCCGAACGTGGTTAAGTTTTTGGGCGCAATCGATGCATGATGAAGAATTACACAGACTACAAAACGTAAACAGTAAACGCTTGCAAAGTAATTTAGCATTTTCTTTTAAGCAATTAATGCCTATTGAGCAAGCAAAGCAAGCTGCAGAACTTAGCGCCGCGATGATCGATGGCCTATGGTTAAGAGCAGTACTGAGTAAATCAGACAATAATCAGTTTAAACACAGTGAAAAGTTAGCAAAAAGCTATGTACTTTCACTTATCAAGCAATATGGAGCCTAGCGTGACTACACCTGTCTATCAAAATTTCATTAACGGCCATTTTCTAGCAAACCAGAGCGGCAAAACATTTGATGTAACAAACCCAGCAACGGGTGAGGTTATTTACGCAGTAGAAATTGCCGACGAATTTATTCAAAACGCAGCCATTGCCAGTGCTAAGCAAGGTTTTGCGCAGTGGTCAGCAATGACACCTATTGAACGTAGTCGTATTTTATTAAAAGCAGTGGCTATTTTACGCGAGCGCAACGATGAGTTAGCACTTGTAGAAGTACTCGACACGGGTAAACCAATGCAAGAAGCAAATTGTGTTGATATTGAAACCGGCGCTGATGTAATTGAATACTTTGCAGGTCTTGCGCCAGCACAAGTAGGCCAACAACAAATGGTTGGTGATGACTTTTACTACACACGCAAAGAGCCATTAGGTATTTGTGCGGGTATTGGTGCATGGAACTACCCACTACAAATTGCATGTTGGAAGTCGGGCCCTGCCCTTGCAGCTGGTAATGCATTTATATTCAAACCATCTGAAGAAACACCACTTGGCGCTATTAAACTTGCAGAAGTGTTTGTTGAAGCTGGTGTGCCTGCAGGTGTGTTTAATGTTGTTCAAGGCGCGGGCGATGTAGGCCAGTGGCTAACGCAGCATAGCGATATTGATAAAGTATCGTTTACGGGTGAAGTGGGCACAGGTAAAAAAGTAGTAGCAAGTGCTGCCGGTACATTAAAAGATGTCACGATGGAACTTGGTGGCAAATCTCCGCTATTAGTATTTGATGATGCCAACATTGAGCAAGCAGTTAGCGCTGCTATGTTAGGTAACTTTTATACGCAAGGCGAAATTTGTACTAACTGTACACGTATTTACGTTCATAAAAATGTATATCAGCAGTTTATTGATGAGCTTAAAGCGCGCACTGAGAAAAATATTATTGCTGGCGACCCACAAGATTTAAATACTAACTTTGGCGCACTTATCTCTAAAAAGCACCAAGAACTAGTGATGAGCTACGTTAATAAAGGCATCGAAGAAGGTGCAACTCTATTAACTGGTGGTACAACGCTTTCACCTGAATCTGCACCTAATGGCTATTTTGTAGCACCAACTGTGTTCATTGATTGCAACGACGATATGACAATCGTTAAAGAAGAAATATTTGGCCCTGTAATGAGCGTGCTTGTTTTTGACGACGAAGACGATGTTATTGCACGCGCTAACGCAACCCACCTAGGCTTGGCCGCAGGCGTATTTACTAGCGATATTAAACGTGCGCACCGCGTTATTCATAAGTTACAAGCTGGTATTTGTTGGATTAATGCATACGGTAACTCACCTGCTGAAATGCCAGTTGGCGGTTATAAACAATCGGGCATTGGCCGTGAAAATGGTATACAAACTCTTGATCAATACACGCAAACTAAGTCTATTTATGTTGGTATGGCCGACATAGAAAGCCCATTTTAAGGCGCCTTACTATGAGTAATCATTACGACTATATTATTGTTGGCGCGGGTTCGGCGGGCTGTGTTTTAGCAAACCGCTTATCTGAAGATTCAAGTAACCGCGTGTTACTACTAGAAACTGGCGGTAGCGATAAAAGTATTTTTATAAAAATGCCAACCGCGTTATCTATTCCTATGAATAGTGACAAATACGCATGGCAGTTTCATACCCAGCCCGAGCCTCATTTAGATAACCGTGAAATGCATTGTCCTCGAGGCAAAGTATTAGGCGGCTCGTCATCTATCAACGGCATGGTATACGTACGTGGCCATGCAAAAGATTTTGACGAATGGCAGCAACACGGTGCAAACGGCTGGGATTACCAATCGTGTTTACCGTATTTTCAAAAAGCAGAAAGCTTTTATCTTGGTGAAAATACTTACCGTGGTGGCAAAGGCCCGCTTGGCGTTAATAACGGCAACGAAATGAAAAACCCGCTTTACCGCACCTTTATCAAAGCAGGTGTACAAGCCGGTTACGCGTCTACAGATGATTATAATGCATCGCAGCAAGAGGGTTTTGGCCCAATGCACATGACTGTAAAAGACGGCGTGCGCAGCTCTGCTTCGCGTGAGTATTTAGACCCTGTTAAATCGCGTAGTAATTTAACAATTATTACAGGTGCACTAGCACAGCGCGTGATTTTAGATGGTAAAAAAGCCACAGGCATTGAATACAAAGTAAATGGCGACGTTAAAACAGCACATGCTGCAAAAGACGTAATATTAAGTGCAGGCCCAATCGGCTCTCCACATATTTTACAACTCTCTGGTATTGGTGATACTCAATCGCTTGAAAAAGCAGGCGTTGAAGTACAGCATCATCTACCAGGTGTAGGTCAAAACTTACAAGATCATCTTGAGTTTTACTTTCAATACAAGTGTAAGCAACCTATCACGCTTAACGGCAAACTAGGCATTGTTTCAAAAGGGTTGATTGGTGCGCGCTGGTTATTAACGCGTTCGGGTTTAGGTGCAACGAATCATTTTGAATCGTGTGCGTTTATTCGCTCAAAACCAGGTGTTGAATGGCCAGATATTCAATATCACTTTTTACCAGCGGCTATGCGTTACGATGGTAGAAGTGCATTTGCAGGTCATGGTTTTCAGGTACATGTGGGTCATAACAAACCAAAAAGTCGCGGTAGTGTCACTATTGCTTCTGCGAACCCTGAGCAACCACCAACCATTTTATTTAATTACCTTGAACACCAAGACGATATTGAAGGCTTTAGAGCGTGCGTTCGCTTAACACGCGACATAATCGAACAAAGTGCCTTTGATGAATACCGCGATGAAGAAATTCAACCAGGTAAACATATTCAAACAGATGAAGAAATAGATGCCTTTGTACGCCAAGCCGTAGAAAGTGCCTACCACCCTTCTTGCTCATGCAAAATGGGTGAAGATGATATGGCCGTTGTTAATTCAAATACGCAAGTACATGGTATTGAAGGACTACGTGTTGTTGACTCATCTATATTCCCAACAGTTCCTAACGGAAACTTAAATGCGCCTACTATTATGGTTGCTGAAAAAGCAGCTGACATAATTTTAGGTAAAGAACCATTACAGAAATCGGATGTGAATGTTGCCATAACAACAGATTGGCAAGAAACACAACGTAGCTCGGAGATCTAATTTTAGCCACATGCTCAGGTTTAGCCTCGTAGGGCTAAACCGTTGCGTGCCTTGCAGTGGCACACGATGTAAATAGGTTACGTTGTGTTAATGCGAGAATAAAACAATAAAATACGGAGTGCTTATGAATTATTTTTATTCATTATTGGAGGGTAACAATGACTATTTGGCTTAATGCAGGCATCATTTTTACCTTACTTGCTATTATCACTATTTTAATTAAATGGGGTAATGTTCGCGTAGTAGGTGTAACACCAGTTAGAACCTTTACGTTTATAGCAATACTATTTACTTCTGGCCTTGATGTTGGCCTAATTATGTTTCCTTTAACTGAGTTTGCAGGTTATGCAGACATAAAAGCAAGCCCAGAATACGCGTTTGCAAATCCACTGGCTATTGAGTTTGGCTACTGGGGATTTTTGATCTGGGGATTTTACTTTCTTACGTGCTTTTATTTCTGTGTAATAGAACCTAAAGTGAAATTTTTCGAAATTCCTTGGGTTAAATTTATCAATAACGTTGTAATTATTGGTACATGTGCATTTACCGCTTATTTACTGCTTACAAACCTACCATGGTATTTACCCGTATTAGGCGATGGAACAAGTATAGTTTCTGAGTTTTATTTAATTGTATTCGCGGCTATTTGTTTTGCTGTGTACTCAAGTACTGACATTAAATATGTACGTATTTTAAGTATCTCTACTACGTGGTTATTCTTAGCCTTAATCGCCTTTATGTGGGCTGGCGCATTTGTAATAGGTGATAGTCAAATGTCAGCATTTACAGATAACTTAGGTTCTATTGGTACTTACTTTGCAAACATTAATGAATTTGTTTTACCGCTTAATGATTACCATGAGTTTTACTTATTCTGGTGGTTTGCGTGGAGCATAATGATTGGTCAATTTACATCACGCTTTGTTGGTGGACTTAAAACATACCAAGTATTAGCTGCAATGTTGATTTTCCCTTCTATTCCTATTGCGATTTGGTTTAGCGTACTTTATCACTACCATGAAGCGGGCATCCCAACTCAAGGTATTAAAAACTTCGCTATGGTATTTGTAGGTATTGTATTTGTAATTAACTCACTTGATTCGTTAGTGCGTTTATATACAGATAACCTAAACTTTACCGTAAAGCGTTTTGGCAAAATGAAATACATAATCGGAAATGTTGTTGCTCTATCATTACTTACACTATTGTTTAAATTAGAATTTTTACAAATTCAGTGGGTAGGCGCATTAGTTATTGGCTTGTTCTTTATCTGTGCAGCTTTTATTGGTTACAGTAAATTTAAAACAGTAACGAATATAGATAGCTCACCAAAAGCAAACGCAATTGATTACACAAAAATAGACACAGTACACTAGAGATTAATAATGAATAACAAACTAAAACAACTTGTAGTAGCACTACCATTTGCACTTTTATCAACAACTGCAGCAGCTGATTGGTCAACAACAATCACTGCGGCGTCTGACTACACTTTTAATGGTGTAACACAGACCGATAGCGACCCTGCAATTCAAGGCAGCTTAGATTATGCCTTTGATAGTGGTGTTTACGCTGGTGTTTGGGCTTCAAACGTAGATTTTGGTGACGACACTGATTTTGAGCTTGATGCTTACTTAGGTAAATATGTACAACTTGATGAGCAATTTAGCGTTGATTACGGTATTGCTTATTACACTTATCAAGGTAATAACAGTGACGGTAACTACGCTGAAGCTTACACTAAGTTTGGTTATGCAAGTGAATACGGCCAAACTGAGCTTAACTTTTGGTATAGCTGGGATTACTTTGGAACAGGTGCGGGTCATGTAATTTCAATGGTTGCTCACACTTATGAACTAGCTCCAAATCACGCACTACGTGCAAGTTTTGATATTTCAAACTCACTTGATGGTGAAAAGTGGGCTTGGGATACAAACCAGAAAAAATCGTACAAGCACTACCGCCTAGCTTATCAAACAAGCTACGAAGGTTTTGGTATTGAAGTGGCTGCTGAAAACACTAGCTTAGATTACGATTATGCTGATGAGCGTATTGTACTTGCTGTTTCACGCACATTTGATCTTTAATACAATAATTACTTATTAAACAAAAAATGCCACTCTATTTAGAGTGGCATTTTTATTTGTAAAATAACTAACTAACTAACTAACTAACTAACTAACTAACTAACTAANAACTAACTAACTAACTAACTAACTAACTAACTAACTAACTAACTAACTAACTAACTAACTAACTAACTAACAATATCCCACGCACTTGTACCCGATGCAGAAAGATTACTGGTGTTATTACGTAATACTTTATTGCCTACATTAGCTGATGACTCAGGTCGGCTTACTAAATACCCCTGAACAGAGCTCACCCCCATTTTTTTAACAAGCTCAAACTGCCCTATTTCTTCAACGCCTTCAGCTACAATTTTAAGGCCCAGCTTCTGTCCAAGTTCACTAATTGTATTTAATATATCATTGTATTTTTGGCTTTTATTGGCTTGAGCTATAAACGAGCGATCAATTTTAATAACATCAATTGGTAAATCCGCTAATGTACTTAACGAGCTAAAACCTGTACCAAAGTCATCAATTGCAATAGTGATGCCTTCTTCTCTTAATCTACTTAGCTCTTTGATTATTCTAGGGCTGGCTTGAATAAATGTTGATTCGGTAATTTCAAGCATTAGAGACGTCGCCGGTAAGCCGGTTTTTTTTAGCTTCTTCATTATCCAATCATAAATATCACGGTGCTTTAACTGAATGCCCGAAACGTTAACTGATATTTTTACTTTGCGCATACCTGCATTATGCCATGCGGCCATTTGCCGACACGATTCAAGCATAATCCAATCGCCAAGCTCTAATATTAAATTAGACTCTTCTGCTATTGGAATAAATTCTGAAGGTGGGATCATACCCTCAACTGGGTGGTCCCAGCGTGCAAGCGCTTCAAAATAATCAATCATACAATCTTCAACATGTACAATTGGCTGAAAAGATAAGTAAAAATCTTTACACGCGAGCGCTAAACGCAATTCTTCGAGTAAATAATGATAACGGCGCATTTTGTTACCCATTTCTGGCGAGTAAACTTTAAATATTCCTTTACCATCGCTCTTAGCTCTGTACATAGCAACATCAGCTAATTGTAAAAGTGCTTGTGGGGTTGACGCACTTTCTGGGTAAGCCGCGATACCAATACTGGCACTAATTTTGACTATTTTATTGCCAAGCACAAAGTCTTTTTCAAGCTCACTTAGCACGTGCTTCGCTATGTCAACAACTCTGTCGCTATCATCAAGTAGTTCTATAAATATGGAGAATTCATCTCCACCTAATCTTGATAAGTTTTGCTCTAATTGATTAGCGCTATTAATATTACTTAACTTATGGTGACGTAAAACATTTGCAAGTCGACTGGCCACTTGAACTAATATTTCATCACCAAAACTGTGGCCAAACGAATCATTTACTTGTTTAAAGCCATCCAAGTCGATAAATAGAAGCGCACATTTGAGATCTTCCTGATTAGCATGATTTATTTGTCTGTCTATGTGTTCAATATATGCATGGCGGTCAATTAACTGCGTCAGTTTATCTTGACAAATACTTGTTTGAGTTTGTTTTACATAATTAACTACATGTGAATTTAAGCTATTTATAGATTGGCTTAAGCTGCTTACACCCATAGGATTCTCTGGTGGCGTAACTTGTAAATTAAATGCCGTAAGTAAACTATTGGCTTGGCGGTTAAGCTCCGCTATTTGATTTTTATAATGACGTTTTCTACGTTCTCTACGTAAGTAGATACCTGAGCCAAATATCAATATACATAAAAATAAAAAGTTCATGGGTGATGCGAGCGTCATCATGATTAACTTATTAGAATCAGCTGCTACAAATTGGGTATCAGTGGTTTTGATAAGTAAAAAATCAGCTGTTGGCTGCTCAATTATATAATGGCCATTTAAAATGGGATTATACCAAGGAGCCATATCAAGGGAGGTATTCGTGATCTCGAAACTTCGTATATCAATATTAGTCTGAAATAGATTTATACGGTTGATCTGATTAGTTAACTCTATGTTTATGCAGAAACAAAATAGAACTATGATTAAGAAAATAAAACCGAGCGGCTTAAGTTTATTCATAAAAAAAATCCATCTATTTTGCTTCTCCTATCAAACCTATTACCAAAAACGGATTATATCGCTTGCATTTAGTACTACGCAAGCATTGATATAATCCTAAGCCATTAGAATAACAAAAAATTGTAACTATAATGGATTAACTAACTATATCTACATACTAGTATAGGTGGGATTAATAAAAATAAAAAAAACGTTTTAATTGTTTAAAATTTAATACATTCGGTATATAAGCTTTGTCGTTTTTTTTGCCGCATTAATCTATGCCTCACCACTACAGCTTTAAGTACTTATATTTACTCAACCTTTATCGCATTTGCTCCGCTGTCGTACATCATTTAAAAATTATTCTTGCGCATGATGCATTGCTACTCAAACTAGTTAAAAATCATCGCTAGTACTGTTATTATTAAAATTTAAAGCTGCCATGCATAGCTAACTTTTGTAAATAAGGTACGCTGATCTCGCTCAATATTTTTAAGTGAATCGTCTTGGTAACCTCTATCTGAGTAACCCAAATAAAACAGTGTTTGCGCATTAATTTTATATGAGTAAACAAGCTGACTACCATAGTCTTTGTTAATTTGGCTAACTTGATAAAAGTAGGCATTTTCGTCTCTATCAATATCTTCAAATTGTAAAATAAGCTTAAGGATTGAACGCATACTAAATTTATAATGAAGCCTAAAATCAACTAAGTTAGCTGTAAATACACGCTCCCCTTGTGGGTTATCTAATTGGCTGTAGTTATATTTTACATCGAGCTGCCAATGGTCGTTAATGTCCCACACCATTTGGGTTTGGGTGTCAAACGCGTCGCCTAATTGCTCATTTGCATAATCAATGCGGCTAGCGTATTCAACATATAATGATAACTTTAAATCTTTAGTGGGTTTAAAGCCCGTATAAATGTAACCAATATTTTGATTATAAAAATTGTCATTATAATTTTCATAACGGTGTACTAAACCAATTTCAAAAATAGATTGTTTTTGGCCTTTAAAACTCAAAAAGCCTTCGTATTCTTCTTCAAGTAAGTCGCCATTTTGCGCCCACGTTTTATCCCAGCCAGCTTCGTATGACCATGAGGTAAGTAAATCAGACTCATCTCTGTACCATGTTTGTCCGCCACCAAAGCCTACTTTTTCATAATCGACTTTAGCTTGATAACCTAAATCAGTGCGGTAGTCCTGCCCAATATTTTCATAAGATGCAAATAATTTGTAATCACGTTTATCGCGGGTAAATTCTAGAGCATAAGCTTCATCTGATTGAGTTTCAGATAAGTTATAGTTTTGAATTAAAAATTCAGAGTTACGAGTATCAGCAGATGACACTTGATACAAAAGAGTATCCGATTGATTAAACCAGTAGCTACCATCCACTGATAATACAGTGTTGTGATAATCATCACTTTCTCTGTGCGTGCTTGAAATACCAATAGTACCTTGCTGACCTAAGTCATATTGATAACGCCCTGCGGCTGCATTCGTTTTTTCGTTTAAGCTTGCAAAGCCAGAGCCCTGATTCGTTGGCAGTAAAATATTACTATTGTCGTCATCAGCTAGCATTAGCGCATAACTATGATCACCCGTTTTACCCGTCAGCTTTGCACCTAAAGTAGGCTCTGCAATTGTACGTGTATATAAAAGCTCAAATAAGCTACTTTTAAAGTAAGAAGCACCATCTAAAAAGAAAGGACGTTTTTCAGCGTAATAAATTGAAAAGGTTGTATTTACATCAAGCTCTAAAGAGTCAGTTTCTACTTGCGAAAAATCAGGATTAATTGTCGCGTTTAAAACAGCATCTTTTGTTAAACCCCAGCGTAAATCTAAGCCCACTTCAGTATCTATATCACCCTTATCCCAATCACCTGGCAACGCGGATTTATTATCGTTACGCAGTGTGGTTAATGTAGGTGTTAATTGGATATTTTTACTTGATTCAATGTCACTAAATCCAACTAACTTATCAAACTGGCAAAGGCTGCATTTCACATTTCTATCAAACCCCATATTTGATAGCTGATATAGCACATCACGTTGGTAGTTTCTCATTACAGAAAAACCCCACGTTAGCTCATTTTTATTTTCAGGAAAACGCAGTGCTTTAAAAGGAATACGCATTTCAACAACATAACCTTTGTCGTTAATTTGTCCTGCGCTATCCCAAATAGCATTCCATGAGGTATCAGAACTCCACCCATCGTTGTCGGTCATTCGTATATCGCCTTGCGCGCCCAGCGGGTTAACATGGAATTCATAACCACTGCGTTCATCATTAAATGTATCAATAACAAGAATAACGACGTCGTCTTCCCATAGCGTATCGCGGTCACGAAGTGATGCACGAATTTGCTCAGGGTTAGGATCCTCAGCAATAAAACCAACATATAAGTTAGTGCCATCTTCGTAAATAAAGGCATCAGTTTTTACAGGAGGAGTGCCTTTTTCGTTAGGCTCATCTTGGTAGAGTAAAGATACACGTGTTGCATTTTGCCAGTGCGCTTCATCCATAACACCATCAACGGTGATATTTGAATCAATACGGGATAAGGATACTTGCTGTTTTTTAGCCGCTACATCAAGGCTTGAAAGTAATAAAGCAAAACTTAAAAATAGGAAGGTAAACTTTTTTATTATAGTTATAAAGTACTGCATAAACATCCATTTAGACTGTAATTACTCATAAGGAGCAACTTAAGCTGAGGATTGTAATTTATCCAGGTACATTTGTTAATACTTTGAAATTAAAAATTAACTATTTAATGATATAGGAGTAACTAATTGTTATGTATTATGTTTCGAGTAGTTTAAGCTTATCGTCTATGCCATTCCATACATCAGCGTCCTCTGGTGCAGGTTTAACCTCTGTAATGCGCGGCCAGACCAGTGCAAGTTCAGCATTTAATTCAGTAAACTCTTTTTGAGACTCTGGTAGCTCATCTTCTTGGTATATCGCATCAGCTGAACACTCAGGGACACATAAACCACAATCAATACAATCAATCGGGCTAATTGCTAAAAAATTAGGGCCTTCAAAAAATGCATCTGCTGGGCACACTGATACGCAATCGGTGTACTTACATTTTATACAATTTTCGGTGACAACAAACGCCATACTATTTTAATACCTAAGATTTTGAACAACAGTTGTGGATCATACCCATCCACCCCAAAAATACAATAAATAAGTGCCATATCAGGCTATTTTAACGTAAAATGCGCGCCTAATGTTTGCACACTCGTTGTGCCCTGCATCCCCTTATTGTGAGCGGTAATAATACCCCGCTATGACACCTAAAAGAGATATAAATGATACGTTTAACCGAAATAAAGCTGCCACTTGATCATGACGAAGACGCAATTGGTCAAGCAATTGTAAATAAACTAAAAATCCAACCTGAACAATTGCACAGTTTTAATGTGTTTAAACGTGGTTATGATGCACGTAAAAAATCAGCTATTTTACTTATTTATACACTCGATATAGAAGTTGATAACGAAGCCGAGCTACTCGCAGCATTTGAAAAAGACCAGCATGTAAAAGTAGCACCAGACACAAGTTATAAATTTGTAGCCCAAGCTAACAATAATATCAAAGAGCGCCCTGTCGTGATTGGTTTTGGTCCTTGTGGTTTATTTGCGGGCTTATTACTTGCTCAAATGGGCTTTAAACCCATTATATTAGAGCGCGGTAAAGAAGTACGTGAACGTACAAAAGACACGTTTGGCTTTTGGCGTAAACGCACACTTAATACAGAATCAAATGTACAATTTGGTGAAGGTGGCGCAGGTACATTCTCAGACGGTAAGTTATACAGCCAAGTAAAAGATCCAAAGCATTATGGCCGAAAAGTCATTACTGAATTTGTAGAAGCAGGCGCACCCGATGAAATTTTATACGTAAGTAAGCCACACATTGGTACGTTTAAACTTGTCACCATGATTGAAAAAATGCGCGCTCGTATAATAGAGCTTGGCGGCGAAATTCGCTTTAGCACACGTGTTGACGATATTCATTTAGACGACGGGCAAGTAACAGGTTTAACGCTTTCAAATGGCGAGCAGCTAAACACTCGCCATGTTGTATTAGCCGTTGGCCACAGCGCACGTGACACGTTTGATATGATCCACAAAAAAGGGATTTATGTTGAAGCAAAGCCATTCTCAGTCGGTTTTAGAATCGAACATAAACAATCAATGATCGATGAATGTCGTTTTGGCACAAATGCAGGAAACCCAATTTTAGGCTCTGCCGATTATAAACTTGTGCATCACTGCGACAATGGCCGCACGGTTTACAGCTTTTGTATGTGCCCAGGTGGCACAGTAGTCGCGGCAACCTCTGAAGAAGGCCGTGTTGTTACCAATGGTATGAGTCAATATTCACGAAGTGAGCGCAACGCTAACAGCGCTATTGTGGTAGGTATATCACCAGAGCAAGATTTCCCTGGTAATCCACTTGCTGGAATAGACTTACAACGAAAACTTGAAGAGCAAGCGTATAAGCTTGGTGGTAGCAACTACGATGCACCAGCGCAGTTAATTGGAGATTTCTTAAAAGGTAAATCATCTGCAGACTTAGGTGAAGTACAACCCTCTTACACTCCTGGGATTAAGTTAACTGACTTGAGTAAAGTGTTACCACAATTTGCAATTGATGCCCTTCGCGAAGCGATACCAGCGTTTAATAAACAAATTCGTGGTTTTTCAACTAACGACGGTTTATTAACCGGTGTGGAAACACGTACTTCGTCGCCTATTAGTATTAAGCGTGATAAAACATTCCAAAGTATTAACACCAAAGGGCTTTACCCTGCAGGTGAAGGCGCAGGTTACGCTGGCGGTATTTTATCAGCGGGTATTGATGGTATTAAAGCAGCTGAAGCAGTCGCACTATCTATGTTAGAAAACGCTTAAACCTCTTTTTTAAGCTGTTTATCGGTAGTGTTTAGAAATCTGTGTCATTTCAGTATTATTAAGAAAACAGGAGTGACACATGACTCAATCTTTCGATTTCAACAAAGCATTAGCTGAACTTCAAGCTGGTAAAGGTCTTACTGG
>NZ_JADYXA010000050.1:0-22701 GCF_015864495.1 Pseudoalteromonas sp. SWYJZ98 | reverse complement strand
GGTCTAATCCCATTTAATTACATCTGTGCTTGCCTTGATGAACTGTGCCAGCCTGAGCCCGATATCGACAGCTTGTTACCCTGGAATTTTAAAACATAGGTGTAGTTCGCTAGACGCTCACTCTAAACCCGCCAAAAGCTTGTAAAAAACTCACTTCTTGAGACTCAGTTTTCAGCTGACTTGATTCGTTTGATCCCCATGAAAATAATAAATCATCAATTTCAGCAATCGGCTGACTATCGGGCCTAGTGGAGCTTGTCTTTTTATGAGTCTCTGTTCCAAAATATTCATTCGCTATGGCGTTATTTCTTATTAGTACACAAGTGTCGGGTAGCTCTTGGTCAATTCTATTTGCAAAGGTGCTTAGTGTTTCTTCGGCGAGGGTGAATAGCCAAGCTTCTTGGTTGGAGGAATTATTTACTCTTAATATACGGCCAAGCACCTGCCTAAAATAAAGCTCAGTTTTAACTCTGCTTAAATGGCAACACACTTGCAGCCTAGGTATGTCAGTACCTTCCGACACCATTCCAACGCTTACAATCCATTGCGTGTTGCTAAAGCGAAAATGGTTAATTCTATCGCCAGCATCACTTTCTTTGTAAGTAACTATGGTTGCTGATTGATGAAAAAGGTCGGTGAGTACAGTCACTATCTGCTCTGCATGCTCAACAGAAGAGGCCACAATTAACCCTGCGGCATTGCTATTCTGCTGGCTAATAGTGGCGAGCTTACTTACTCCTTGAGCAATAATATAATTGATTACAGCTTCGTGCTTAATCAAATCCTGGTAGGAAATCGATGGATCTTTTAGCAAAGACTTTAATGAGTTATAGGTTTTGGTTTCCTGTTTCGTGGTTGTTACCGAAATTTCTTCATTATCAATTAAAACAATTTTAGGGTTACGGCATACGCCATCATTTACCGCCTGTTGCAGCGAGTAAGTGTAATTACATATTATTTTATTATCAGGGTCGCTATAAGTTGCCAGCGCGATAGGAAGAAGGTCAGAGCGCCAAGGTGTGCCTGTCAACGCTAACGTAAAAGCAGCGTGCTGTTGAATATTTTTAACAATATCTTGCCCCCATACATTGGCATCCTCAATGCTCGAACCAGCACAATGGTGTATTTCATCAAACACCACCAACACGCGGTTGTTCCTTAATAACTTCCAGTAATCGTCATTAAAAAAGCGCATGTTTTGATAAGTATACGAGCAACCAACTGAGCCAATAACACCGTCAAAATTACAATTTAACCGTTTAGCAAACGTCTTTCTAATACCATTGGCCACCTCACTAGAGGGTGAAAAGCAAATCACAAAGTCTATTTGCTTAGTTTCAAATAAATACGCTGCAACTTCTGCCGCCAATACAGTTTTACCGGCCCCTGGTGTAGCTAAACAAAAAAAGTGCTTATGGCTTTGAGAGTAATGCTTTTTAACTGCCGATAAGCAGGCTGATTGCCAATCCCTTAGCATGGTTGCTTTTCTTTTATTTTATTACCCAATAAAGTCTGCAAAGCATTTATTTTGCCAAGTAATTTAATCGACTTTTCCTTTGCTTGAGTGTGATGCAGCTGCAACTGTACTTGCAGCTTAGGGTAGCGTGCAGAAAGGCGCTGATACTCTTTAGCTTCTTCAAGTACAGTATTTAAATCAATCTCGTATGTTAATAAATCTTTTTTAAGTTCTTCTTGGTACTCAATAACTTTAACAGTTTCGGTCGAAATATCAGAAGCGCCAATATTTGCAGTATCTATTTGTTTTACTTTGCCTCGCCTTGAAGTAGGGACGATTTCTAAACTTGAAAAAAGCTCTGTTGTTGAATATATAACCTCCTTAGCTCCCTTGTTTAATTTATTGGTTCGTCTTAAGAGTCCATTTGCAACATTGCGAGTTAATTGACGATATATAAACTTTCGGGTTTCTACTGGATCAGTAAACTCAGATTGTTCATGCAATAAAGCATCTTTCGCTTGTGTTACAGTGAAGTTATTCATCTGTTTGATTACCAAAAGAAAATGTAAAAATACATTCATATTCGCTTTCTTACTCATTGCTAAACCTTATAACTCACCATAAACTTAGGATTCCTAAGTATACATGCTCATGTAAAAACTAGACAATCATTTAAATGTGAGAGTTACCAAGATGAAGCAACAGTGCAGGTTAAATCCTTTTTTACTGAGCGTCTTAAAGAGGCTCGAAAGCGAATGAAAATAAGCCAAAAAGAGTTAGGTATTAAAATGGGGATGGATCCAAGTTCAGCCAGCGGCAGAATGAACCATTACGAAACAGGTCGCCATATGCCCGACCTAGCTACTTTAAAAAAGCTAGCGTCCGAGCTAAACGTTCCCGTAAATTACTTTTTTTGTGAATCAGAAGAAAGCGCAACACTGGCGTGTTTAATCGAAAAGCTTGATGACGAAGGTAAGCGTAAGCTCATTCAATTATTAGAATTAGAGCTGTAAAGTACACGTATAATCAGGCGTAAATATATGCCTGATCCATTTAATCGTTTTTAATAAAAGCATCTTTTTAAAAATCATTTTAAACCTCTTTTTAATACCAATTTATTACTAATTAACACTCAAAAAACCACGACCTTTGCGGTATGATAAGCCAATAATTATATTGATATTCTTGCAAAGAGAGACCACATGGACGCTGCATCAAAAAAGCCTGCAACAAAAAAAGCCACAAAAAAAACACAAGTCGGGTTTGAAGAATCCCTTTGGGATGCCGCCAATAAACTGCGCGGGAGTGTTGAGTCAGCCGAATATAAGCACATTGTTTTAAGCTTAATCTTTCTTAAATTTATTAGTGACAAGTTTGAAGGGCGTAAAAAAGCCATTGCTAGCGAGTACGGTGATGAGTACATCGACATGGTTGACTTTTACGCGATGGATAACGTGTTTTATCTCCCAAAAGACGCACGTTGGTCGTATATTCAAACCAACGCCAAGCAAGGCGATATAGCCGTTAAAATAGATACCGCACTACACGCGGTAGAAAAAAACAATAAATCACTTGCCGGCGCATTGCCAGATAACTACTTTTCACGCTTAGGGCTTGATGCCAGTAAGCTCTCAGCGCTTATCGATACCATTAATAATATCGACACTATTGCCAACCAAAACGAAAAAACAGAAGAAGACTTAGTTGGCCGTGTTTACGAATACTTTTTAGGTAAATTTGCTGCATCTGAAGGTAAAGGCGGGGGCGAGTTCTACACGCCTAAGTCTATTGTTACCCTAATAGCCGATATGATTGAACCATTCGAAGGCAAAATTTACGACCCCTGTTGTGGCTCGGGCGGTATGTTTGTGCAATCGCTTAAGTTTATTAATAGCCATAATGGCAACCAAAAAAACATATCTATTTACGGGCAAGAGTACACCAACACCACCTATAAACTGGCAAAAATGAACCTAGCTGTGCGTGGTATTTCGGGCAACTTAGGCGATGTAGCGGGTGACACCTTTTTTAAAGATCAACACCCCGACCTAAAAGCCGATTACATAATGGCAAACCCACCGTTTAACCAAAAACAGTGGCGCGCCGATAACGAACTCGTCGACGATGCCCGCTGGGCAGGTTATCCAACACCGCCTACCGGTAATGCCAACTATGCGTGGATCATGCATATGATCTCAAAACTTAGCGAGCATGGCACCGCAGGTTTTGTACTGGCTAATGGCTCAATGAGCTCTAACACCAGTGGCGAGGGCGATATTCGCCAAAAAATAATTGAAAACGATTTAGTCGATTGTATGATAGCCCTACCAGGGCAGCTGTTTTACACCACGCAAATTCCGGTGTGTTTATGGTTTATAAGTAAAGACAAACGCGGTAATAACGAAAAAGGCATTCTAAAACGCCGCGACCGCCAAGGCGAAACGCTATTTATAGACGCCCGCGAAATGGGCTCTATGGTTAACCGCACCTTAAAAGAGCTCACTAACGACGACATAGCTAAAATAACCGAAACCTACCATATATGGCGCGGCGAAGAGCTAAGCTTAGATACAGAGCAAGAGTACCAAGATGTCGCCGGTTACTGTAAATCAGCCACCCTTGCCGATATTAAAGCGAACGACTACGTACTTACCCCTGGGCGCTATGTCGGCGCTGCCGCTATTGTAGATGACGGCATCCCGTTCGAAACCAAAATGAATGAACTTAGTCAAACCCTTTATAGCCAAATGAACCAAAGCGATGAGCTTGATAAAGCGATTCGTAAGAATTTGGAGGCGTTGGGTTATGGGGAGTGATTGGCCATTGGTTTCTTTAGGTGATTATTGTGTAAAAATTGGTAGTGGTGCTACACCAAGAGGCGGAAGTAGTGTCTATAAAGAGTACGGTGAAATATGCTTAATTCGAAGTCAAAACATCTACAACGATGGGTTTAAATCTCAAGGACTTGTTTACATAGATGAAGATGCTGCAAAAAAATTAAAAAATGTGGTAATCGAAAAAAATGATATTTTATTAAACATTACAGGTGATTCAGTTGCTAGGGTATGTCTTGCAGTAGAGAGGTATTTACCTGCAAGGGTAAATCAACATGTCGCTATTATCAGGCCAAACCCAAAAGAGTTTGATGCGAGGTATTTACGTTATGTGATTTCAAGCCCATTTATGCAAAAGGTTTTATTAAATCTTGCTAGTGCAGGGGCTACGCGAAATGCTTTAACTAAAACGATGATTGAAACATTAGAGGTTTCTAAACCACCTTTAATAATTCAAAAAAACATTGCGGATTGCCTTGAATCTCTTGACGATAAAATATTTTTAAACAACGAAACCAACCAAACCTTAGAACAAATGGCACAGGCGTTATTTAAAAGCTGGTTTGTTGATTTTGATCCTGTGTTCGACAATCTCCTTGCTAGTGTTGATTTTAAGTTAGAAAGCCTTGAAAACCGCTTGCCTGACAATTTAAAACTAAAAGCGCAGCGTCGCTTAGCGGTACTGAACAGTTTAGAAAATGCGGCCGAATGCAAAGCGTCACTCATTGCACTCGCTCACGAGTTACAAGCACAGCTACCAACAAAAGAAGCAACACAAGCAGCAGTGCAAATATTAGGTAAAACCGCTGAAACACCCGTGAAAGCAAACGTGAGCGCCAACCCTAAAATATTAGCGCAACACGCCAACACCCACTTCCCCAATGAGTTCGAGCACAACGAACAACTAGGCTGGATACCAAAGGGGTGGGAGTCAAAAACTATTGATGAACTATGCAAAATAAACCCAGAATCTTGGACTAAAAAAAACGCACCTGAGGTAGTTAAATATGTTGATTTGGCTAACGCTAAAAATGGGTCTGTGGGTGAAGCTATAGAATATAGTTTTTCTGAAGCACCAAGTCGAGCAAGAAGAATATTGCGACCACATGACACAATCATAGGTGTAGTTAGGCCTGCAAATAGATCTTTTGCTTATGTGAATGAAGATAATTTAACGGGTAGTACAGGGTTTGCAGTAGTTAGAGCAAATAATCAAAATTGTAGAGCTTTTGCATATTTTTCTTTAACTAATGATGATTGTATTCAAGAGTTCACGCGCATTGCTGATGGTGCTGCTTACCCTGCAATAAAACCAGAAGATGTAGCGAAGACATATTGCGTTTACTCCAATAATAAAATCTTAGATGCATTTGAATCTATTGCTGGAAACATCATGTCTGGGGTTGCAAGAAATCAAACACAAACAAAAACATTAACTAAACTCAGGGATACTCTTCTTCCGAAGTTGATTGCTGGTGAGATTACAATAAATAAGGATATTTAAAATGAGCCGTTGGCTTGAAGAATTTGATAACCATCCATTTCAGAATGTTTGGAGTAACTTAAAAACCACAATTGAAGACTCTCAGGTCGATGACGAAACCATAATTACAAATGTTGAGGAATTAGCTCGATTAAGAAAAGTAATTACTTTCTTAGATGTTTTAATTGATTCTATTGACCCTGAGTTAGTACCTCTTACTACCTGGGATTCTTTCCGAACTCAGTCTCAATCATGTCTACAAGAAATAACAAACTATAATAATAACCGAAATATTCAGCATGTTATTAAAGCAAATACATATGCCGATAATTTATTAACTTATGTTCGTCCCTATACAGTTGAATCAGCAAAAGCAGTTAAAGCTACACAAGCAGCTTTTCGTGGATATTCAAAGACAGTGGCTCAAGGGTTAGAAAACTTTAAGAGAAAATCAACTGAGTATTTAGATGAATTTGAAGAGTATAGAAATTCAACTGAAGAAAAGTACTCCGAATTAAAAGGCTTCCATGCAGAAATTACTGATTTACGCCAACAGTATTTTGTAGGTAATGAATCTGAAGACGCCCTAGAATCAAAAATAGATTCAATGTTTACCAAGTTTAGTGATTATTACTCGCAAATTTCTGATTATCAAACTGAACTTTTAGGCAGCGGTAGCGATTCAATTAAAGAAATAATAGAG
Source organism: Pseudoalteromonas sp. SWYJZ98 (assembly GCF_015864495.1). Lineage (NCBI taxonomy): Bacteria > Pseudomonadati > Pseudomonadota > Gammaproteobacteria > Alteromonadales > Pseudoalteromonadaceae > Pseudoalteromonas > Pseudoalteromonas sp. SWYJZ98. Next base: position 16,225 of record NZ_JADYXA010000050.1, on the reverse strand, counting down.
GAAGCTAAAGTTGAGTCTGAAGACAGTAAAAAATTAATAGAAACAATGCTTCATGATACTGAGAGTAAACTTAAGGAGCTGAAGCTATTCTACAGGGATGTTCATGGTATTGAAGATGAAGATGGAAATTTGAATGGTGGTTTAAAGTTAGAGATTAGTAAGAGGAAAGAGGAACTAGATAGCTTTAAGAAGCAACAACAAATTCGTTATCAAGCATTAAATTCCCAAATTGAAGAATTACTACCTGGCGCAACAAGTGCAGGTTTAGCTACAGCCTATAGAGTTATGAGAAAATCATTTAGTAAACCAATTAAGCAATATTCTTATTTATTTTACTCAGCAGTATCTATATTAACTTTAACAGCGCTCTTATCAAGCATTGATAGTTTTTGGACTGCGAATGAGATCATTAAATTTGTTGATATTACTGATCTTAGTGGACTATTAAATAGCTTGATTCATAAGTTACCTATCATAGTACCGGTAGTATGGTTAGCTCTATTTGCTTCTAAAAGGCGAAGCGAAGTGCAAAGATTACAGCAAGAGTATGCTCACAAAGAAGCTCTAGCTAAATCATATCAAAATTTTAAAACCCAGATAGATAATTTGAATGTACCAGACAGGAAAGAAGAATTAATGGAGAAGCTTCTTTCTGCTGCAATCGATGCAGTTTCTGCAAATGCTTCCGATACTTTAGACAAAAAACATGAAGATAAAACACCAGCGCATGAAGGCTTAGATAAAATGATAAGTTCTTTGGAGAAGCTTAAAGGGATTATTAAATAAGGATGTTTAATGAAATTTACTGAAGCCAAATTAGAACAAGCGGTGGTTGAGTTGTTAGGCGAGCAAGGCTACCCGCATTTATTAGGCGGTGAGCTTACTCGCAATAATAGCGACGTATTAATTAAAGACGACTTACGTGCTTTTTTAAGCAAGCGTTATGCTAAAAATAATATTACAACGGGTGAAGTAGACTCAATAATTGCAAAGCTTGAAAAGCTGCCTGCCAGTGATTTATACGAGAGCAATAAAACCTTTTGTAAGTGGCTAAGTGATGGCTTTTTACTGACACGCGAGCGTGGCATGGTGGCAGGCAACGCAGCGCAAAAAGATTTATATATTCAGCTGCTAGATTACGATAACGTTGAGCAAGGCATTAAAAGTAGCTTAATAGCAGGGAATGCTATGGCTGCTTTAGATAATATGGCTCTCGATAACGTGAATGAAGCAAGCGTTACTTACCTGCAAGACGATAACATTTATCGCTTTGTTACTCAGTTAGAAATAGAAAGCCCCACAAGCTACGACAATATTGAGCTGCGTATTCCCGATGGCATTTTATATGTAAACGGCTTGCCATTGGTGGTGTTTGAATTTAAAAGCGCAATACGCGAACAGGCCCCTATTTTTGAAGCGTATGAGCAGTTAACTATTCGCTATAGGCGCGCTATCCCTCAGCTATTTGTGTTTAATACCTTGTGCGTTATAAGTGATGGCGTAAACAACAAAATGGGTAACTTATTTGCGCCGTATCAGTTTTTTTACTCGTGGGGAAAAGTAAAGGGGCAAGAGCTAACCGCGCAAGAGGGTATTAACTCGTTACATACCTTATTGCAGGGTTTGTTTGATAAAGCGCGCTTGCGCGATGTTATGCGTAATTTTGTATTCTTCCCCGATTCTGATAATAAAAGCGCGGGTAAAAAAGAGATAAAAATTGTTCCGCGTTACCCGCAATATTATGCGGCTAATAAACTGTTTGAAAATATAAAGCAGCATTTAAAACCACAAGGTGATGGTAAAGGCGGTACGTACTTTGGCGCAACGGGGTGCGGTAAAAGTTACACCATGCAATTTTTAACACGCTTATTGATGAAAAGCGTTGAACTTAAAAGCCCCACCATTATTTTAATTACCGACCGAACCGATTTAGACGACCAACTTTCGCAGCAGTTTGGTAATGCTAAAACCTACATTGGTGATGACACGGTAAAAACTGTTACCAGCCGGACTCACTTACGTGAGTTATTAGAGGGCCGTAACAGTGGCGGTGTATTTTTAACCACTATTCATAAGTTTACCGAAGACACCCAGTTATTAACCGACCGCACTAACGTTATTTGTATTTCTGATGAAGCGCATCGTAGCCAAGTTAATCTTGATCAAAAAATTACCATTACCGAAAAGGGTGTAAAAAAGACCTTTGGTTTTGCTAAATACCTGCACGACTCACTGCCCAATGCCACTTATGTTGGTTTTACTGGCACGCCAGTAGACGCGACTTTAGATGTATTTGGTGAAGTGGTTGACTCATACACTATGACTGAGTCGGTTAAAGATGAAATAACCGTACGCATTGTTTACGAAGGGCGCGCCGCTAAGGTGTGTTTAAACAATAGCAAGCTGGCAGAAATTGAAGCCTATTACAAAGAATGCGCCGATGCAGGCAGTAACGAGCTGCAAATAGAAGACAGTAAAAAAGCCACCGCTAACATGAATAGCATTTTAGGCGACCCTGACCGCATACGTGTATTAGCAAGAGACTTTGTACAGCACTACGAAAAACGCGTTGAGGAAGGCTCTACCATTGCTGGCAAGGCGATGTTTGTGTGTAGCTCGCGTGGTATTGCTTATCAGCTGTATCAAGAACTAGAAGAGCTACGACCACATTGGTTTGATGTAGTGGATACCGATGACGCGAAAAAACTATCAGATACCGAGCGAAAGCGCGCCATTAGCGAAGGCCGTATTGCTGCCCCCTCTGAAAAAGTAAAAATGGTAATGACGCGTGGCAAAGACGACGTTGAACGCTTATATAATTTACTTGGCAGTAAAGACGAGCGTAAAGAGCTTGATAAGCAATTTAAAAACAAAAACTCAAACTTTAAAATAGCCATAGTGGTAGACATGTGGCTAACCGGTTTTGACGTGCCATTTTTAGATACCATGTACATAGATAAACCACTGCAAAAGCACAGCTTAATACAAACCATTTCGCGGGTTAATCGCCAGTTTGAAGGCAAAGATAAAGGTCTAGTAGTAGATTACATTGGTATTAAATCTGAAATGAATAAAGCGTTAGCGCAGTATTCAAAAACAGACGAAACCAACTTTGAAGACATTACCGCCTCCGTTATTGAAGTAAAAAATCACTTAGCGTTACTTGCTCAGTTATTTCATAAATTTGACAGCAGCGCGTACTTTACCGGCGAAGCCGTTGCCCAATTAAATTGCTTAAACCACGCCGCTGAGTTTGCACTAATTACCGAAAAGCGGCAAAAGCGCTTTATGGATTTAGTTAAGCGTTTAAAAGCCGCCTACGATGTATGTTGTGGCAGTGAAAAAATTAACGAAAACGAGCGTAACCACATTCACTTTTACCTCGCTATTCGCTCTATTATTTACAAGCTAACCAAAGGTGAAGCGCCCGATACCGCGCAAATGAACGCCAAAGTACGTGAAATGATAAGCGAAGCCCTACAAAGCGACGGCGTAGAAGAAGTATTTAAACTCGGCAATGAAGAAGGCGGCGAAATCGACATTTTTAATGACGACTACATCGCCAAAATAGAAAAAATAAAACTCCCCAATACTAAAATTAAAATACTGCAACAAATGCTAGCTAAAGCCATCGGTGAGCTTAAAAAAGTAAACCAAACCCAAGGTATCGACTTTACTAAACGCTTTGAATCGCTGGTACAGCGCTATAACGAGCGAAAAGAAGATGACGTACTTGTGAGTAGCGTACTTGATGACTTTTCAGAAAGCATGGTTGATATGATTTATAGCATACGCGACGAAATGAACGCCGGTGATGAGCTAGGTATTGATATTGAAGAAAAAGGCTTTTACGACGCGTTAAAGGCACTTGCCGTTAAATACGACTTTGACTACCCCGAAGATAAGCTAATTGAGCTCGCCCAAGCGGTAAAAGTAATTGTAGACGACAAAGTAAAATTTGTTGATTGGAATCACCGAGACGATATTAAATCATCACTTAAAGTAGAGCTGATTTTAGTGTTGGCTAAATTTAAATACCCACCAATCAGCCGCGATGAAGTGTACAAAGAAATATTTGAGCAAGCGCAGAGTTTTAAAGTAAACCAAGGAATATAACTTGTTATGGTTATAAGTATCTTAAGTTAAAGGGATCAGCAATCTAATGAATTCATCAATTAGAAAAATAATACTAGATTTAATTATTGCTACAGAAGGGCCTTTTGATTTTGCCAATAACAGGGATGAAGGGTTTATTCCATTCTTAAATGAGATATGGGACCTAAAGTCTATGCCGTCTGAGGACAGCAGATTTAAAAATGCTGAGGGTGACATAATTCAGCATACAATCAATAATGATGATTGGGATTATCATGAATTATTTGAGCAACGTTTAAAGCTTCTTGATGACGAAACTAAGTTTATAAAATTCTTAGAAGTTTTTTTACTACCAAAGTATCAAACCTCTCCCGAGCAGACTTACTATTATATTGAGAAAATTAACGGTATTTTAGAAAGTGAAGATCTAACCCTTGCTACTATAAGTTATGAAGGTGATTACCCTGTTCTCGAGTTAATGAATAAAGATACTCTAGATAGACCAAGTGATGTTCCAATTAATAAAATCCCTTTTTATGTAGTCGCATATCCAAACATGAGAGTAGGTCGTTATGTCAATACTTTAGAAGTTGATAATGAAAAGCCAAGTAAATATTTTCTCCTAATAGCAGATAATTGGGATGACTATTCACATGAAACTTCGTTTGTATTAGTTCTTTTTAATAACAAACAAAAAGTAGACTTGGGCCTTGTTAAAATAGCCAGTAATAAAAATAATTATACAATACAAGCTCTACCGTCTGAGTTTTTTTCTTTAGGTGAAGAGTTCGTTTCACTTGGACAGGATGAAGATTATTATAAGAACTTAAATAAAACTTTTGAGAAATCACTTTCATCAGTGCTTTACTCATTAAGAGATGCGGCTTTTTTTACCGAAATTTCAGAAGAGTTTGAAAACACAAATGTGTTTAAACAGTCTCTAACTAGAGATGATGAAGCTGAAAGAATACATAGAACAGCAAAGCCAATGATTTATGGTTCTGATTTAAATAACTTATATTCCTTTACATATAAATTTTGTCCTAAATATGCCGATTCATGTATTGATGTCCCTTTTAAATTTTCGACAGACAGTCTTTTACCAAAAAGAATGATTGCCTTGATAGGCAAAAATGGTGCTGGAAAAACACAATTACTTACCACTTTACCTTTAGAAATAGCAAAGGAAAAAAGCGAACTTTTAAGTCCTCACAAACCGATTTATAGTAAAATTATAGCCGTTTCTTATAGCACATTTGATAATTTTGAATTACCAAAAAAGACATCAAATTTTAATTATATTTATTGTGGTTTAAGGGATGAAAAAGGGGATCTAAGAAGTAAGAAAGGTCAGTTGCAAAAATTCCATCATACGTGGAAAAGAATAACTACTCTTGGCCGATTAGAAAAGTGGAAAAAAGTTATATCTAATTTTTTAGAACCTGAGTTGATAGAGCTATTTATTAAACTTGATCCTGTAGATAGTGACAAACTTTACTTTGATGCGCATGGGTTTAGTAAAGCTAGGGAGTCACTAAGTTCAGGTCAATCTATTGTTCTTTATGTAGTTTCTGAAATCGTAGCGAATATTAGACTTGATAGTTTACTGTTATTTGATGAACCTGAAACTCATCTTCACCCAAATGCTATTAGTCAACTAATGAACGGCATAGCAGAGCTTATTAATGAATTTGAATCTTACTGCGTTATTGCTACCCACTCTCCAATAATTATCCAAGAGATGTTTTCTCGAGATGTTTTAGTTCTTTCCCGAGAAGAAAGTATCCCCTCGGTGAAAAAAATTGGCGTTGAATCGTTTGGGGAAAACCTCTCCGTAATTACGGAGGAAGTTTTTGGTAATAGATCAATCCCTAAATTTTATGAAACAACGATGAAAAAGCTAGTAAGGCGTTATAAAACATACGATGAAGTTCTTGAAATATTAAAAGAAGATAATTTACCGCTGAGTTTAAACGTACGATTGTACCTTCAGGTTTTAGTTGAAAATAATGCTAAAAATTAGAGCTTATGAAGAAGACTCTTTCTCTTTCTACAAAGGTATTGTTAAGTCTAAAAGGAATACAGAGTCAAAACCAGATATTAAAGAAGAGCTTGCTGTAATTTCTGATACTCAATCACAATACTTTGAAGATTACGATGATGCATTCGATATGGACTCGCTAGCTTTAATGCAGAGCATGCCATACAGTGAGAATAATAAAGTTAATTTAAAGTCTTTATATAATTATAGAAATAAAAGAATTCAAGCATTAAAAAGTACACTTACTACACACCCTCATCATAGAGATCATATTTTTAATACTTGTCAAAACTGTACTATAAATGATGTTGACTCAATGGATCATGTACTAGGTCAGACGGAATTCCCAGAGTATTCTGTTCACCCTAAAAACTTATTTCCATGTTGTAGTGATTGTAATAGAAAAAAATCAGATAAATTTGTTGATGATAAAGGCTCACAGTTATTTTTAAATTTGTTTATAGATGACTTACCCAAATCACATTATCTTAAAGTAAGATTTGAAGCCAATTGGATGCCAAGGTTCTATTTAGAACAGCCTGACGATGTGACTGATGATGTGTTTAATCTAATTAAAAATCATTATGAGAATCTAGATCTATTGGAAAGATTTAGAGGTAAAGGCGGAGAAATTATTAATAACTTAAAAGCTATTATTAAGAGCTATAAAGGGCTAGAAATTAATATAGGGGATAAAATTAATGAGCAATGTAAGGATCTGGAAACCTATTTAGGATACAACCATCGGCAGGTAGTTATATATCGTGAACTAGCTGCTTCACAAGATTTCATTCAACATTGCATGACTTAATCAGAGTGGGGCAGCACACTTACCTCAAATAGGGGAGTACATTCAACTTTTAGCTAATATTTTAATAAATTACAATATTTACCGATTTTTAACTAAGTTCCCATTATTGGCTTTAAAATTTTGAATCCGTTTGGCTGTTGTTCATTATTATCAATGTAAAATAAGTACATAGATCAAGGAAATTAAATTACACAACATGTACTTTAATTCTCAACATAACTTATTGTTATAATTAGATTAAAAAATTAGTACACAGTAATCACTATAAACAACATCTAGTATTGGACATAGTAAAGCTCTAATTATTTTAATACCGTGATTATTCTATGGTTGTTGGTTGCTATATCTTATTAAGGAAAACATTATGAAAAAACTAATTATACTAAGCGTACTTGCTTTAACTGTTGCGTTAACTGGGTGTGCTACTACAGGTAGTGCATCACCAAGCGAAAAACGTTCACTTGTACAAAGTATGAAAACAAATACATTAGATAAACTATACGCTGAAAAACCTGATGTTAAAAAACAAATTGCTAATTCGGCTGGTTACGCTGTTTTTGATAACGCGAACGTAAATGTTGTTTTAGCCAGTTTTGGTGGCGGTTACGGCGTAGTTAAAAATAACCTTACTGGTAAATCGACTTACATGAATATGGGTGAAGCCGGTTTAGGGCTTGGTTTAGGTGTAAAAGATTTTAACGTTGTAATGGTTTTTCATAACCAAGCTGCACTAAATAGATTTATTGAACATGGTTGGGCATTTGGCGGAAACGCTGATGCAGCAGCAAAATATGAAGATAAAGGCGGTGCACTGGTTGCCGAAGCAATTGCAGATCAAGTTACTGTATATTCTGTAACCGAAAATGGCCTTGCACTACAAGCTGTATTAAAAGGTACCAAGTTTTGGGTTGATTCAGAGCTTAATTAACCACCAAATTACTCTCCTAAAAGCGAGCTGGTTTATATAATCACACTCGCTTTATTAAAATCCACTCAATTTAACATAACGTAATTTATGGGTAATAGCTACCTTTGGGGAAAGGTAAAACCCTCTGATGTTCATGTTCAGTTAGTACAACGCTAGAAATGGTCTGCTAGAAAATCCAATCTATGTACAAAACTCTTAAGTAAAAACCTTAAAACCCAAGATTTATATTTACTTAATTTACAGGATCAATTACTTCTTATTATTGGTGAAATATCTGAAAGGACAGAAAGTTAAGCCTTTGTAGGTGAAGCCCTACATCATGATAGATATAAGAAAAAATCTGATATGCCTTTAAAAATACAACCTAGAATACTAAATGTTTTTTTTATAATATTCTCAAGCCCAAAAATAGCTTCAAGAACAGTGATTATTGTTAAAATTAAAATCTGTATATTAGTATTTGTTTGTAATAATTCAAGTCTTCCTTGGACAAAATCATTCATTGCCCACTTATTAGGAACGTCATATTTCTCATCATTTTTATGATTTACATCATATTGATATGTATAAATGGTTACTTCTTTATCCTTTGCTTCAAACTCAGCTTCTATCCATATTGGACCAGAGATAGCCATTGTAACTACGTCAAAATAGATCTCTGTACTTTCATTAGGATTTAGCTGTTTAATATTGGGCTTTTTATTTGAGCTTACAACCATGTTCATTGAACAAAGAGTAATTTTAAATTTGCTTAGAAGAGCTCCAGAGAACAACTCATCTCCTATGTTTGTTATTTTGAAGCCGTACTCAAAAGGTTCACCTTGTACTAGATGATTTTTTTTTCTAAAGTTAAAAATTTTATTTTTACTATTCTTAAATATAAACTCTAATCTAATTTTATTAAATTTTTCTATACTAGTAATCTTATGTGTTGATTCCATCTTATTCCCTATTTTTGATTCATATATAAAATAATTTTTTATGTTTCAAGTCCATGAATTGTTTTCACTTTTAATATTACCGTAACTTTATTATATGATTACCTTTTTATCTATAAATATATCTATTTATAGATTTATTATGCCTCTAACTATTATATTAACTTTACAATAGTCAGCTATTAAATTACTAATATGGCTTTGAATCGAAACTTTCATTATTTAATTTTTCATCAAACGCCTCAGCCAACTTTTCAGTCTCACTAAAAACGGTATTCCAATATTTAATGCGTGTATCTGCATCAAGATCGGTAAAGTCGTTTCTGTCTGGGATTTTTCCGTAAGGTAAGCTTGCTATAAATTCTTTTGATGGAGTGATCATTACCACATTATCGTAATTAAGTGGTGATACTTTACGTTTTAAATTTTTATCGAACCACCCTGCTTTTGGCTCACTATTAAAATGCGGATATAAAATAAGTCCTGGGTTATTAATTTTTAAGTCAAAGTGGTAATCGATAATTCCGCCGTCGCGATATATAAATTTTTTATACTTTTTTATTTATATTTTTGTATTGGTAATAGCCTTAGCTTTAAATAAAAAAGGGCTACACGCCCTTTTTTATTTAACTATATTGCTTATATAAATTATATTTTTCTTTTGTGTGTTCAGAAAAGTAGTCTGTGTATAATCATTTTTTAGTAAAATTAAATAACTATATTTCAATTATTTAACTAATATATATAATAAAGCTGCTAAAACACTCCCTATTATTGGACCAACTACCGGGATCCATGAGTAACCCCAGTTACTATCAATTTTACCTTTTATTGGTAATAAAGAATGTACAATTCGCGGGCCTAAATCTCGAGCTGGATTTATTGCATATCCAGTAGTCCCACCCAGAGAAAGTCCAATACCCCAAACAACAAAAGCAACAGGTATAGCGCCTATTGAACCTAAGCCTATTTTTACGCCAGAGCCATCGTCAATTTCAGCTGAAGAGAAGTAAAAAACACAAATTAATAAAACGAAGGTCCCTATTATTTCACTAAGTATATTTCTAAACGTATTTGGTATAGCTGGAGATGTACAGAAAACAGCTCGTTTTAAGGTGGGATCGTCAGTGGCATCGAAATGATCTTTATAAACTGCATAAACTAACGAAGCGCCAACCATCGCGCCAATAAATTCCGCTAAAATATAACTTGGAACTTCGGACCATGGAAATGATCCAGCTACGGCTAAGCCTATTGTTACTGCAGGGTTAAGGTGTGCTCCACTATAGGGACCGGCAACAACCACGCCGATAAAAACACCAAGTCCCCAAGCAGTGGTAATCGTCATCCAACCGCCGCCATGGCCTAGTGTTTTCTTTAGTATGTCATTGGCTACAACCCCGCCCCCAATTAAAATAAGCAGTGCAGTTCCTAGTATTTCAGCTAAGAAAGGTGACATTTTAATATTCCTTATTAATTATAAACATAAAACCACCCTCAATAATGATATCTATTGCATAAGTATAAACCATGAATATTTTGAAACTTTTTTACAGCTGAAAATTACCATAAGATAAGTATCAACTTATTTATTTTTACGCTTGGAGTATTTAGTGGTATCATAAAAATAGTCTCCACTAATAAACCTTAATAGATATGTTGCTATGGTTTTATAGTTAAGCGGCTTATTATTCGCTTTGTACTTTTTTTACCGCATTACACCATCCGGCATATAATTCATCACGTTTTGATTTAGTCATGTTAGGAACAAATCGTTTATCGCAATTCCAGTTAGTCGCTAATGATTCAAGTGATGGGAATACACCCGCTTTTAAACCTGCTAAGTAAGCTACACCCAAAGCAGTAGTTTCACTTATGGTCGAACGGTCAACTTCGGCTCCTAAAACATCTGACAAAAATTGCATAAGCCAGCCATTTATTACCATACCGCCATCAACTCTTAGTACCTGTGGTCTTACGCCATCAGCTTCCATTGACTTTTGAAGGTCTTTAGTTTGAAAACAAACTGATTGTAATCCAGCTGTTACGATCTCTTTTATACCCGTATCTCGGGTTAAGCCAAAAATTGCACCTCGCGCATTAGAATCCCAATAAGGAGCACCTAATCCTGTAAAAGCGGGTACCATATATATACCGTGATCTAGTGAGGTATTGCATGCAAGTGACTCTGTTTCTTCAGCTTTTTGGATTAATTGTAGACCGTCTCTAAGCCATTGAATTGCAGCACCTGCAATAAAAATACTCCCCTCTAGCGCATAAGTTGGTTTCCCATTTAATCTATAAGCTACTGTACTGAGAAGTCTATTTTCAGATTCAAGTACTTTATCGCCAGTGTTAACCATCATAAAGCATCCTGTACCATAGGTACTTTTAGCCATTCCTGGTTGAAAACAAGTTTGCCCAAATAACGCTGCCTGTTGGTCTCCTGCCATTGCAAGAATAGGTACTTCGTAACCTAAATAGCGTTCATCTGTTACACCAAAATCATCTGATGAATCCATTACTTCTGGTAACATCTCTATTGGCACATTCAGAAGTTCAAGTAATTCCACGTCCCATTCTTGGGTATGAATATTAAAGAGCATAGTTCGCGAAGCATTCGTTGCGTCTGTGCGGTGCTCTTTTCCGCCTGTCAATTTCCACAATAAATAAGTGTCGACAGTACCGAAGATTAAATCGCCTTTTTCTGCTTTTTCTCTAGCATCGGGACAATTTTCTAAAATCCAATTTATTTTAGTTGCAGAAAAATATGGGTCTATTAAAAGGCCGGTTTTTTTTCTAATTAACTCTTCTTTTTCTGCGGCCCTTAAATCATTACATAACTCTGACGTACGTCTATCTTGCCATACAATCGCGTTATAAACGGGCTCACCAGTAATTTTATCCCATACTATTGTCGTTTCACGTTGGTTAGTAATACCAATGGCAATAACCTTATTGTGTTGAGGGTCTAGGTGTTTCATTACAGCTGTCATTGTTTGCTGTACAGAAGCCCAAATATCTTCTGGTTTATGTTCTACATAACCATCTTTTGGAAAGTGCTGGTCAAATTCTTGTTGTTCTAGGTATGCAATATTACCATTTAAATCAAATAGCACACTTCTAGAACTAGTCGTACCTTGATCAATTGAAAGGATATAGTTATTCATTATTTTTTCACTTTTACTTTCGGTTATTTTCGTTTTTGTACTATTACATGGATTAATTGCTACATACAACAAAAATACAACTTTAATATATAATTATTTATATGTGATTTTCATTTGTTAGCTCTTAACCTATAATTTACTATTAACTAAATTTAAAATGCGAAAAAAATGACTCAAGACCAAAGACACGAATCCATACTAAAATTATTAAAAGAAAGAGATTCAATTTCTATTGAAGTACTAGTAAGTCATTATGAAGTTACACCACAAACAATAAGACGAGATCTGGCTTATCTTGCTAATTTAAATAAATTGAGACGTCATCATGGCGGCGCTAGTGCCATTTCAAGCATTCAGAATACAGCATATCAAACTAGAAAAATCATGGACTTAGAAGCTAAACAAAAAATAGCACAGCATGTAGTTCGTATGATACCTAATGGCTCTTCCTTATTTATAAACATAGGCACTACAACAGAAACAATCGCGAAAGCACTTCTTGGTCATGAAAATTTGAAAGTTGTAACTAATAATCTTAATGTTGCGGCTATATTAGGTGTTAAGAAAGATTTTTCTGTACTTATCGCAGGTGGAGAAGTTAGGCACAGAGATGGCGGGATTATTGGTGAGACCACAGAGGATTTTATTAAACAATTTCGTATGGATTTTGGCATTATAGGTATTAGTGGCATAGAAGAAAATGGTGCGTTACTTGATTTTGACTATCGTGAAGTGCGCGTAGCCCAGGCAATCATTGAAAATTCACGTAAAGTTTTACTTGCTGCAGATCACTCTAAATTCGGTCGGTATGCGATGGTAAAATTAGGTAATATCTCACAGGCAGATAACTTTATTACCGATGCTCAGCCACCCGAAAGTATACTTACTTTACTCAATGAGCACGATGTCGAACTGCATATCGCTCGGTAAAAGCTTAACATAACAGTTAAATAGATTTTCCCTCATCATGGGGAAATCATGAGCTTTCCATTTTAGCTACAGCATGATCGAATAGGTTTCTTATAAATAGAAGTCCCATACAATTAATTTTTGATGAACATTTTTCAATAATATCCGACGAATAACTGCAATCTAAAGTCGAATATAAGCTTCATGCTATCTTATTCATTCTCGTTGTAGGTGTGATCTGCACCGAAGATGGATGAAAAACATTGAATACGTTGCTAATAATGAGATTGATTTGCTTGAAAAATATGTCTCATTTGAAAGTAGTCTTCCAGTTCACAACACTATAGATGGTACTATTCACCTATATCATCTGAAAAGTCATACCTATTGTATTAAATTAGTGATCTATTATAGCGCTGAGGAAATAGCGCGATAACAAAGAAAAATTATGACATAGAGTTGTTATCTCCAATTGCTCTCTGCATTTTCCTGTATTGCTCCCCCTCCTGCCCCTATTCTGTCAGCTATTAATAATTTTTAACGTAGAGAGTTATTTAAGAAGATAAAATGATCATGCTTTTAATAGGATAGATATTACAACAAAATTTTATACGTTGGACACAGGCTGCACATATAGCAACAAACGTTGGCGTTATAGCCATAGATGGTAAAACTATTTGTGGCTTTAATGATAAGAAACCAAAGAGACATACAATCGATATAACAAGCGCTTTTCAGCCGGCAATAGCTGTTGTATCAAGAAAAATAAAGATAGCTAACAATATACCTCCAACTGGCCCAGCCTTGCTTGATTTATCGGATATCAAAACGCCGTAGTAACTATTGATTTAATGGGGTGTCAAAAAACTATAGCGGAAAAAATTAAACTCCTAAGTTTTTTATTGCTTTACGGTGGGTTTGATATAGCTAGACTAACTTTCATTTATGTACTTTAATGTTTGCAAATGTTCGTTATTAAATGTTATTTTTAATATAAAGAAAACCGAAGTAAATAATAACTTCGTACTGTTATAGCTATTCAGAGTCTTAAAATACAATAGTTATCTGCAGTAGCTTGGTCATCCTTGTTAATCAGATCAATTAATTTTTGATTTCGTTTGAAGGCTTACTTGTATCAAGTACTTAAATGTTGGGTAACAAATCTTGAGTTAAATAATAAAAATATCGAAAGTATTTTTATTATTACTCGTATACTTACTTACCTGCATGCCTAGTATAAGTTTTGATAGCACGATAAATACCGTTTAGGACATTAATACTTTAAATTTAATTGAGCTGGTCTAAATAGCTTGATATTAAAATAGGTAATTCAACAAATGAGTCAACTTAGAGACAACAATATTAAAAAACTTCCCCAAGATATTTATGATGTTTTGATTATTGGAGGGGGTATTAACGGTGCTGTATCTGCTGCCGCTTTAGCCGCTAAGGGCGCTAGAGTTGCCTTGATAGACAAAGGTGATTTTGCCGGTTTCACTAGTTCAAACTCATCAAATTTAGCTTGGGGTGGCATAAAATATTTAGAAAGTCATGAATATAATTTGGTTAATAAACTTTGTAAAAGTAGAAACCATTTAATGCGTAGCTATCCTTCTACTGTTAAAGAAATTCGCTTTTTTACAAGTATCCAAAAAGGCTTTAGATTTCCGGCATTCTTTGTTTATTTAGGTACTATTCTCTATTGGTTTATGGGACGTTTTTTTACTAAATCTCCTAGATACCTCAATGCAAAAAAAATAAAATCATCAGAGCCAGTCATTAACACAAAAAATGTAGAGGCTGGATTTGAATATTCAGACAGCTTTTTATTGGATAACGATGCTCGTTTTGTTTTCAATTTTATTCGCTCTAGTATGAGCCATGGGTGTATTGCCGCTAACTACGTAAGTTCGCAGGGCTCTACTCGCTCTAATGATATTTGGACTACAAATGCAGTAGACGAGATGTCTAAAGAGAAGTTTACTATCCGCTCTAAAGTTATTATTAACGCAGCAGGCCCATTTGTTGATCCTATTAACAATACAAATAGTCAAACCACAGCACATCACCATGTATTTTCAAAAGGTATTCACCTTATTGTTGATAAGGTAACTAACAGTAACAAAGTACTGACGTTTTTTGCAGATGATGGTCGGTTGTTTTTTGTGATCCCCATGGGCCCAAAAACGTGTATTGGTACAACCGATACACAAGTTCATAGTCCGCACTCACAAGTGACTGATGAGGATCGAAACTTTGTGCTTGATAATGCTAACAAATTATTAGAGTTAGAAAAGCCAATTACAAAAAGTGATATTATAGCCGAGCGCTGTGGAGTTAGACCATTAGCAATTAAAAAAGACGGTAATGGTAAGGCTGACTGGGTGCAATTATCACGCAAGCACGCTATAGATACAAATAGTGATCAAAAATATCTTTCTATCTTTGGCGGAAAACTAACAGATTGTATTAATGTAGGCGATGAAGTGGCTGATTTAGTCACTGGATTAGGTATTAAGTTACCTTATGAAGATTACAAATGGTACGGTGAACCTGACGACACCGTTAAAAATGAGTTCATGCATCGTGCAAAATTAATGAATTTGGATGGTTTAACACCTAAAACATCTACAGAGGTACTTAGTAAGCGGTTTTGGAGACGTTACGGCAGAAATGCGATTAACATGCTAGAAAAAATTCGTGAAGCACCTGAAAAAGGCGAACTCCTTATTAAGAATTCGGAGTACTTACGTGTGGAAATTGAACACGCTGCTGAGCGGGAAATGATAACTAAACTCAGTGATTTTTTACGTCGACGTTCTAAAATTTCACTGGTTGTAAGAAAAGAAGATATTCTTTCAGATCCTGGTTTACATGAAGTCTGCCAAATTCTATTTGGTAAGGATAATGCTGAAAATAAACTTCAGGAGTACATTGAAGAGATATCTAAATAACCATTTACATCTATTCTTACGACTTTAAAAGCTTGGGTTAAATGTTATAGAAGAAGTCTGTTAACACGATTAAAATTAATTATGTTAACTGACTTCTTATAGCAACTAATAAAACTATATTTTATTTTTAAAAATTAATAACATTTTTAACTTTTTATCAAACGCTTCAGCTAGCCTTTCTGTTTCACTAAAAACTATATTCCAATATTTAATACGCGTGTCTGCATCAAGATCGGTAAAATCGTTTCTATCTGGAATTTTTCGTAAGCGTCTAGCGAACCACACCTAGCATCGATGTTCTGATTATCTAAAAATACCTGCTCAATGATAAATTCGGAGCAGGTGATGAAAACTTACAGAACAAGCGCACAGTGGCAGC
>NZ_JADYXA010000005.1:0-194329 GCF_015864495.1 Pseudoalteromonas sp. SWYJZ98 | reverse complement strand
GTCAGTTGTTTGTAATGTCTCATTGTAAAATCTCTTGCCGGAGAAAAAGTAGTTAGCTTATGAGCAACTGACCACTTAATCTAGCCAAAACAAGTTATGCACTTACAATTTGAATCTAGGTCAGTAAAATACTCAAGTGCTTTATTACTAATACCATCAAGTAAGTCCATACGTTCAACGCTACGTAATTTATCGGCAAAGTCGCCGACCATAAACCCCAGTAAGCTTTCGGCCTCAAGCTGTTTTTTTTGCGCATGTTGTTGGGCTTTAAAACTAGTGAAGCTCATTAATAACGCGGTAAATGTAAGTAAGCACAATAAAGTAACGGTCACTCGTTTTGCTCTTATCTTTGTTTTTGTTTTTTTTACAGAGCTTTTGATAAGAGCATGCTCGTTATCATCTAATTTAAACAGTTTGTCGTTAAGTAATAGCTGCGCTTCTTGTAGCGGTTTACCTGGCGCTAGGAGGTAAGCACTACTTTTACCTTCATCTACCCAATTTTGTGCTTGATGTTGTAAACGACTTTTTATTGCTAAGGCATCTTTATGGTCATTAATCCATTGTTTTGCGCGCGGCCATTGACGCAATAATGCCTCGTGAGCAAGGCTAAAACAGGCTTCTTGGTTTTGTAAATGCGATACAAATAAACGGCTATCGACCATGGCTTGCACAAGCTCTTTTTGGCTTGTGTTTGTTAATGTTTGCCAGCGGGCAGCGCGGCTCGTAATGGTTTTACCATCTGGGTTTAAAGTGATCAGTTGTGATAATACGCTTTTTAGTTGCTGCTGTTGCTCATTACTAAGGTCAATAAATATATCTTCTGCTTTTTTGCCTATGGCGCCCTCAATACCCCCGAGTTTTTTGTAAACACTGTGCAGTAGCTCGTTATTATCACTGCGCTGTAAGTACAGCTCTTGCAATGTGTATTGCAGCATGGGCAATGCATCGGGGTTATTGGCGGTATCGGCGCACAATATTTCATCCAGTGGTGTTTGAGTTTGTGGGTCATTGGAGAACGTTAAATTAGCGGTTAACGCTGGCAGGCGAATAATTTGTTGGAGTTCTTGGCGGTTTGGCGGTGTTAAATCGTAGTGCGCGCCATGAGCTTTGCCTGCCATTAAACTTGGTTGTTCAACCACTAAAGGGTAAAAGTCGTTACGACACGCACTAAATACAATCACAGCTTTAGAGATTGCTAAGCGTTCAATAACCGATAAAAAATGGCTGCGTGTTTCGCTACTAAATATAGGAGAAGAAAGCAGTACTTCTAAGCGGTCAATAAATAAAAATAACTGGGGTGTTTTAAGTTGTGTAGAGGCTTTACTAAGTGCAGCTTGTATGGCGTTAATTACGCCATCTATTGCCAATTCTAGTTGCTCTGCAAGTGTTTGCGCGCTTAATCCTTCAAACACAGGCTGGGCGTTTATATCCCAATCAAGTAATGCAGAAGCTAAGTCTAGAAAAAGTCTATTTTTATGCACATCTGCAAAGTCGATCTGGGTGTAGGAAATGACCCCGATGCTATTATAGCCTCGCTCATCTAGCAGTTTTGGTAAAATTCCAGCATTAACAAGCGAGGATTTACCTGTACCACTAGGGCCAAGTATTAAGCAAAAAGCACGACCGTAATTTACCTGGCTAGATATCCTTTCCAGCAGGGTAGCTATAGATTGGGTACGGCCAAAAAAAACGTGGGTATCATTTGGGTTATATGCACGCAGGCCTAAGAAAGGGGATCCTCCCTGCCATGTACTTTTAGTGCTTGGGATAGGATCTGCTAACGGAAAAGATAATTTTGCAATAATGCGGTAGCCACGTTTACGGATAGTTTCAATATAATGTGGTTCATTGGCTTTATCACCGAGCGCTTTTCTTAGTTGAGTGATAGTTTTATGTAATGGATTATCGCCAATATCAGTATTTTTCCAGCATTTATTGAGCAATTCATCGCTGCTTACAATGTCGCCATTTTGTTGACACAAATGCAATAAAACTTCCATCGCTTTGGGCTCTAACTGTTTGGCTTTACCAGTGAGTTGAATTGAGTTAGTTGAAGGTGTTACTTGCCAATCGCCTAGGTAGAAGGGGTTGCGCATCATCATTACTCATTATTGTTTTTTATTATTAAAATTAAGTGCGTATTGATATTTATTAACACTATTTATATGGCAAATAAATCTATAACACAACTATTTGAGTTTATTCTGAGCAGAGGGGGGGAGTAAAGGATGAGCTTGCAGATATGCAAGCTCAAAATAAAAATAAATTAGCTTTCTAGGTCGCTTTGTTAATTGTAATGACGCGTTGAGGGAATGGAATTTCAATATCAGCGTTATTAATTGCTTTATAAACACCACCGTTAATAGCCAGTTTGGTTTCGATAATTTTAGTAGTAGGCACCCAATATCGGTAGCTTATTGTAACACCGCTATCGGCGAAGCGTTCAATACCCACTTGTGATAACGGATTTTGTGCGACTAATTCATGTGCTTTAAGTACGTCTTCAATGAGGCTAATCGCGTTATCAGAGCATGCACTATAAGCTATATCTATTTCACCTTTGACCAATGAGTAACTAAATGAGTTATGAAGTATTTCACCCACTATGTGCTTATTTGGAATGGTGATTTCTACTTTTTCTTCATTGATTAAAATAGTGTAGCCAAGCTCAATTGTTTTAACTTGGCCGCTTACATTTTTAACTTCAATAGTATCACCAACAACAAAAGGTCGCGTGGCTATAATGGCAAGGCCTGCACCATAATTAGAAAGCATTCCTTGTAGTGCTAAACCTGCACCTAAAGACGCAGCACCAATGGCTGCTACAAATGGCGTAACGCTAATACCTATTTTGCCAAGTGCAATAATTATAACCATTACAATGAGCAGTACTTTTACCACGCTACTGACAAAGTTTGTGAGCGTAATATCAACGTTATGGCGGGTCATTAACGCGGCTACAAATTTGGCAAGCTTTTGTGCTATCCACAAACCAATGAGGACGATAAAAATAGCGCCAACAATTTGCATACTGTAGGTAACCATATACTCAGTAAGCATGGTGTAATATTTTTCAAACTGTTCGATTTCAGAACTGATCATAAAGCGCTCTATGTTAGGGCTATGTTGTATTTTTCCAACTATAGCAAAATGTTGACTAAAAATGGATATAACAGCGGCACTATAATCGCTGTTAATAAAGCACTTAGTGCCATTGCAACTGATGAGTAAGCGCCTACTTTTGGATGCTCAGCAATAGCAGCAGCGGTCCCAATTGCATGGCAAGCTGCGCCCATGGCAACGCCTTGAGATTCGTGATTAAAAATATTAATGAGTTTAAAAAGCATAAAACCAAATAAAGCGCCTAGTAAACCAATAAAAATAACTAAAGCCGCAGCAAGTGAGCTAATCCCTCCTAACGAGTCGGTAACAATTAAAGATATTGGGGTCGTCACACTGAGTGCGGCAACAGATGCACTTAGCTGCGCTGGCGAATTAAATAATATGCTTAGCAAAAATGCCACAACGGTTGCGTTAACAATACCTAAGCTACATGTTGCGACTATGAGTAATAGATTTTTTCGTACGTGTGTAAACTGCTGATATAAAGGAAGCGCTAAAGCTACAATCGCGGGCTCTAATAACCAGCTTAGTAATTTGCTGTGCGTGGCAAATTGCGTATAAGGCAAGTTTAGATTAACGAGTAATAAAGCAATAATACTAATACTTAAAAATACGGGGTTGGTGAGCGATTTAAATACGCTGTTTTTTATACTTTGGTTTACGGCCCTTAGTGCTAAAAATAATACAATAATAAAAGGAATACTTAGCCACCATAAATTAGGCTGTAGCTCTGAAATAGCGGAAAAAGTAAAATTAGTCATTATTTTCTCTTCCCTTAAAGTACGCAATTACACTGCTAACAAGCAATAAGGTAGTTATAGGGACAAGCACCACAACTGATGCTAAAAATGCCCAGTGCGATTTTATAAGGCCGAGATGCTCAATAAATCCCACACCCGCTGGAATGAAAAAGATAGGCATAATATTTAAAATAGGGGAGGCGCATGGTTTTATATGTTGCTCTTTTACAATACCCGATAAGAGTAAAACTAATAAAATAACCATAGCGAGTAACGGTGCAGGAAAGCTTCCACCAATAAAGTGCATAATGAGTTTAGCACAGGCTAAACATAGTAAAATAATAGCGCTACTGAGCAGATATTTCATCAAAGTGGCTCACAGAAAAGATAAGAGCTTAACTTTAACAAATCAAACTCTTTTATGCATTGTGCAATAGTCTACCAGTGCTTTGTATTTGCGTAGGTTATATCCGCTTTTCCTTTTGCTTTAACAATTGCTTTTTTAGTGTTTGGGTTTAGCAGTAAGCGAATTTGGCTGAAAGTTTCTTTAGCGAGTATTTTTCGTTGGTTTGGTTTATAGCTAAGTTGTGTAACACGTTTAATAGCAGCAAGCGTATCGGGTGAGCGCTCAAGTAATGTACTGAGCATGTTTTGAGTGGCTTGTTGAGTATCATCGGTAAGCTGAGTAACTAAACCTAGCTCATTTGCTTGTTGTGCTGTGATTGGTTTTGCGTGGCTTGCAAGCCAAAGGGCTTGGTCACGCTTAACTAAACCGCTCATCATTACATTGGCGCCCATATCGGGGCACAACCCCCAACGCGCTTCCATAATGGCAAGCTTGGCATCAACATGGACAATCCTGTAATCGGCACCCAGCGCTATTTGTAATCCACCCCCTAAGCAGTTGCCATCAATTTGTGCAATAACGGGCACGCTGAGTGATTGCCAGCCTAATACTACTTTTTGCGCTAAATTTTGATTGCCAGGTAACCATTTAAGCAATAATTTTATAATATTCAATGGTGCCGCCATTACGGCTGATATATCAAGCCCTGCACAAAAATGCTCGCCATCGCCTTTTATTACTACAGCACGAATACTGCGATCTCTTTTTATGTTTTTAATGGCTTTGTTTAGCTCTACAAACATTTCAAAGCTTAATGCGTTTTGTTTTTTTGCTCTGCTAAGCGTGACGGTTGCAATGCCATTTTGTTTTTCTAGTTTTATCATTACACACTCCTCTGACCTGTTAGTTGAGCTTATGTTGTTATAAGAATTAAGTAAAGTGACGGTATTTTTTAAATAAATGGAATTTATTGCTAAAGCTGTAGTCTTAAAGGGTTAGATTTAGATGAGAAAAAGCTAAACAATTAGAACTTGAGATAATAAAATTTTTTACGTTGTTATTTTAAGCTTAAATTAAAAAAGTAATCTTGATATTCAATGGGTTAGTTAAATTGTTATTTATTGTTTGAGCTGTATGCTGAATAAAGTATGACTCAGTTACAAAAAAGTCAGTGTTTTAGGCTTTTTTTTATCAAAATGATGATGAGATTTGATAATATAGCGCAACTTAAAAGCTTAAGGTTAAGCACATATGTCGGGTCCACGTTTATATACGGTAGAAGAAGCTACTCACCAAGCTTATGATATTTTTTTAGAGCTAGCGCCAAATAACTTGAGTGATAAAGATGTTGAAGACTTTAATGAGTTTAGAGAAGACCTAGGCTTTATTGAAGAAGACGAGCCAGACGATCAGTGGCAAGATTTTGTTGCCCTTGAGATAGAGCCAGAGCACTTTATTCAGGTGCTAGTTGGTTTAGAATTTGAAAATGATGATGTTTTGTTTGCTAAAATTTTGATTAGTCGTGATAAAGATGCTCCGTTTTGTCATATTTTATGGAAAGAGAGTGAATAAGCAATACCGCTTATTTTTATAATTGTGTGCAGAGAGAGTGTTGTGCGTAAGTATTTATTTTTAATTTTTTTAATAATTAGCTGCCCAAGTTGGGCTGTTGATCCATTTGAAGATTTTCATGAATATGGCAAGCTCTCTGATGAAGAAATTCATGAGTTACACAAAGGTGATATGCTTTACGGTGATACTGAATTTGGTTTTATTCTAAGTAAAGGTAACACCAATTCGACCAGTTTTAAGCTCAAAGGTAATTTATACCAAGATTTTGAAAAGTGGCGTAACCAATTCAAAATAGACTCTCTTTATAAGCGTGATGAGAACGATGAAAGCGGTGGCACTGATGTTACAGCTAATCGTATTTTTGTATCAGCGCAAGGTAACTATAAAGTAGGTGTTAAAAACTCCTCATTTTTTATTTACGGTGATTACGAAGAAGATGAGTTTAGTGGACTTGATTTTAAAAGCACGGTGGCGACAGGCTATGGTGCGCGTGTATATCAAGGCTCTAAAAACAAAGTAGATATTGATATAGGACCTGGTTTATACCGTTCAGTCGCCGATGAGGATTCGGATGTGAGCGAAGATGAAATTGATAAAACCGGTTATTTAGTACGTGTTGCAATGCAGTGGGAACGTTTAGTTTCTAAGCGTACTCGTTTTAATCAAGATGTGAGTATAGAGCAGTCGCTTTCAGGTCTTAATTCTCGCTTAAAATCGGAAACCGCACTGATAAGCCAAGTGATTGGCGCGGTATCACTCAAATTTACCTACATGTATCGTTATAATTCAAAACCCGAAGATGATAAACTCAAGTTTGACTCAGAGCTGA
Source organism: Pseudoalteromonas sp. SWYJZ98 (assembly GCF_015864495.1). Lineage (NCBI taxonomy): Bacteria > Pseudomonadati > Pseudomonadota > Gammaproteobacteria > Alteromonadales > Pseudoalteromonadaceae > Pseudoalteromonas > Pseudoalteromonas sp. SWYJZ98. The sequence continues at coordinate 187,719 of NZ_JADYXA010000005.1, read as the reverse complement.
GTGCTACATTGGTATACAGCTTTTAAGCATTTATTTAATTTAGAGAATATTATGTATCAGCATAAACAGTATGCGGTGTTTATCTTTTTTGTATTAGCGTGGATTGGCGGTTTTGTGGCGCTTGCGTGGAACTTGTTAGGCGCTGATGGACCTTTAATAATATTTACTGGGATTTTAGTGCTGGTGGGCTTTTTGTTCCATGGCCTAACAGTAAAAGTAGATGATAAGAATATTAGCTGGGCGTTTGGTCCAGGTGTTGCTGGGCAAAGTATTGAGCTTAGCGAAGTCGCAGAAGCAAAAGCAGTTCAAAACTCTTACAGGCACGGTATTGGTATGCGAATTACTCATGATGGTTGGGTGTATACAGTATCTGGCTTTAGTGCAATACAGTTAACGCTCAAAGATGGCACCTTGTATAGAGTTGGTACAAACGATCAAAAAGGTTTACTAGCTGCTTTAAAAGAAAAAAACGTATCAATCGCGCTGCCTAGTAAGCCAAAAGCTGAAACGGTTAAGCGTAACAATATGATATAAAAAAAGCGCCTTAGGCGCTTTTTTTATTTGTTTAGCAGTGCATTAGTGGTCGTGGCCACACCCACCTTCGCCATGTACGTGGCCGTGAGTTAATTCATCTTCTGTCGCATCACGTACTTCTAGTATTTCTACATCAAAGTTAAGTGTTATACCTGCAAGTGGGTTATTACCATCTACAATCACTTCTTCATCTTGGATATCGATGATCATTACTGATTGGTCACCATCATCTGTTGATGCACGAAATTGCATGCCAACTTCAATTTCCATACCTTCAAACATTGATTTAGGTACTGCTTGCATTAGGTTTTCGTGGCGCTCGCCGTAACCTTCTTCAGGTTCAACCTTTACGCTAAGCGTGTCGCCTGGTTGCTTGCCCAGCAAAGCATTTTCTAGGCCTGAAATTAAATAGCCTGTGCCAATGATAAAGTGTAGTGGCTCACCACCGAACGAGTTATCAATGCTATTGCCATCATTATCCATTACTGAATAATGCATTTTTACCACTTTGTTTGCCGCAACGATCATAGTCATTCCTATTTATTCATCTTCAAGAGAGTAGGGTAGAGGCAGAATGCTTAGCTCCACCTGAGGTGTGTGTTTTGCACGAAGTACCTGAGTTACATCAGTATCGTTTGGCAACACAACGAGGCCTGTTAATTTATTTGTTTGCTCATCAAAGCTTTGTGCAATAAGTTTACCTGCACGGCGCCAATTTTCGCCTAATTGGATTTCTAAATCAGGCTCTGAAAGAATCCCTTCGCTTTGCCCCGAAACGATATACATTGCACGTTTATTTTTACCAAGGTACTTCATACGGGCTACTGTTTCTTGACCTGTATAACACCCTTTTTTGAAACTTATACCGCCAATAGCATGTAGGTTTACCATTTGAGGAACGTACTCGCCAATTGCATCTGCACTTAGCTGAGGCTCACCGGCAAGCATGGCTGCTTGTTGCCAAGGGGCTTCGTTATCAAGTGTGGATACGTTATCAGGCATGCTAAATTGGTTATCAACCATTATTAAAACACGGTTATCAGCTAATTTTAGCGCTTTACCATTCGTAAAATCACACGCGCTTGCATCGCCTTCAAAGCTAATATCAAGTTGTGCCAGTACATCCGATAAATCATCACCAATTAAACCAATTAAACGCTTTGAGCATTCAGTAATATCAACTTTTGCAAATACAGCGTATTTTTTAAGTTCAGCTAATGATTTTTCAACTTCAGCTTGGCTACCCGCAAGGTAGTAGCTATCTTGGTAAGAAAATAATTTAAATACACCCCAAAGTTTACCTTTGGCGCTGCAATGGCCAGCCCACAAATAATTGCTGCTGGTTAATTTATTTAGATCTTGAGTGATTTGTCCGTGCAAATAAGATAATTTATCAGCACCGCAGAGGCTAATAAGTTGATGAGATAACGGACATGCATAAACGCTCGACATAAAAACCTTCTTTGCAATATAAATGAAGTGACATAATAACGCAGTTGTTACGTATGGTACAGACAAGCGCTTATTGGTGCGGGTTTATTATTTAATGAGAGATTAATAGCTGCTAAATAGGCTTGTGTTTGTTAAACTCGAGTCAATTAAGTATGAGGTTTAAAATGGTTGAAATTCATAGTAAAGCACGTATTCGTTGGGCTTGTCGTCGTGGCATGTTAGAGCTAGATGTTTTGTTTATGCCGTTTGTAGAAGAAGCATACGACTCTTTGAGCGCAGAGCAACAGGCTATCTTTCAGCGTTTGCTAACAGAAGAAGACCCTGACTTATTTGCATGGTTTATGGGTCATGAAGAATGTAAAGACGAGCAGTTAAACGGTATGGTTTCGCTGATCTTAGACCGAGTTCGTGTATAGGTTTACGGTTACAAATAATAAAGCTGACCACAAACCAATTGTGGTCTTTTTTTGTATGCTCAGTTTTATATTATGTTTATTTTTAGATTCACTATTAACTATGCTTTTTTGTTTAATAATAAATGCACTAGCTGGCTTGATAATGTGGCGCAAAGTATTAGCAATTCACCCAAATGAGGGAATTATAATATTAGAACCAAAGTTATTTAGATTTGAGGGCGAGAGCTTAAAAATTCAGGGTGAAATAAGTAACAAAAGCCGATTTTATGGTAATAATATATGGCTTCATATTAAAGGTTTTAGTAACAACCATTGGCTTATAATTTCAGCCAATGGCGTTAATGAGCAAAGTTATGCGCGTCTAAAACGTGCCACTGTCGGCGCAATTAATTGCGTTTTGGAGTCAAAATAGTCGGCGTTGGGTTTTCACTTTGTTCAGGGTAATCAATAGTGTAATGCAAGCCTCTGCTTTCTTTTCGCTCCATAGCACTTCTAATAATAAGCTCTGATACTTGCACTAAATTACGAAGCTCAAGTAAGTTGTTACTTACTCTAAAGTTTGCATAGTAATCGTGTATTTCTTGCTGTAGCAACTCAACTCTATGCAGTGCTCGTTCTAAGCGTTTAGTAGAGCGTACAATACCTACATAATCCCACATAAATAAACGTAGTTCATGCCAGTTATGGGTAATAACAATTTCTTCATCTGAGTTACTAACACGGCTCTCATCCCAATGAGGAAGCGCCATCGGCTCTGGTGCATGTTCAATTTTACTTAAAATATCTTTAGCTGCAGCGTGGGCAAATACAATGCACTCTAATAGTGAATTACTTGCCATACGGTTTGCACCATGCAAGCCTGTGTAAGCAACTTCGCCAACAGCATACAAGTTATCGAGATCTGTTTTACCGTTAAAGTCGGTCATTACGCCACCACAAGTGTAATGCGCAGCAGGTACAACAGGGATTGCTTCTTTTGTTATATCAAGCCCTACACTTAGGCATTTTGCGTAAATAGTAGGAAAGTGCTCAATAATAAAGTCTTTATCTTTGTGGCTAATATCTAAATAAACACAATTAGCACCTAAACGCTTCATTTCAAAATCGATTGCGCGTGCCACTATATCGCGTGGAGCGAGTTCTTCACGGCTGTCAAAGTCTTTCATAAAACGAGTGCCATCAGGTCGTTTTAAATAAGCCCCTTCACCGCGCATAGCTTCTGTAATTAAAAAGTTTTGTAGCTCTGGATGATAAAGGCTTGTTGGATGAAATTGATTAAATTCCATATTGGCAACTTTACAGCCTGCGCGCCATGCCATTGCAATACCATCACCACTTGATACATCAGGGTTAGAAGTATACAAATACACTTTGCTTGCGCCACCAGTGGCAAGAGCAACAAATTTAGCTGAAATGGTTTCTACCTTTTTAGCTTTTTTGTTCCACACATACATACCTTCAATGTGTGAGCCTGTTTTTCCGGCGCTTTTATCTGTAATTAAATCAATAGCATTGTATTGCTCTAAGAGCGTTATATTCTTATGAATTTTAACTTGGCTAATAAGCGTGGTTTGCACAGCTTTGCCTGTTGCATCGGCTGCATGCAAAATACGACGATGGCTGTGACCACCTTCACGTGTTAAGTGAAAACGCTCTTTTCCTTTGCTATCAAACTCCATATCAAAGGGTACGCCTTGGTCGATTAACCACTGTAGGCAATCGTGGGCGTTGCTGGCGGTATAATGAACAGCGTCTCTATCGCATAAACCGCCGCCTGCATCGAGTGTATCTTCAACATGAGATTCTATGCTGTCGTTTTGTTTATCAAATACAGCAGCTATACCGCCTTGGGCATACAAAGTAGAACCTTCGGTAAGCGCTCCTTTACTGATCACGGTAACGTTACAATAATTAGCTAGAGATAATGCAAGTGATAAGCCTGCTGCGCCGCTACCTATAATAGCGACATCTGCAATGTGATGTTTATTTTGGTTCATGTCAGAGGTACTTTGCGGTTACAATGCTCATATAGAGCAATATTTGTTTTTAATATCTGTAGTTGTATCATATTTGTCATACTACTACGTAGTGATTTTAAAGGCTTAGCGCCGTTATTATCATCTATTTTATAAAAAAATAATATTAAGCAGAACTTTTTATTCATAAAGAGGTCAGAGTATTTGTGAACAATGACGACAATATGAATAACAAGCAAAAATCAGACATAGGAGTACCGGCTCGAATGAGCGAGCAGGAATTAGATTTAGTGCTAGTAAAAAGGGTCCAGCAAGGAGATAAAAACGCCTTCAACCTATTAGTAAAGAAGTATCAAAACAAAATTGCAGGTTTGATCTCACGTTATGTATCTAACCAAGGCGATATTGCAGATGTAGCACAAGAAGCTTTTATTAAAGCTTACCGTGCACTTCCTAACTTTAGAGGTGACAGCGCCTTTTACACGTGGTTATACCGTATTGCCGTTAATTGTGCTAAAAATTACTTAGTAGCCCAGGGGCGTAAGCCGCCAGCAAATGATATAGACGCTGAAGATGCCGAATTTTATGATTGTGCAGATTCAATGCGATCGAATGCATCTCCTGAAAACCTACTTTTAAGCGAAGAAGTACGCGCTGTTATTTTTAATACGATTGATAGTTTGCCTGAAGATCTTAAAACCGCAATCACCCTTAGAGAAATAGAAGGGATGAGCTATGAAGAAATAGCAGTGGTAATGGATTGCCCAGTCGGGACTGTGCGTTCGCGTATATTTCGTGCCCGTGAAGCAATAGATAACAAATTAAACCCATTAATAGGCGAGTCTTAGTATGACAAAAGCACACCTTAACAAGTTAGATAACGAAGCGTTATCGGCATTACTTGATGGCGAGCAACATCTAAATGATGCAAAAATTGCAGAGCAGGATGTAACTACGTTTGGCCGTTATGCGTTAATTGGTGATGCGATGCGTGCTCAAAAAAATAATAACGACATACATATTGATATTAGCGATCGCGTTGCATTAGCACTAGAAAGCGAGCCTGTTTATGCTGACTTTAGTCAGTCAAAAACACAGCCTCAAGCAATCACTGAAACAGTACAAGGTAATAAAGTAGTCGCTTTTAATTGGCGCAAACCAGTTGCCCAATTAGCTATTGCAGCAAGTGTAGCGATGTTTGCTATTGTGGGCGTTAATACGCTTCCTCAAAGTAACAATGAGCAGCAAAGTGAAATTCCATTACTGCAAACCACACCGCTAGCAGGTATGGCCTCGCCAGTAAGTTACTCATCTGAGCCTGCGCTTGAAAATGCTGAGCAAGGTTTACGTGAACTACAGCAACAGCGTATCGGTGCGTTAGTTCTTGAGCATCAACGCCAAGCACGAGTTGCGAATTCTTTAGAAACAGCGCAAACTAATACCAAAGCGTCTGAGGAAAAAAACTAATTAAATGAAAGTAATCACTTTTGTTCTGTCGTTGGTAGTAAGCTTTAATGCATTTGCCAACGACACAAATCCTGCCAAAGATTTATTACTCAAAATGGCTAATGCCGTTCACACCCGTAATTTTGACGCCTCGTTTGTGGTTGTCAAAGGTAAAACAATGGAACCCTACCGATGGGTGCATGCTTTACAAGGTGACACCGAACTTGAGCATTTAAGTTTACTTAACGGTGCTGGGCTTGAAATGGTCCGTATTGATAATCAAGTTACTTATTTTGAACCTCAGTCTGAACCATATTCTCTAAAAACAGATTCAATAGCAGGTCCAATCCCTGAAGTACTATTTAAAGATATAGATCGCTTAAGTGCGCATTATGATTTTGTACTAGGCGGAAAAGGGCGTATTGCAGGGCGTGCAGCGCAACTTGTTCGCATTGAATCTAAAGACGAGTATAAATATAATTACTGGATTTGGCTGGATATGGAATCGTCGTTGTTACTAAAAGCAGCGTACGTTAACCATGAAGGAGAAGCCTTAGAGCAGTTACAGCTTACACATATTAGTGTGACAGAGCAGCCAGCCGGTATGCTAGTTGAAGTGCTCAATCGAAACTTTCCAACGCCTTTGCCAAACAATGCACTTATAAATGAAGATAGTACTGCCACTAATTGGAAAATCAGTTGGTTACCAGATGGCTTTGAGTTGCTAAAATCAGACAGACATAAGCTCGATTTAAATAACGAGTTAACTGATTATTACTTGTTCTCTGATGGTTTTGTTGAGGTTTCTGTATTTATTCAGCGCCCATTACCAGGTAAGCGTTTAAGTGGAGCACTCACTTCTGGTGCAACGACAGTATATGTGCATAATGGCGGTAATTTTGATGTTTCGGTTGTTGGTAATGTACCGAGTATGACCGCAAAAGCGATTGCAGAGTCAGTTACTCGCGCACTATAGACGATTCCGTAAGGATTGTTATGATTGAACAAACCCTCACTGTTGTGGCCCTCGATGGCCACATTGCTCATTTAGAAGCACAGCAAAAACAAGCTTGTGAAGGCTGCAATGGTCGTTGCGGCTCACAAGTGTTTAGTAAATTATTTGGCACTGCAAAAAAAACCTTTCCTTATAAATTCGAATCCTCTGTAGAAATAGGGCAAAAGGTCACTTTGTCACTAGATGATAGTCATGTCGTTAAGCATGCTTTTGCGGTTTACATGCTACCGCTCCTTTTGAGTCTTGTTTTTGCATTTGTTGCGGCGCAATTGTTTATAGCTTCCGAAGGCTGGCAGATTTTAGCTGCTACTCTAGGTGGCGTTACTGGCTTTTTTATAGCTAAAACTCGCGTGAAATCTCTAAAGCACGATATAAAAGTTATAAAAATTCACCCAATTAGTATCCCTTTAACTCAAATAGATGGTGATTGACGCCAATTAAATGTAAAATTGCCGTTTTATACCAAAGTAACTTGGAAATACAGGGAACCGTGGTTTTTTAAATTATTTTATCTGGCTGAATTATTTAAGTTAAGTAAATATAACTTATTGTTATTCAATACATAAAATGGTTATAACCCATCTTAAAAAGCGTAAGTACAGTTTGTTATATACAAATTTAGCTTATGGCATCCTAAAGCAAGTATTTTCAAGTCACTTAGGTATTCATATTTAGTCCATTAAAATAGAAGTATAGAATCCAGTTTATGAAGCATATCCGTAATTTTTCGATCATCGCCCATATTGACCATGGTAAATCGACCCTTTCAGATCGTTTGATCCAAGTTTGTGGCGGTTTAACCGACCGTGAAATGCAAAAACAAGTTTTGGATTCAATGGATATTGAGCGCGAACGTGGTATTACCATTAAAGCGCAAAGTGTAACGTTGAATTACAAAGCGAACGACGGCGAAACCTACCAACTTAATTTCATTGATACTCCAGGACACGTTGATTTTACGTATGAAGTTTCACGATCTTTAGCTGCTTGTGAAGGCGCGTTGCTTGTTGTTGATGCAGGTCAAGGCGTTGAAGCACAAACACTAGCTAACTGTTACACCGCTATTGAAATGGAATTAGAAGTAATTCCAGTACTTAATAAAATCGATTTACCGCAAGCGGATCCTTTACGTGTTGCAGAAGAAATTGAAGAGATTATTGGTATTGATGCCCTTGATGCAGTGCAGTGTAGCGCTAAAACAGGTGTAGGTATTGCCGAAGTTCTTGAAATGATTGTTAAAGATGTACCGCCGCCAGTAGGCGACAAAGATGCACCTTTACAAGCACTTATTATCGATTCTTGGTTTGACCCATACCAAGGCGTTGTATCACTAGTGCGTATTAAGCACGGTGAATTACGCACTGGCGACAAAATAAAAATAATGTCGAACGAGCATATACATACTGCTGACCAAGTAGGTGTGTTCACACCTAAGCAAACCAACACCGGTATTTTAAGAACAGGTGAAGTAGGGTTTGTTATTGCTGGTATTAAAGAGATACATGGTGCGCCAGTAGGTGACACTATTACTCATCAAAAAAATGCAGCTCCACTTCGCTTACCTGGCTTTCAAAAAATTAAGCCTCAGGTTTATGCGGGTATGTTCCCAATTGCATCAGATGAGTATGAATCGTTCCGTGATGCACTTAATAAATTAAGCTTAAACGATGCGTCGTTATTCTTTGAACCAGAGAATTCAACTGCACTTGGCTTTGGTTTCCGCTGTGGCTTTTTAGGTATGCTACACATGGAAATCATTCAAGAGCGTTTAGAGCGTGAATACGATATTGATTTAATTACAACAGCACCTACGGTAATCTATGAGATAGTTACTAAAGAAGGTACATTTCAGATTGATAATCCATCTGATTTGCCTGCAGTAAACGATATCGTAGAGATTCGTGAGCCGATTGTTGAAGCTAATATTTTGGTACCACAAGAATACCTAGGTAACGTTATTACTTTGTGTATTGAAAAACGTGGTAGCCAAACAAAAATGACTTATCACGGAAAGCAAGTAGCTGTAACTTACGAGCTACCTATGGCTGAAGTGGTGATGGATTTCTTTGATAAATTAAAATCTACTAGCCGTGGTTTTGCGTCTCTTGATTATAACTTTAAACACTTTCAAACATCAGATATGGTGCGTGTTGATATTTTAATCAATGGTGAGCGCGTTGACGCACTTGCGATAATTGTTCACAGAGATGGTGCGCAGTCTCGTGGTCGTCAGTTAGCTGATGCGTTAAAAGAGCTTATCCCACGTCAAATGTTTGATATTGCGATTCAAGCTGCTATCGGACAACATGTTATTGCCCGTACTACGGTAAAACAATTACGTAAAAACGTAATTGCTAAGTGTTACGGCGGTGATGTGAGTCGTAAGAAAAAGCTACTTAAAAAGCAAAAAGATGGTAAAAAACGTATGAAGCAAGTAGGTAATGTTGAAGTGCCTCAAGAAGCGTTTTTAGCTATTTTAAAAGTTGGCAAATAAAAACAAAGGATTATAAATGGCTGGTTATTTTTCAGTTTTATTGGTGTTATTAACTTTAGGCTCAGGTTTAATATGGTTAATAGATCACTTAATGTACGCCCCAAAAAGACAGGAGCGCTTAGCGATAGCGCAAACGTCTGCTGGAGCTCCGTTAGATGAAGAAACTGCGGCATTAATTGCACCAGAACCAGTACTAACAGAAACAGCAAAGTCGATTTTCCCGATGATTGCAGCAATTACTATTTTTAGATCATTTATCTTTGAACCGTTTCAAATTCCATCCGGTTCAATGATGCCTACATTATTAGTAGGTGATTTTATTTTAGTACAAAAGTATTCATATGGAATAAAAGACCCTGTTTGGCGTACTCAATTAGTTGATATTGGGCAGCCTAAGCGTGGTGATATTGTTGTTTTTAAATACCCTTTAGATGAAAATGTTGACTATATTAAACGTACAATTGGTTTACCTGGCGATAAAATTGTTTATCGCGATAAACGTTTATATATTCAGCCAAATTGTAAAGAAGGCGAAACCCAGCAGGGTGAGCTTTTATGTAATGAATTCAATAAAATTGATTTTAAACTAATTAATGATAACGAATTTAAACAAGGCCCAATGCCTCTAGCTCGTGTAAATGAAAATTTAACAACAGTTACGCATGATATATTAATCAACCCACAAGCGCCTGAGAGAAAAGGGCGTTACTACCAGCAACCGGGCACGCCTTCTGATGAATGGACTGTTCCTGCTGATCATTATTTTATGATGGGTGATAACCGCGACAACAGCCAAGATGGTCGCTTTTGGGGCTTTGTACCAAAAGAAAACTTGGTGGGTAAAGCTGTCTTTATATGGATGAGTTTTGAATTTGAGAATGGCCCTGATGATATTTTACCAGGATGGGTTCCAACTGGTGTTCGCTTTGAGCGCCTAGGTAATATTCAGTAACGATGAAAAAAAATGTAACAGAATTATATAAAAAAATTGGCTATGAATTTGCCGATCAAGGTTTACTTGAGCAAGCAATGACGCACCGCAGCCACAAAGGCCAGCATAATGAGCGACTAGAATTTTTAGGCGACTCTATTTTAAGCTTTGTGATTGCCAATGCACTTTATGCCAAATTTCCTAAAGCGCGTGAAGGCGATTTAAGCCGCATGCGCTCAACGCTTGTGCGTGGTCAAACACTTGCCGAGTTTGGTCTTGAATTTGGCCTAGGCGATTATTTACGCTTAGGGCCGGGCGAGCTTAAAAGTGGCGGTTTTCGTCGCGAGTCAACGCTTGCTGATGCAGTAGAAGCTATTATTGGCGCTGCATTTTTAGATTCAGGTATTGATAGCTGTGGCGATCTTATATTGTCATGGTACGAATCACGATTAGATGCTATTTCACCAGGGCTTAACCAAAAAGATCCGAAGACCCTGCTGCAAGAGTATTTACAAGCCCGTAAATTATCTTTACCGGGTTACACTGTGGTTGATACCAAAGGCCAAGCACACAATCAAACATTCACGGTCGAATGTATTGTTGATGGAATGGATAGCATAATTTCTGTAGGTAGCTCGCGCCGTAAAGCCGAACAAAAAGCTGCTGAAAAAGCATTGAAGATACTTAAAAATGAACCTTGATACCCTAATACAGCCTCATGAAGGTGATGTAGATACGTTTTGTGGAATGGTTGCTATTGTAGGGCGCCCAAACGTAGGTAAGTCGACTTTGCTTAATGAAATTATTGAGCAAAAAGTGAGTATTACCTCACGTAAACCACAAACCACGCGTCATCGTATTATGGGTATTCATACCGAAGGTAAACACCAAGCGGTATACATAGATACACCAGGTCTACACGTTGAAGAAAAACGTGCGATTAACCGTTTAATGAACCGTGCCGCGTCTAGCTCTATTGGTGATGTTGAGCTTATTATTTTTGTAGTTGAGGGCACTCATTGGAATGCCGATGACGACATGGTACTTAATAAAGTATCGCAAAGTGGTAAGCCGGTATTATTGGTTATTAATAAAATAGACCAAGTTAAAGACCGTGACCTTGTGTTGCCTCATATGAAGTGGTTAAGTGACAAGTTTGATTTTGTTGGAATTATGCCAGTATCGGCAACGCAAGGTAAAAATGTTGATTTAATCAAAGCAGAAGTAACTAAACGCTTACCTCCTTGCGAATTTTACTTTCCGGAAGATTATGTAACTGACCGTTCAATGCGCTTTATGGCAGCTGAAGTAATTCGTGAAAAACTAATGCGTTTTATGGGCGAAGAATTGCCGTATTCTGTAACTGTTGAAATTGAGCAGTTTAAATGGCAAGACAACGGTATTTGGCATATCAACGGGTTAATTCTTGTTGAGCGCGAAACACAAAAACGCATGGTTATTGGTAATAAAGGCGAAAAGCTAAAAACCATTGGCCGTGAAGCCCGTAAAGACATAGAAGAAATGCTGGATAACAAAGTATTTTTAGAGCTTTGGGTTAAAGTTAAGTCGGGTTGGGCTGACGATGAACGTGCACTAAGAAGCTTAGGTTACAGTGAAGACTAGACCAAGCAGTAGCTTAGTGAATGGATAGCGACTTCTACACCGCGTATTTATTACATCGGCGTCCTTATAGTGACTCCCAAGTAATGTTAGATATGCTTGTAGAAGGCGTTGGTCAGTTAAGAATGCTGGCCCGAATTAGTGGTCGCCAGGCCACTAAACATAAAGCACAACTTCAGCCGTTTCAGGCACTGCTTGTTAATTACAGTGGTAAGTACGATTTAAAATATATCAATAAATTTGAACTGCATGGGAACTCGCACTTTTTAAAAGGTGATGAGCTTTATTGTGGTTTTTATTTAAATGAGCTTACAAATCGTATCGTTCCTGTTAACGAGCCAATTGAACAAGTATTTGAGCTATATAAAACTCATCTATCAAACCTAAACAGCGGGGCCAATTTACAAGAAGTGCTTCGCTCATACGAGTTTCAACTATTGGAATTACTCGGTTATGGCGTGGATTTTAGTTTTGACGCCAGTGGTGAACCAATAGATGAAAAGCAGACGTATAGTTATTTCCCCGAACTTGGTTTTTTAGTACAAGAAGATACACGTTCTGGATTTAGTGGCAAACAACTCAACGCCATAGCAAATCATGACTTTAGCCAAAATGATGTGCTATATATGGCAAAGCAATTAAGTCGCTATTTATTAAAACCCTTATTAGGTAGTAAACCATTAAAAAGCCGCGAGCTATTTATGGCCTCTCAATAAACGTAATTTTACAGGTAAGAAAATGAAAGATATTCTTTTGGGTGTAAACGTAGATCATATTGCAACACTTCGCCAAGCGCGTGGAACAAGCTATCCAGATCCCGCTCATGCAGCCAGTGTAGCAGAGCATGCAGGCGCAGACGGTATTACGATTCACTTACGTGAAGACAGACGCCATATTCAAGATCGCGACGTTTACGTAATGGCTAAAACCATTCAAACTCGTATGAACCTTGAAACCGCTGTTACCGATGAAATGATAAAAATCGCGCTTGAAGTAAAACCTGAGTACGTGTGTTTAGTACCTGAAAAGCGCGAAGAATTAACAACCGAAGGTGGCTTAGACGTAGCCGGTAATATAGATAAAATTAAAGCAGCAACAAAAACGCTTACCGAAGCGGGTATTAAAGTATCGCTATTTATTGATGCAGATAAAGCACAGTTAGATGCAGCCAAAGAATGTGGTGCTCCTTATGTAGAAATACACACAGGCGCGTACGCCGATGCTACAAATGATACTGATTTACACAAAGAGTTAGAGCACATTCGTGAAGGTGTTAAATACGCAGCAAGCTTAGGTTTGATTGTTAACGCTGGCCATGGTCTTCATTATCATAACGTGAAACCAATCGCCGCAATGCCTGAGATTTATGAGCTAAATATTGGTCACGCTATTATTGCTCGTGCAGCGATAGATGGGCTCGATAAAGCCGTACGTGACATGAAAAGATTAATGATTGAAGCAAGAATGTAAGATAAGCAAATATAAGTATTTAAAAAGATTAATAAAAAAACGCGGTAAATACCGCGTTTTTTTGTATCTAAAATTCTAAGCTTATCTTTGCAGTTCGGTCACACTTGCATCTGCAAGTAGGTTTTCAAGCTCGTCCTGTAACTCAAATAATTCAGGTTCAATATTCTCTAACAAGCATTTATTTTTAAGCGATGTTTCAATTGTTTCTGCGAGCGATTTAAGTTTTGGTACACCAGTGTAACAACATGCGCCATGAAACTTGTGGACAATACTTAGGACTTGCTGACAATCATTACTCTCTATCGCTTTAGCAAGCAATGTAAGAGTTTCAGGGACGCTTAGAAGTAGCATATTAAGCATCTCTAGCGCTAACTCGCTCTTTCCGCCAGCACGCTGCAGGGCTTGTGCCCAATCAATTCGACTACTTTGAAATGGAGCCGGGCTTTGTGGTGTATCTGTTTTAGCTTTATCGCGATTAACCGGGGTCTGTGGACTATGATCGCTAATAATTTGTTTAAGCATATCTTCATCAATAGGCTTAGTTAAATAGCCTTTAAAGCCATCTTTTAACAGTTGCTCTTTTTCGCTTTGAAGGGCGTGTGCCGTTACAGCGATAATGGGTGTATCTTCATTAAGTGATGATTCTTGTATAAGCTTACATGCGGTTATACCGTCCATAATTGGCATTTGTATATCCATAAAAATTATGTCGTATTTATGACTTTTACTTAAGCTGTATGCTTGTGAACCATTATGAGCCGTTTCTATTACTTCAATCTGTTCACTTAATAAAGTATGGAGAAGTTTTAAATTGGCATCGTTATCATCAACAACCAATACTTTTAACGCCAGCAAAGCTTGATCGTTTTGTTCAATATTATGAGTCGGGTGGTCAAGTCTGTAAGGTGCGGCAAGTACTTCACATAACTTACGGTGATTAAGTGGTTTACTTAAACATGCATCAGCTCCGCTGCCTATAAAGGCTTCTCGCATATTGTGCGATACAGTATTAAGCATTAAATATAAGTAATCAGTAGATTCACGCACGGCTTTTACATAGCTTTTTAGTTGCTGCATATCATCAACTGATGCCATATGGCCAATTAAGCAAACGTCATATTTATGTTCAGTATTTTTTATAGCGTCTAAAAAGCTAGTTTCGTTAAAGCATGCCGTAACGTTTGATTCCCACTGGGTTAATAACGAAAGTACGGCATGGTGCGTATGCTCATGTGGCTCTAAATATAAGATACGCTTACCAATGAGCGATTTAGTCGGTAAGTCATTTGTAAATACGTGATTTGGCAAACTAAACACACTATTGAATGTAAAGCAGGTACCGTTACCAGGCGCAGAATTTAACGTTATACGACCACTCATTGCTTCAACAATATGCTTGGTAATAATAAGACCAAGGCCTGTACCACCAAACTTACGTGTAATGCTTGAGTCTGCTTGCCCAAATGGAGTGAATAAAGAGTCTTGCTTATCCATAGGTATACCCACGCCAGTATCTGTTACTGACACAAGTAAAGAAGTGCGTTCGTCGTCAAGTAACCGATGGCTTATGTCGACCTTAATAGAGCCTTTTTCGGTAAATTTAATCGCATTACTTAATAGGTTTATTAAGACTTGTTTAAAGCGAGTGGGATCGCCTGTTAAGTCATCCGGTACTTGTTGGTTAATGTAAATGGATAGCTCTAATTGCTTATCGTGTGCGCTAGGAGCGAGTAGTGTCATTACTTCATTTACAGCATCACGAAGTTGAAACTGTATCGACTCAAGCTCCATTGCACCTGCTTCTAGTTTTGAGAAGTCTAGAATGTCGCTAATAATAGTCATTAAACTATTTGCTGAGAGCATAATAGTGTCGAGGTAATCTTTTTGATGTTTATTCAGCGGTGTTTTATAAAGCTGGCGTGTAAACCCAATAACACCGTTTAACGGAGTACGAAGCTCGTGACTCATTTTAGCTAAAAAGTCTGATTTTACACGGTTAGCATCTTGCGCTTCTTTTTTAGCAAACGAGAGCTCTATATTTGACGTTTCGTATTGCTCTAGTGTTTCGCGGTAGTCGCTTGTTGCTTGATCAATATTTTTTTGCATTTCATCTTTTTGCATCACCATAGTGTGAGCAATGGTGTTTAAGCCTTCTCGAAGTAACTCAAACTCACCAATCATGTTGTCGTTAAGGCCAGTACTTCTTTTACCTTCAACTAACTTGTCGGTTGCAAGTACTAACTTATTAAGCGGCGTCATAAACATGCGGCTTAACCTTAAAGCTAAAATAGCTGCAAACACCAATGATAAAATAATCACAATACCGCTAATTAATAAAGCTCGTTGTTGCCCTATAACAGCTTGGTCTTTGTTTAGCTGTATAATAACGGTGCCCAGAGATGACTGAAAAGCCGACGGGTCCCATTTAGAATCGTGACTTGTATGGTTAATAATGGGGGTGAAAAATGTAACAAGCTCATCTGACTTTTGCACATGGGTGGTTTTTAAATTTATGAGCGTTTTTTGACTAATTAACTTTTCAAATGAGCGGTGATAATTACTGGTCATTAATAGCGCATTATTTTTATCAAAAATTGCAATCGACTTAATTGTAGGGGAGTGCTTGTTATGTGTGTAACTTATAAGGCGATTCAATAGCTGTTTGTTTTTTTCGAGCATGGGTTGCTCAAGCGCAATAGCAAGGGGCTCAGAAATAGTAGTGCCTTGCTGATATAAAATTTCATCAAGCTCAATGTAACGATTTATTGTAAAATAGCCACCAAGTAGTAATCCTATGATCACCGTTGGGATCAGGGTCAGTGTTAAAACAGAATCGCGTAAGCCTAATTTGGTCATAATGAGAGCGTTTTATCGTTATTAGTATGACTTGAGTATATACGGTTCAACACGCATTCTAAAGCATCTAAATATAGGTGCTTCATAAATAAAGTTAAGGTAATGCCTAATGGCGCAAATTTTTAAAGCGAAAAAAAAACCGTTAAAGCAACAAACACTAGAATTAACTATAACGGGAATGGATCATCAAGGGCGTGGCATTGCTAAACATAACAATAAAGTATGTTTTGTAAGCGGTGCATTACCAAACGAAACAGTCAAAGCAACACTCGTCGAAGATAAAGCTAAATACAGCAGCGCAAAAGTAATTAAAGTTATTAAAGCGAGTGAATCAAGAGTAGATGCTTTTTGTGAGCACTATAATCAGTGTGGTGGTTGCCAATTACAGCATTTAGAAGAAAGCCAACAAGTTGTAGAAAAACAAACTGCAGTTACTCAGTTATTTAGTAAGTTTGCTAAATTAAACAGCTTAAACTGGCAAGCCCCATTATTAAGTAAACCTGTGCATTACAGACGCAGCGCTCGTATAGCTGTTATGTTTGATAAAGCAGCTAAAAAAATGCGCGTGGGTTACAGAGCAAGTGGCTCAAAAAATATTGTGAGTATTAATAAATGTGCAGTACTTGATGAAGTATTTACAGATGTTTTTACACTTTTTGATGATTTAATTAATCAACACAAAGCACTGCACAGTATAAGCCATTTACAGTTATGCCAAAGTGATAAACAAAACTTTGTTGTTATTCGTCACACTAAAGCAATTAATGATGATACAAAGGCTTTGGTTGAGCACATAACAAAAAGCCAGCAGTTTGAAATTGTATGGCAAAGCGAGAGAGATGCAATAGAACATTCACACTTAGCCATGCCATTTTATTATCTTAAAGAATTTGATCTAAAATTTGAATTTGGTTTAGGTAATTTTATTCAGGTAAATGCACAAGTTAACGAAGCTATGTTAAAGCAAGCTGCAAATTGGCTTGATTTAAAAGGTGATGAAAATTTATTGGATTTATTTTGTGGTATTGGTAATTTCTCATTAGTGTTAGCAAAACAAGCAAAATCTGTAATTGGTGTAGAAGGTGTGACTTCAGCGGTTGCAATGGCTGCTCAAAATGCGCAAACTAACTCTATTACCAATGCGCAGTTTCATTGCTTTGATTTAACCCAAAGCATACAGAGCGCCCCATGGTTTAGCAAAAACTTAGATGTGCTTGTACTCGATCCTTCCAGGACTGGTGCTATGGCTGTATTAGAGCAATTATCTTTAAAGCAGTTTAAAACTATTTTATATGTCTCTTGTGACCCTGTTACTTTAGCCCGTGACAGCGCAATTATTTCACAAGCTGGCTTTGATCTTAATAAAATTGGGCTAATGAATATGTTTCCTCATACAGGGCATATTGAAACTATGGCGTTATTTCAACGGAGGTAGAACGCATTATGGTAGCTACACGACAATCACATCAACAAGATGAGACAACAGATTTTAGCACTCGGCTTTCATTTCTTGCCTTGTCTGACGAAAAAACAGAGCTACTTACTAAAGCCCAAGCGCTCTGCGTAAAATGTGATAGTGAAAGCAGGCAAACTACTGCAATCGAAATGGTTGAAATTTTAGCTGAGCTAAATCTCGACCCCGAATCGTTAGCTACTGCGTATTTAACCCCGTATTTTTTAAACGACTTAATATCGCTTGAAACCATCGAAGAGCAGCTTGGGAATAACATTGCCATGCTGCTAACTGGGGTTGCACAAATGGCCACTATTAGTACTTTATCGCATCAAGGTAAAGGCACTATGCAAGTTGATAATATTCGAAAAATGTTATTAACCATGGTTGAAGATGTGCGCGCCGTGGTCATTAAGCTTGCCGAGCAGGTATGTCATTTACGCAATGTAAAAAATGCGGATGAAGAAGACCGCGTCATTGCCGCTAAAGAAACGGCTGATATTTTTGCACCATTGGCAAACAGATTAGGAATAGGGCAATTAAAATGGGAACTAGAAGATTTATCGTTTAGATATTTGCACCCAGGCACCTATAAAAGCATAGCCAAACAACTTGACGACAAACGCCTTACACGCGAAGCCTACATGGAAGATATGGTTGAGCAAGTAAAAAGCCGTTTAAGTGAAGCGGGCATAGAAGCCCAAGTTTATGGTCGCCCTAAGCACATTTACAGCATTTATAAAAAAATGCAGCAAAAAAACTACGAGTTTGATCAGCTTTTTGATATTCGGGCAATGCGTATCGTCGTTGAACGATTGCAAGACTGCTACGGTGCGCTGGGCATTGTGCACACCAATTGGCGTCATCTTAATAAAGAGTTTGACGACTATGTAGCAACCCCAAAACAAAACGGCTATCAGTCAATTCATACCGTGGTATTTGGACCTGAAGGTAAAACGGTAGAGATACAAATTCGTACCAGCGACATGCATCAAGATGCTGAGTTAGGGGTGGCTGCACACTGGATGTACAAAGAAGGTGCATTACCAGGGCGCGGCTCGGGTTATGAGCAAAAAATCAGCTGGTTGCGTAAATTACTGCAATGGCAAGAAGAAGTAGTCGATGGCGGCGATTTAGCAGAAGAGCTTAAAAACCAAGTAGTAGAAGATCGCGTATACATATTTACCCCAAGCGGCGATATTATCGATTTACCACTTGGCGCTACACCGCTTGATTTTGCTTACTACATCCACTCAAATGTGGGGCATCGTTGTATTGGTGCAAAAATATTTGGCAAAATAGTGCCGTTTACGCATCAACTTACAACAGGGGATCAGGTAGAAATACTGACCCAAAAACAACCAAATCCAAGTCGTGATTGGTTAAACCCGTCATTAGGATACATTAAATCATCCCGTGCTAGAGCTAAAATCCATCACTGGTTTAAACAGCTTGACCGCGACAAAAACTTAAGTGCGGGGAAAGAAATTCTCGACAGTGAGCTACAAAAGCTCAATTTAACATACAAAGATTTAGAGCCAGCCATTAAGCGTTTTAACTTTAAAGAGCTGGATGACTTAATGGTTGCGATTGGTGCGGGCGATGTTCGCCTCAATCAAATGCTTAACTTTGTAAGTGATCGGACAGAAGATGAGCCGGTTATTCGCATTAAAGCACCAAGTAAAGTAACTGGTGACAAAAATGGCATTGTGGTTGATGGCGTTGGCAGCTTAATGAGCCATGTAGCCAAGTGCTGTCGCCCAGTACCTGGCGATGAAATAATAGGTTATATAACCCAAGGTCGAGGAATAGGTGTTCATAAGGAAGACTGTGATTCGTTTAATAACTTAAAAAATCAGCATCCAGAGCGTGTTATTTCGGTAAGTTGGTCTGATGATATTAACGGCTCGTACGCACTAAGTATTAAAATAGAAGCCAGCGACCGTTCAGGGCTAATACGCGATATAAGCTCAGTACTTGCTAATGAAAAAGTAAATGTTTTAAACATGAACGTAAATACGGTTGAAGATAATCAGTTAGCTATATTTACAATGCAAATAGAAGTACATGACTTATCGGGTACTAACCGTGTTCTTTCTAAATTACACCAAATTGAAGGTGTACATGATGCCAAGCGTGGTCATTAATAATGAATGATAATGCAGCGCTTACACAACTTCTTAGCATAATGAAAACACTGCGAGATCCCAAGGGCGGTTGTCCGTGGGATCTCAAGCAAGATTTTAAATCTATTGTGCCGCATACGCTAGAAGAAGCGTACGAAGTTGCCGACTGTATTGAATCTGGCAACTTAGATGAGCTTAAAGGTGAATTGGGTGATTTGCTATTTCAAATAGTTTTTTATGCGCAACTTGCACAAGAGCAAAATCTATTTGATTTTAATGATCTAGTAGAGCAATTAAACGATAAGCTTACCCGTCGTCATCCGCATGTGTTTGGTGAAAAAAAAGAGCTAACAGACGATCAATTATCGCAGCAGTGGCAAGCAATCAAAGCACAGGAGCGAAGTGCTAGAGCGCAAACCGAATCCCCTTCTTTTTGGCAAGATATCCCTGGCAATATGCCAAGCTTAAGCAAAGCCAAAAAAATTCAACAACGCGTTTCTTCCCTTGGCTTTGATTGGCCAACGTATCATGGTGCACTAGATAAAGTGAGTGAAGAAGTGCTTGAAGTAAAAGAAGCGATTGAGCAAGACCCGCTATCTGATCATACAGCGGAAGAACTCGGCGACTTACTTTTTGCCACTGTTAATGTTGTACGCCATGTTAAACGAGATCCCGAACAACTGCTTCGTAGCGCTAATGATAAGTTTTCAGCGCGTTTTGAAAAGGTAAACGCTTATTTGCATGCGCAAGGTAAAAGCTTAGATACAGCAACCTTTGAAGAGATGGATAGTGCGTGGGATGCGATTAAAAAAGTAAAATAGGCTTAATGTTAAATAGTGCACATTTTTTGTGCGCGTATTAGCTAATTTTAGCTGGATTGATAAGCAGTGTTTTGGTACAATTTCGCCCCGTCTTGATGATATACCCAGAGTCTCTTTCTCGGGTGTTATATTCCTTTTAATTCCTGATATTCTAGGGTTCGCATGAGTACAAAATTTATCTTCGTTACTGGCGGAGTTGTTTCTTCGTTGGGTAAAGGTATTGCCGCAGCTTCACTGGCCGCTATTTTAGAAGCCCGTGGTTTAAATGTTACCATTTTAAAGCTGGATCCTTACATCAACGTTGACCCAGGCACAATGAGCCCAATTCAACACGGTGAAGTTTACGTTACAGAAGACGGCGCAGAAACGGACCTTGATTTAGGTCACTACGAGCGTTTTATCCGTACCAAAATGACTAGCCGTAATAACTTCACACAAGGCCGTGTATATGAAGACGTATTACGTCGTGAGCGCCGTGGTGAATACCTAGGTGCTACTATTCAGGTTATTCCACATATCACTAACGATATTAAGCAACGTGTATACGACGGTGCTGAAGGTTATGATATTGCTATTGTAGAAATTGGCGGCACTGTAGGTGATATTGAATCACAACCGTTTATTGAAGCAATTCGTCAGATGGGAACTGAAATTGGTCGCGAACGCGCGCTATTTATTCACTTAACACTAGTGCCATTTTTAGGCCCTGCCGGTGAAGTGAAAACGAAACCAACTCAGCACTCTGTTAAAGAGTTGCGCTCAGTAGGTATTCAACCAGATATTCTTATTTGTCGTTCAGACCGTAAACTACCTAATAATGAGCGTGCAAAAATCTCATTATTCACAAACGTAGAAGAAAAAGCGGTTATTTCACTACCCGATGTAGACAGCATTTATAAAATTCCTGCGTTATTAAAAACACAAGAATTAGATAACTTTGTATGTCGTCGTTTTCACTTAGATCCACCAGAAGCTGATTTAGCTGAGTGGGAACAAGTACTTTATCAAGAGTCTAACCCAACGGGTGAAGTGACCATTGGTATGGTTGGTAAATATATTGAATTACCAGATGCGTACAAATCGGTTAACGAAGCATTAAAGCATGCGGGTCTTAAAAACCGCCTAACAATCAACATTGAATACGTAGATTCACAAGACTTAGAAAGCAAAGGTGTTGAATTACTTTCACACTTAGATGCTATTTTAGTACCGGGTGGATTTGGCGGACGCGGTGTTGAAGGTAAAATTTTAGCAGCTAAATATGCACGTGAAAATAAAGTACCATACTTAGGTATTTGTTTAGGGATGCAAGTAGCATTAATTGAATATGCACGTAATGTTGCAGGTTTAACGGATGCAAACTCTACAGAATTTAATGCAAATTCAGAAGCACCGGTAGTTGGCTTAATTACTGAATGGCTAGATGCTGAAGGTAATGTTGAAACACGTAGCGAAAAATCTGATTTAGGTGGCACTATGCGTTTAGGCGCACAAAAATGTCATTTAACGCCTGGTTCTAAAGTACATGGAGTATATGGCAGCGACGAAATTGTTGAACGTCATCGTCATCGCTACGAAGTAAATAATAACTTCGTAGAAATACTTGAAAAAGCAGGCTTAAGCTTTACTGGTTTATCAGAAGATAAAAAACTGGTAGAAATTATCGAAAATAAAGATCACCCATGGTTTATTGCCGCGCAGTTCCACCCGGAATTCACGTCAACGCCACGTGATGGTCATCCGTTATTTGAAGGGTTTGTAGCAGCTGCGCACATCCACCAAAAAGCGAATTCGTAATTTTAAAAGCCGTGCATATTGCACGGCTTTTTTGTTTTAAGGGCTGACTAAGCTATATAAAACGTAGTAAAGTTAGCTGAACTCACCATTTTGGGAATATAGAGGAATCAAGATGTCAGAAATCGTAAAAGTAATCGGTCGCGAAATTATGGACTCGCGTGGTAACCCAACTGTTGAAGCAGACGTACATTTAGCAGATGGTTCTTGGGGTCGTGCAGCAGCACCTTCAGGCGCATCTACTGGTACTCGTGAAGCATTAGAGTTACGCGACGGTGATAAATCACGTTACTTAGGTAAAGGCGTATTAAAAGCAGTTGGTTATATTAATAAAGAAATTGCTGATGCTTTAGCTGGTCAAAATGCATTAGATCAAAACGCTGTTGATAAAGTGATGCTAGATTTAGATGGTACCGAAAATAAAGAAAAATTAGGTGCAAACGCAATCTTAGCTGTATCACTAGCAACTGCGAAAGCAGCTGCACAGTCTAAAAAAGTTGAGCTTTATGAGCATATTGCTGACTTAAATGGCACACCAGGTGTTTACTCTATGCCACTTCCAATGATGAACATCATCAATGGTGGTGAGCACGCAGATAACTCTGTAGATATTCAAGAATTCATGATCCAACCTGTTGGCGCTAAAAACTTCCGCGAAGGCCTACGTATGGGCGCTGAAGTATTCCACAGCCTTGCTAAAGTGCTTAAAGCTGATGGTCACTCAACAGCGGTTGGCGATGAAGGTGGTTTTGCACCTAACCTTGCATCTAACGAAGCGGCTCTTGCTGCAATCAAAGTAGCTGTTGCAAACGCAGGTTACGAGCTAGGTAAAGATATTACTTTAGCGATGGATTGTGCTGCATCTGAGTTTTACGATAAAGAAGCAAACATCTACGATCTTAAAGGTGAAGGTAAAAAATTCACTTCTGAAGAATTTAACTTCTTCTTACAAGATCTTACTAATCAGTACCCAATCGTTTCTATCGAAGATGGTCTTGATGAGTCAGATTGGGATGGCTTTGCACACCAAACTAAACTAATGGGTGATAAAATCCAATTAGTAGGTGATGACTTATTCGTAACTAACACTAAGATTTTAAAACGTGGTATCGACAACGGTATTGCTAACTCAATCTTAATTAAGTTTAACCAAATCGGTTCTTTAACTGAAACTTTAGCTGCAATCAAAATGGCTAAAGATGCTGGTTTTACTGTTGTTATTTCTCACCGTTCTGGTGAAACTGAAGATTCAACAATTGCTGATTTAGCAGTGGGTACGGCCGCAGGTCAAATCAAAACAGGTTCATTGAGCCGTTCTGACCGTGTTGCAAAGTACAACCAATTGCTACGTATTGAAGAGCAATTAGGTGATAAAGCACCGTACAACGGTCTTAAAGAAGTTAAAGGTCAGTAATTCTATTCTATATAGAATCTAACTTTTAACTTTAGATGATAAAATCCTCGCCTATGCGGGGATTTTTTATGCCTGATACTTTTTCCAAAGAGATGAAAATAAATTGTAGGCTTCAAGCTTGTTGATGTCCGCAGCACTAAAGAGTGGAACACAAAAGTATAACGCTTTATTCATGCTTTAACTTCTTACGCACTCATAGCTGAAACTGCTGCTTTAAAATATCACCTGTAAAACTGGTTTTTAAATAAAAACCACGGGGTAGGGTTTTAATTATTTGCCCATTTGGGCCAATAGCATCAGTGACTATTTTACTATGTGCAGCTTTGGGGCGTATTTGCATAGCATCGCCTAAATGGCCTGATATTTCGTCGACTCTACCTAGCGCAATTAGCTCCATTTGCTCTTCCCAGTCGCGTTGTAACAAAGCGTCTTGTTCAGGTGAGGGCTGCCAGAAAAAGCCGCTGCCGATGGTTCTGTCAAACGGCGCAATATCACGTTCGCTTAAAATTGGGAGCCATAAAACATGATTTAGTTTTTTACGCACAGAGCTGGTATGCCACGTCATTCCTGTCACGTTCATTAAAGGTGTAACCGATACAAACGTAGTTTCCAGTGGCCTACCTTTATAAGAAATAGGCAGTGTTTTTAGCTCAATTCCTAAATCTTCAAAATCGGGGAGGGGTTTTGAGCCTGCAGTAGCGCCTAGTACGTATTCAATGAGTTGCCCAGTCCAGCCTTTTTCACGTAGTAAATCATCTGGCGTTTTAAAATTATACTTGTTAGCAAGTTGTCCTAGCGTTAATCCGGCAATACTGTTAACGCGTTGCATTAAGTCGTTTATTGAGTGTGGTTTTGTAGGTCGCATATTCTTAATTTCGGTTGTATAAATACCATAGCCATGATAGCAAATAGGCTAAGCCGTGGATATCTTTAGGGTTGTACGTTTTTTGCTCGCTTGTTGTTTGTGTTAATTTTGCACATATTGAAATTAAGCTACTTTACTTTAAGTTACTGACTCTGCAGGTTTTTTTAAATGTGCACGTTCAGTTTTGATTAAGCCATTTAAAAGTTGTAAGGATAAATACAACTATATGAACATGTTTATCCACAGAATCTGTGGAGAAGCTAAGTTTTAAGATCTAATATTGTGGATTTGTTTGCAAAATGAGCGTGTTTTACAAAAGTTATGCACAAACTGTGAGTAACTAGAGGAAAACAAGAACCGCAATAGCTTTGCTGAGTTATTTTCTAAATATTTACCTATTCTCTATTAATTTATCAACATACTAAACGCTCAAACTTAGCTCACTAATTGGCTTGGGTATAATAGTATTTGCCGTATTGCGGCTAATGTGGAACAATCATTAAAAATCGACTTACAAATGAGGCACTAAGGTGATTGATGCCGAAGGTTTTCGTGCCAATGTCGGAATTGTGATTTGCAATAATCAGGGACAGGTTTTTTGGGCCAGACGTTATGGTCAACACTCTTGGCAATTTCCCCAAGGTGGTGTTGATGATGGCGAAACTGCAGAACAAACCATGTACCGTGAATTACACGAAGAAGTAGGGTTGCGACCAGAAGATGTAGAAATAGTCGCAAGCTCAAAACATTGGTTACGCTATAAATTACCCAAACGATTAATCCGCCGAGACTCTAGTCCGGTGTGTATTGGGCAAAAACAAAAATGGTTTTTACTAAAATTACGCTGTAAAGACGAAGATGTAAATTTACTTAAAACCCATCATCCAGAGTTTGATGATTGGCGCTGGGTAAGTTATTGGTATCCTGTAAGACAGGTTGTATCGTTTAAACGGGATGTTTATCGACGAGTAATGAAAGAGTTTGCTCCTTTCGCCATGCCTTTTAATAAGAGAGAACAACATAAAGATCATTGGCGGAGTAAAAGGTAGTAATTTCTCGATACAATAAAGGAGCAGGGTATGCTGGCTACACTGAGATCTATTGCGGAGTCTGTATCGCGACAAGCGAATTTAGACAGCGCATTAGTGTGCTTTGTGCAAATGGTTAAAGATGCCATGAAAACCCAGTGCTGCTCCATTTATTTTGCAGATTACAGCCAAGACAATTTTGTACTTATGGCTACCGAAGGGTTAAATCCTGATGCGGTGGGTAAGTTTAGAATTGGGTTTACCGAAGGCTTAGTGGGCCTAGTAGCACAACGCGAAGAACCTATTAATATTGCATTTGCTAAATCACATCCTCGCTTTAAGCTCTCCCCCGAAGTAAATGAAGAAGGCTACAACGCTTTTTTATCTGTACCCGTTGTTCATCAAAAAAAAGTACTGGGCGTTATTGTTGTTCAACAAAAAATGGCACGTGTATTTAGCCAAGACGAAGAGTCGTTTTTAATAACGCTTTCTGCCCAGCTTGCTTCACAGTTAGCGCATGCTGAAATTAAAGAAATACTCCGCCAAGATGAGTCATCTCATCAAACGTCTGTTTTAAAAGGCGTATCGAGCGCGCCTGGAATAGGTATAGGGCAAGCATTTGTTGTATTACCAAAACTCGATTTTAAATCTATTGAGCTTTTAAAAGACAGTGACGTTACTGAGCAGCGCCGTTTGTTTACACAAGCTGTAGCTGCAACGCGCAAAGAATTTAATACCCTATCTATGACGCTAAGCGATTCTATTCCGCACGAAGCTCTTGCGGTATTTGATGTGTATCAACAACTGCTTGACGCTAAAAGTTTAGGGCATAATGTTGAAATGCAATTACAAGAAGGCTGGTGTGCTAAAAGCGCCCTAAAAATTGTAATAGAGCGTTTAATATCTCAATTTAATGCCATGCAAGACCCTTATATAAAAGAGCGTGCTGTTGACGTTAAAGACATTGGTCTTCGCGTATTACACCATCTTGTAAATACCGAGCACGCTGTTAAAAATTATCCGGCCAACACTATTTTAATTGCTAATACCTTAACACCCGCCATGCTAGCTGAGGTGCCAAAAGGTCACTTAACAGGCGTTGTAAGCGTAAATGGCTCTGCAAATAGCCATGCTTCTATATTAACGCGTGCGATGGGGATCCCTGCCATTTGGGGTATAGAAGATTTACCTCTACTGCAGTTTAATGGTAAACCGATGATTTTAGATGCATTTGCTGGGCGTTTATATATATCGCCTTCGCAAATGTTGATGGATGAATACACAGAGTTACAGCATCAAGATAACCTACTTAATAACCGCTTTTTAGCAGAGCAAGATTCAGAATCAATTACGCTTGACGGTGAGCATGTTAGCTTATTATTAAACGCAGGCCTTGAGCTTAATACCGAGCAAAGTAGCGCGCATATTTGTGACGGAGTGGGGCTTTATCGAACCGAAGCGTGGTTTATGCAAAAAGGTCAGTTTCCTTCGCAATTAGAGCAAGAAAACTGGTATCGGGAAGTACTAACTAGCTATCACCCTAATCCTGTGGTTATGCGTACATTGGATATTGGAGGCGATAAGGTACTCGATTACTTTAACATTACCGAAGAAAACCCATTTTTAGGCTGGCGTGGTATTCGTATCAGCCTTGATCACCCAGAGTTATTTTTAGATCAATTAAAAGCGATGCTTAAAGCAAATATTGGTTTAGGCAATCTAAAAATAATGCTCCCTATGATCAGCGGTACTGAAGAAGTTGATGAGTCACTTGCGTTATTTGAACAGGCTTATTTTGAGTTAAGTGAAAAATACCCAGAGCAAACAATAGAAAGACCCGACATAGGTATAATGCTAGAGGTACCTTCAAGTGTATTTATGCTTCCTGAGTGGTCAAAAAAAGTCGATTTTTGCTCAGTAGGTAGTAACGATTTAACACAGTATTTATTAGCAGTAGACAGGGCTAATGCACGAGTTGCCGAACTTTTTAGCCCTTATCACCCGGGCGTACTCAGGGTGCTAAATAAAGTAGCGCGCGAATGTGAGCAATATGAACTGCCATTTAGTTTGTGTGGTGAACTAGGCGGCGATCCTGAAGGTGCTATTTTGCTTATTGCCATGGGTTACAGACGCCTTAGTATGAACTTATCATCACTTAATAAAGTTAAATGGGTTCTTAGGCGTTTGAATGTCAGTGACATGGAGCAACTATTAAGTGAATGCTTAGCGCAATCCACAGCCAAACAAGTACTTCGTTTAACGCGAAGCTTTATGCTAGAGCATAAATTAGGGGATTTGTTTTACACTCCTAAATAAGCTTATACGCTTAATTAATTGTAATACACAGATGCTATTAGTTTTATAATCCTTTAATATATAAACCTTAAAAGGGTATTTGAGATTACTATGTATGACTTAGGTTTGTTAGTCGCAAGCTGCGCACTACTAGGCTGTATTGTTGGGTTTTTAGCTGGATTACTAGGCATTGGTGGCGGTTTAATTATCGTTCCAGTACTAAGCACTCTGCTACTCTCATTTAATGTAACGTCGGCTGATCATGTATTAGTAATTGCTATTGCAACCTCACTCGCTTCTATTTTATTTACTTCAACGTCTTCAGCGCTGGCTCATCATAAAAATGATAACGTGCCTTGGGATATTGCCCCATGGGTTATGTCGGGTGTGGCTTTAGGTGCACTTATTAGTGGCTTTGCAGCAAGTTTAATCCCTGAACAAATATTACGTACAGTATTTGCTATAAGTGTTGTATTTATTGCAGCAAGAATGGTGCTATCCGCGCGTAATAAACCGATGTCAGATAAACCGTTACCGTCAGGTCCTATTTTAGGTGGGTTTTCTGCAATAATGGGCGGATTATCAGGTTTAATTGGTATTGGCGGTGGTGCTTTAATAGTACCGATGCTTAATTATTTTTCGGTTGATATAAAAAAAGCAATTGGCTGCGCGGCAGCGTGCGGAATTGTTATTGCATTATTTGGCTCTATTGGTTACATCAGCGCAGGCTGGCATGTTACCGATTTAGAGCATGGTTTTGCCGGGTTTGTTTATTTACCTGCATTATTTGGGATTGTTATTACCTCGTGGTTTGTTGCGCCCATTGGCGCCAAAGCAACTCACTATTTACCTGTTAATACAATTAAGAAAGTTTTCGCGGTGCTGCTTGTAGTTATCGCAATTAAAATGGTTTTTAGCTAAAGGTTTATTTTTTATGGCACTTGAGTTTCCTCAAATTGATCCAATTATTTTTTCTGTTGGACCGCTAAGCGTACGTTGGTATGGCTTAATGTACTTAATAGGTTTTGCATTTGCGATGTGGTTTGCTAATCGTCAAGCGTCAAAGCCAAATTCGGGTTGGACTAAAGACCAAGTAAGCGATTTACTGTTTTACGGCATGTTAGGGGTAATACTAGGTGGGCGTATTGGCTACGTATTGTTTTACCAGTTTAGTTATTTTATAGAAAACCCACTGTATTTATTTAGGATAGATCAGGGTGGTATGTCGTTCCATGGTGGAACACTTGGCGTTATAACCGCCGTCGCAATTTTTTCGTGGACGCGTAAAAAGTCGCTTCTTCAAGTGGGCGATTTTGTTGCACCACTGGTTCCTGTAGGGCTTTTGGCTGGGCGTATTGGTAACTTTATAAACGGTGAATTATGGGGCCGAGTTACCGACGTGCCATGGGCAATGGTATTTC
The DNA here is from genome assembly GCF_015864495.1 of Pseudoalteromonas sp. SWYJZ98. Taxonomy (NCBI): domain Bacteria; kingdom Pseudomonadati; phylum Pseudomonadota; class Gammaproteobacteria; order Alteromonadales; family Pseudoalteromonadaceae; genus Pseudoalteromonas; species Pseudoalteromonas sp. SWYJZ98. The sequence continues at coordinate 158,292 of NZ_JADYXA010000005.1, read as the reverse complement.
CAACGGGCGGTCCGCTTGCGCGTCACCCATCGCAATTATACGAAGCATTTTTTGAAGGCTTAGTGCTGTTTTTAATCCTGCAATGGTTTATTAAAAAACCGCGCCCAGCAGGCAGTGTAGCCGGAGTGTTTTTATTAGGTTACGGCGTGTTTAGATTCTGTATTGAATATTTCCGCCAACCTGATGCACAACTAGGTTTATTTGCCGACTTTATTTCAATGGGGCAAATACTTTCACTTCCTATGATAGTGGGTGGTTTAGGCTTATTAATTTGGGCATATAAGAAACCACAACACGTTACACCAGCTAAGGCATAATAAGAAAAGCATGAAACAATATTTAGAATTATGTCAGCGTATTGTTGACGAAGGGCAGTGGGTCGAAAACAAACGTACAGGTACGCGTTGTTTAACCGTTATCAATGCTGATTTAGAATACGATGTGGCTAATAATCAGTTTCCGATGATCACTACACGCAAAAGTTATTACAAAGCCGCGATTGCTGAATTGCTAGGCTATTTACGCGGGTACGACAGCGCTGCGCAATTTCGTGAAATTGGCTGTAAAACGTGGGATGCTAACGCAAACGATAACAATGCATGGCTTAATAATCCTAACCGTAAAGGTGAGGATGACATGGGGCGTGTTTACGGCGTACAAGGTCGTGGTTGGCAACGACCAGATGGCTCAACGCTTGATCAGCTTTCCAAAGTTATTAATAACTTAAAAAATGGCATTGATGACCGTGGTGAAATAATCACGTTTTATAATCCAGGTGAGTTTGAGCTTGGTTGCCTGCGCCCGTGTATGCATACACACACTTTCTCCTTACTTGGTGATACGCTATATTTAACGTCATACCAGCGAAGCTGTGATGTGCCACTTGGCCTTAATTTTAATCAAATTCAGTGTTTTGTGTTGCTTGCGTTAGTGGCTCAAATTACCGGCCACAAAGCGGGTAAGGCGTATCATAAAATTGCTAATGCACATATTTACGAAAACCAACTTGAACTGATGCGAGACGTGCAGTTAACGCGTGAGCCATTTGATTCACCTCAGTTAAAGATTAATCCAGAAATTAAATCATTAAAAGACATAGAAACGTGGGTAACACGAGACGACTTTGAAGTAACAGGCTATCAATGCCATGAAGCGATTCAATATCCATTTTCAGTATAATAAAAGATTAAGGAAAACATAAAATGAAAGCAGTGATCCCAGTAGCAGGCCTTGGTACTCGTATGTTACCAGCCACTAAAGCAATTCCTAAAGAAATGCTGCCAGTGGTAGACCGTCCTTTAATTCAATATGTAGTAAACGAAGCCGTTGCTGCAGGCATTAAAGAAATAGTGTTAGTAACTCACTCAAGTAAAAATTCAATCGAAAATCACTTCGATACGAGCTTTGAACTAGAAGCTACTTTAGAAAAGCGTGTAAAGCGGCAACTACTTGCCGAAGTGCAAGCAATCTGCCCTAAAGACGTAACCATTATTCACGTACGCCAAGGTGAAGCAAAAGGCTTAGGCCATGCTATTAGTTGTGCTGCGCCTATTATTGGTAACGAACCGTTTGTAGTTATTCTACCTGATGTAATTATTGATGATGTAGAGAGCGATCTTAAAAAAGATAACTTAGCAGAAATGATCGCTAATTTTGAGCAAAACAAGCATAGCCAAATAATGGTTGAGCCAGTACCAATGGATGAAGTAGATAAGTTTGGTGTGGTTGATTTAGGCGATGTTGACCTAAAGCAAGGTGAAAGCTCAGCAATCTTTAATATGGTAGAAAAACCGCCAGTAGACGAAGCACCATCTAACTTAGCTGTAGTGGGTCGATACGTATTAAGCGAAAACATATGGCCGTTACTTGCAAAAACTCCGCAAGGAGCAGGCAATGAAATTCAATTAACTGACGCAATTGCGATGTTAATGGAACACGAAAAAGTAGATGCATACGCTATAAAAGGCCGTAGCCACGATTGTGGAAGTAAAATTGGTTATTTAAAAGCAACTATTGAATTTGCACTTCGTCGCGATGAATTTGCTGATGAATTAAAGTCATTTATTAAAAAACTGATTTAACAGTTAATGTAAATCATGAAAGGCGCCTATATCGGCGCCTTTTTTATGAGTTTTATCAAGGCCTGTTTATCTTTCGAGGTTAAATTTTCAGCAGGCTGTTTGGTATTTAGGCAAGGCAGAGCCTATGTAGTGTGGTTATTCCCCATAAATAGGCGATAACGTAGCATAGATGCCAAACATGCGCTGCCCGAAGGGTTCTGCCTCGGGGCAATTTACTCTTTGTTGCCTACATGGATGTAGGTAAGGGGCGTGAGCAGGACGCGGAAGCTTTACTCGGTTTTTACTTATTCTTACATGGATGTAAGCCAGTAGGGTAACGCAGGAGCAGTTACCGAGCCCACTAGGTTACAAACCTCGCGCCGCGATTAAATGGCCCCTAGATTGAACAAATTTTAATCCTGAAAGGTCAACAGGCCCTAGAATAAAATAAGAAAGGGGCCTCTCTAAAAATAAAATTTTTTAAGTCATTACAGACATATTGTTATTTGTGTTGTAAAGTTTGTGTTAACTGGCATTGAATTTGTATTAAATAATGCTCTCAAGGAAGGGTGGGAGTATGCAACGTTGTGTTTTATAAAACACTGACAAGCATGCGAAGAGCTAAGTTTTATAGCTCACAGCTTAAATAAAGTTAAACGCTTTCTTGTGAGAATGTTTAACTGAAATGTAGTGAAAACACTGCTTTCAGGACAGCAAATACATGTTTATATATAAAAAAAATAACATTGGGCTTTTACTTAGCTTGCTAATGCTTTTATTTGGCACAGCATGCAGCGTTACGCCTGAAATAAAAACTATTGACGAACAACCTCAAAATAACTCGCCTGACTACGTCTCAATTACAGCCTTGGAGCTTGCTCAGCTAAAAGATGCTGCAATGCAGTGGCAACAAGCACGCGAAGGTATAGAGCGAATTTTAAGATTAGAAAAAGAAATAACTTACCTCGTAAATCATATTGATATTATAAACAGCAAAGCTATTGCGCAGTCTAATCAAGGGTATAGCAGCAAGTCTGTACGCTCACCTCGAAACACACGTAATGTTAAATCACGCCAACAAGTTAAGCAAAACTACAGCAATAAAAAACAAGCTGTAAAATTAAATAAACCAAAACATGTATTTGCTTTGCAGGTAGCTTCGGTTGACTCAGAGCAAGGTGTGGCTAAAGCATGGCAAGAGCTAAATACTAAAGCAGCACCGTTGTTTAGAGACAAAATATTGACTAACGTAGAAACCGCCAAAATAAACGACAAAATGTTTTACAGGCTAAAACTTGGCTCTTACCAAAACTTTAAAAATGCAAAAGCAGACTGTAACGTATTCAAGCTGTATAAACTCGATTGCATAGTAAGTAACTACACCGATAAGCCAGTAAGGCTGTAGTTAATAAACTTGCTTAAAAATTGTTTATCCATAAAATACACCCTTCATAATTTAATACGTTTAGGGGATAAATAACCCCCTAAACAACGTCATTTTAGGGAAGTTAAATGTTATTAAAATGGAGTTTAGAATGCATGATGCTAATGGGTGTACTTGTTTTATCTGCATGTAACTCATCTCAACAAGTTAAAGTGACTCAAGCAACCCCGCAACCGATTCTTATTGAAAAGTCTGATTTAGAGCAGCTCAAAATCTCTGCGGCACAATGGGAAAGCTCTCAACCAAAAGTAGAGGAGCTACTCAAGTTAGAAAATAAATTAACGCAGCTTGCTACTAATCTAAAACAACTAAATGATTCTGATGCTCTAAATACTCGTGTAAATGATGAAGTTAATAACGAAAGCATATTAAAAACCCACACGGCATTGTTTGCTTTACAAATTGCCGCTTTTAAAAATAAAAATGCATTGCAAAAGAAGCTCAGCGAATTCCAATAAAAAATACCACAAAATATTATCTCACCCACTGAGATAAATGTAGAAACCGTAAGTGTTAATAACACAACTTTTTATCGATTGAAGTTAGGTGCTTATAGTAATTCAGCGGACGCAAAAAGTGATTGTTTAGCCCTTATAAAGCAACAAGTAACATGTTTTGTTAGCTATTATGTTCAACAACCTTACAGAAGTACGATATAGGCATACAAATTGCTTCATCCTCAGTATGTTTTGAAGAGGATGGCAATTATGCGCCTTTTACTGCCTTTATTATTTTTAAATTTAGCTGCTTGTAACTTGGTGCCACCACCAGAACCAAGTGTGCCTACAAATGCATCTAAAGCGGCCATGGCTCCTTTTACGGTTAATGATTATGTAGTTAATTTAACTTCGCAACTTAACCACCTAAATGGAGCCTTAAATGCTAATGCACGTGTTGGCGTTAGTAGCTTCTTTTATGCAGATGCACTAGATACTAAATTAGTGACAGGGCAGGCCTCAGGCTTAAGTCAGCAGATCCAAGAAAGTCTGCTTACACAATTTACTCAACTGGGTTATCACACCGTTGAGTACAGACTTGGGAATAACCTCTCTTTATCAGAAAACTCAGACAGTATTTTAAGTCGCGATTTAAGTAAATTACGTAATCGCCAAAATATTGACTTAGTTATCACAGGAACAGTGACTCGCCAGCAGCATGCATACATAGTTAATGCACGGCTTGTGAATATAGAAAATAAACAGGTGCTCTCTGCGGGAAGTACCGAGATCCCAATTAATGTAATGTGGGGCAATGAGAAAATTCAGCAGCGTGACGGACTTTTATACCGAAGCGAATACTAATTTGGAGCACAAAATGAAAAACCTATTAATTACATTATGCTTACCTCTGGGCTTTGGCTGTTCGCATATACTAAGTGGTATGAATACAGGTACAGACGAGGCCCAGGTTCAAAATAATAACCAAACAATGCAACTCGTTAATAATCAGCGTGATGTTGCAGATCCAGTATCCAATGACCGTTTATTTCAATCGCACTTTGCTCAAAAAAATAGTCATACTAAGCCGACTCCGCCAATGCGAAAGAACATAAATCATTATGTACGCGGAATAATGCAAGACATGGTTGAAAACCTGCAATATGTTAATGGAAAAACACCATTAGCTGTTTCAAGTTTTGTATTTTTAGATGATGATTTTAATGATAGTAGTTTACTGGGTAATCAAATATCCGAAAGTTTTATGCACGAGCTACATAATTTTGGTATACCCGTTATTGACTTTAAAACAACCGACTACATGCGTGTTACACCTGAAGGAGACTTTGTATTTAGTCGAGATTATTTAGAGCTTAACCAAGATCAAAACTTTAAATACGTACTCGCTGGAACATTAGTGAGTAGTCAAGGAGGAGTCCTTGTAAATGCACGTATTATTGGGCTGCAAAGCAAAGCCGTAGTAGGCACTGCGCAAGGTTTTATTCCGCAGTCAGTTGTTGATGCACTTAATAGTAACTACCGCACTGATGGCATAATGCTTAAGCAAGCAAGCAAGTGAGGCTAACTATGTCGTATATACTAATTACTATCGTTGGATTTACTACTTTAATTGGGTTAACAGGCTGCTCAATGACGCAAAATAATGAGCATAACGAAAACACAACACGAACAGATTACACAGTAAACGGTGGTAATGATCAGCTTAATGTTGCTTATAACAATCAAGCAATACAATCGCAAGTTGAATACGATCCATCTCAGCAGTTCACACCACTTAAGCACCATAAAACACTTGCTAACTATGTAGAGCAAATGGCACTTGATCTGGTTGATACGCTTGAATTTGAAAGTGATACCGACACCAATATTAATATTGCCGTTACTACCTTAGTAGATCTTGATTCATCGCTTACTAAAAGCAACCAATTGGGTAATCAAATTTCTGAAACGTTAATTCATCAGTTACAAAAGTTTGGTTATGGCGTGGTTGATTTTAAAACAACCCAAACAATAGATGTAAATAGCCGTGGTGATTTTGCTTTCTCGCGTGATATTGAAAAGCTTAGCGAAGAGCAAATGGCGAGCCATGTATTAGCGGGTACATTAATTTATCGCAGTGATGCTGTTGTTGTAAATACACGTGTAATTAACGCGCATACAAAAAAAATCGTCGCGAGTAGTCGAAAACTAATCCCAATTTATGTACTAAATAAAGAAGATATATACTTATCAAGTAATTAAGTTCAGTTGTCGCTTGATATAAAAAACCAGATGCCGTTATAATTCACACCTCTAAGCACACAGCTTATTTGTGGCCTCTTAGTTAAATGGATATAACGGCCCCCTCCTAAGGGGCAGTTGCAAGTTCGATTCTTGCAGGGGCTACCAATTAAATCAATGAGTTATATTTTAACTCCCTTCCTTATACTTTGTGTATAGCGTATATGTAGTCGTGTTGCGCTTTTTTAATTAAAGGCGCTTGAAGCTTCTTTTTCGTATTCTTCACGCTCTGTAATCATGGCTTCAAAGTCAGTTTGAATTTGTGCTAGAACAGCTGGTGGGTTAAGTCGTTTGATTCTTTTAAATTGAATACTTTCTTCTTCATCATAGGCGAGTATTGCTAAAGTAATTTTTTCGCGTTCGATACCATTTGAAAATATTCCTTCGGTATCTAATTGTATGAGCACTTTCTCCATGGTTGTAAGCCATTGATGCCAATTATCCATTGCTTCTATATCTGATTGAAACAAATCAATGCTGTTTTCTAGTTTTTGACACTCTAGAGTTGTTTCATCAAAGTATTCGGAATAATCCTCAAGCGTGGGGTAGTCTTCTGGATTCCATTTAGCCATGTAGAAACTACTTACATCATTGCCGTACTCTTCTTCAAATATTTTTTTTAAATCCGATAAGGTATTAAACATTGGAAGTAGTGAGTAGCTACCTGTGTGGTAAAAGCCCATTACATAAAGATCGTTACCGTATTTTTGTATAATGTTTTTAAACGCTTTTTTGGTATCTTGATAAAGTGTTTTTTCGAAGTTTTTAGTATCTAACATGAGGTCATTATTTTTTATGATTACAGAAATTTATATGAAAAAGAGTGATTAAAACTCACTCTACTAAAATAACCAGAGCTATTATATGACTCTGGTTATTGTAAGTTAATATTAACCATCACTTGTAATTTTATCGATTAACTCACTAAGCACGGCTTCAGATTTACTTGTTTCTACTTGGCAAGTACCAGCATTTAAATGTCCGCCACCATTATATTTTAAGCACAGCTCGCCAACGTTGGTGTTTGAACTGCGGTTAGTGATTGATTTACCAACGGCATACACTACGTTTTGCTTTTTAAGGCCCCACATTTTATGAATCGAGATATTGCAGTCGGGGTACATGGCATAAATAACAAATCGGTTGGTGGCGTAAATGGTTTCTTCTTGAGTTAAATCAAGGACTACTAAGTTTTTATGAACGGTAGCGCATTGAGAAATTTGCTCTTTAGCTTTTTCGTTATGCTCGTTATATAAAGCAACACGCTCGGCTACGTCTTCCATTTGTAAGATTTCTTCGATGCTCTGATCTTTACACGCATCAATCAGTTTCATCATTAATTGGTAATTTGAAATTTTAAACTCGCGAAAACGGCCAAGTCCAGTTCGCGCATCCATAATAAAGTTCATTAATACCCAATCTGTTGGGTTTAATATCTCGTCTTTAGAAAACTGAGCAGCATCACCTTTGTCTACCGCGTCCATCATTTCAACAGGAATATTGGGAAGTTTTTCAGCGCCGCCATAGTAGTCGTACACTACGCGAGCTGCTGATGGGGCTTTTGGGTCAATAATATGGTTTTTTATGTCGCTTGAGTTACGAACGGTTTCGCTAAGGTGATGATCGAATGCTATATGACAGCCTGCAACGTAGGGGAGGTTGGTCGTAATGTCGTTTTCGGTAATGTCTATTTTGCCATCTTGCATGTCTTTTGGATGAACAAATAAAATATCGTCAATTAGGTCTAAGTCTTTGAGCAATACGGCACAAACTAAGCCATCAAAATCGCTGCGAGTGACTAGTCTAAATTTATTATTGGGCATAGCTATTCCATCTTTTTTAATTGAATTATCAATTAAGTGTAACAGCTAAAATTTTTTTTGAGAGGTCAGCTTAAAAAAACACATAAAAAAGCCAAAACGTTAGTTTTGGCTTTTACTTAGCAAGTTTGTATGTGTAGTAAATAGGTTATGCGCCTGGGCCACATTCCATACATGAATTTACAATGTCTGGGCCAAATTTAAGTTTGGCGTTTAAGTCGCGAAGGGCGGTACGTAACCCTTCTTCAATGACTGGGTGGTAAAATGGCATATCAAGCATTTCAGGTACGGTCATTTTGTTTTGTACAGCCCATGCTAGTAAGTGAGCAATGTGTTCGGCTTGTGGGCCAATAAATTCTGCACCTAAAAATAAGCCTGTACCTTGCTCTGCATATACACGCATATGACCTTTGTTTTTAAGCATTACTCGGCTACGGCCTTGGTTTTCAAAGCTGACTTCGCCGACTTCAAAACAACCGCATGGGCCTAATCGGTCAGTAATTTGCTTGTAGCTTTCGCCTACCATTGCTATTTGCGGGTCGCTAAATACAGCTGCAATTTTTGCTCTGCGCAGACCTATACGTACATCTGGGAAGCGCCCTGCATTTTGACCTGCAATAGCACCTTGGTCAGATGCTTCGTGTAGCAGTGGTAGCATGTTACTCGCATCGCCTGCTATAAATATGTTTGACTCACCACACTGCATTGTGTGAGTGTCTGCGTGCGGTACGCCGCGTTCATCAAGTTCAATGCCTGTGTTTTCAAGGCCTAGTTTATCTACGTTAGGTACTCGGCCTGTGGCTGCAAGTACGTAGTCAAACTGTTCGGTGTGTTTTTCACCTTGTTTGTCGGTGTAAGTTAGCTGTGCTTTGTCGCCAACTTGCATCATGTCAGATACGTTTGAGTCGGTATCTACAAAAAATTCTTCAGCAAAAACAGTATTTGCGTAGTCTTTTACGACTGGATCTGTAAGTGGGCCAATTGCGTCGCCTACACCAAATAGTTTTACATTTACGCCTAGTCGGCTAAGTGCTTGGCCAATTTCAAGACCTATCACACCAGGGCCAAATACAGCGACTGATTCTGGTAGGTCATCCCAATCAAATACGTCGTCGTTTATAATAAGTTTGTCGCCAAAGTTATTAAATACGCCAGGATATGAAGGGCGTGAACCTGTGGCAATTACAAAGCGTTTTGCTGTAATAATTGTATGGTCGTCTATTTGTACGCGGTTTGTGTCTAAAAATTTAGCGTAACCACGAATTTTATCAACATCAGGTAGCTCATCTACGGCTTCTACTACGAATCCTGCAAAGCGATCTCGTTCACTTTTAACACGCGCCATTACTGCTTTGCCATCAATTACAGGTTTTGAGCTGTGTACACCAAATGCAGGTGCCATTTCAATTGAGTGAGCTGCCTCAGCTGCGGCAATTAATAATTTGCTTGGCATACAACCAACACGTGCACATGTTGTGCCGTATGGGCCTGACTCGATCATTAATACGTTTTGTGTGAACTGTTTAGCGTTACGGTATGCACTTAAACCTGCAGTGCCAGCACCTATAACAACAACATCGGTTTGCAATTCTTTCATAGTATTTTCCTCTAATAAATAGGGGCATAAAAGCCCCTATTTTTTACCTACTAACGTTAGGTATTTAATTTACTTATTAATTAAGCAAAGTATTTTTCTAAGTCGTCTGAACCACCGATGTGTTTACCACCAATGAATATTTGTGGAACAGTGTCACGACCAGATACAGCTTTAAGACTTGTAAGTGATGCGCCTGCACCCATAACAATCTCTTCATATGCGAAGCCTTTCTCTGCAAGAAGCTCTTTCGCTTTTTTACAGAAAGGACAGCCAGGTTTAGTAAAGATGCTTACTGGTTCTGGTTTAGCTTGCTTAGGGTTGATGTAATCAAGCATTGTGTCTGCGTCAGATACTTCAAACGGGTCACCTGGTAAATCTGGCTCGATGAACATTTTGTCAATCACGCCATCTTTAACCAGCATAGAGTATCTCCAGCTGCGCTTACCAAAGCCTAGGTCGCTCTTGTCTACTAACATGCCCATGCCGTCAGTAAATTCGCCGTTGCCGTCTGGTAATAAAGTAATGTTTTGCGCTTCTTGATGCTCAGCCCATGCGTTCATTACAAAGGTATCGTTTACTGATAAACATACAATTTCGTCAACGCCGTTTTGCTTTAGTACGCCTGCTAATTCGTTGTAACGTGGTAAGTGAGTTGATGAACATGTTGGTGTGAATGCACCTGGTAGTGAAAACACTACAACCGTTTTACCTTTAAAAATGTCATCTGTTGTTACTGATTTCCAATCGTTATTTTGACGAGTTGCAAATGTAACACTTGGGATTGTTTGACCTTCGATATTGTTTAACATAATTTTTGTTCCTCTTGATTTGTTGATAGCCATTATGGTGAATAATTAAATATAGTTCCAATCGTTTGTTTGTATTAAACTGATAGTTATAAACTATCACGTAGAGCTGAATATGAACTTAAAAGATTTTGAATATGTAAAAGCAATAGCGCAATATAAACACTTTCGCAAAGCTGCCGATGCATGTTTTGTAAGCCAGCCTACATTAAGTGGCCAAGTAAAAAAACTCGAAAATGAGCTTGGCGTTACTTTATTTGATCGCTCAACCAAGCAAGTTACCTTAACAGCAAAAGGTGAACGTTTGTTGACACAAATAGAGATTATTTTAGAACATACGCAAATACTCAAAGAACTTGCTGCTACTTCTAACGAGCCTCTACAAGGTAAATTAACTATTGGTATTATTCCTACCATTGCGCCTTACTTGTTGCCTGCGTTATTAACATCGATGAAAGCGGCATTTATTGATAGCCAGTTTTCGTTTATTGAGATGCAAACAGCAACAATTTTAGAAGCTTTAAACAAGGGGGAACTCGACTTTGCTATTTTAGCCGATGTGCCAGAGCTTATTAATTACCATACGGTTGCTTTATACAAAGAAGACTTTTTAGTGGCGGTATCACACGATAACGCGCTGTCTAAGCATAAAAAAGTAGCGCTGAGCGATCTTCAAGGATGCAGCCTATTAATGTTAAGTGATGGCCATTGCTTTAAAGATCAAGCCCAAAAGTTTTGTTTTTCTGCAGGAGTCGATGTATCTAACCAGTATAAAGGTAATAGTTTAGAAACATTATTAGCGTTAGTGGCTATGGATGACGGTATTACATTTGTACCAAAGTTGGCATGTACCGACCGTGTAGGGATTGATTACTTGCCTATATTCCCTAATCAGCAGCGTAATGTGGTGTTTGCATGCAGAAAGCATTATCCGCATTTATCTGGTGTAGAACAATTGGGCGAGTGGTTATCGGCTCACCCTAATTTAAAAGCTAAATTGAGTAAAAAACTCTAAAGATCTTGGCTGATTATTTCTACAACATCGTTAATTTGCACGCCAGGTAGTGGTTTGTAATCAATACTGACAGCTACTGCGGTTTGCTGATAAAGCTGCTCAACGCGAATTTTATTAAGCGTGGTAATGGTGTGTGGCATAACATTACCTGCCGCGTCGGTTAAATAGTTATGGTGCGCAATGCTTAGCATTTGGCCTTTTTTTAACCCATGAGCTTTACCTAAGTTAATAACGATTTTGCTATTTTCCATATGCATTATTTTACCTTGAGTAGGTAAACACGCCATGGCTGCTTGAATGTCATAACTTACTGATTGGTTGATATCGGTTATGCTTTGCCCATAAGGTGATTGCCAAAACCTATCACTATTAACATCAACTATGGTTGTTTTTTCAAATGGCCAAATTGCTTGAGTATGGTAACTATTTTGCCAAAGTTGCTCATAGGTAGTGCCATCAAACAGTGCAAACTCAATGTTGTAACTGCGCTCATACGCCTCGTCTTGCCAAAATGCATAATCGTTATTGAGTTTGTCGCTAGTCGAAAGGCTGGTTATTCGGCTAAGCAGAACATATTGAGCGTTACTGCGCGAAGATATTTCTTCTAATTGGGCATTTGAATAGTCGTGCTGCTGCGAAAAGTATTTATCAACGCTTATTGCATTATTATAGTAAGCAATAGGCACTGCGCTCATTTTTGATTTTTGCAGGGAAGTAAAAATATTTTTGCTAATCGCTTTGCTTACGTCAAATATTTGACCCATTTTGGCATGTTCACGATGAACAAGTTGGCTTTGTGTAACGGCCACAAACTTATTAAAACTATTTTGTGGGCATTGCTCTGTTTGAGAAAAAATATCGAGCCGTAATGTAACGGCAAATTTATTGTCGTATTTATTTTCGCTGACCAGTTCAATTTTTTGAATTTCGCCGTGGCTGCTAATTTTTAGCTGATCTTGCATTAACACGCCATCTACCAAGGTTTGCACAGAGCTAACCCGTGCGCCAGAGAACACTAACGCCTGTGTAATCGCATCTTTTATAGCGGCAGATTTGGCAGCGCTCGTATCACCATTTTGGACGTTCGCGTGACCCGTTGATTCATACCACTGCGCTTTAGTAAAAGGGGAGAACGTTAATAATGCCGTTGCACTTAATCCTGCAAATGCCAATGATAAAAACGACTTCATACTTTTACTCCAATTAAACGTTAGCTATTAACTAGGTAGAGCAAGGACTGTACCAATGTTATTTGGTAATTATTAGTAATGCTATAAATGGCATTAAACGTGCATATGTACTGCTAATTACTATACAAGGGCTAAATGCTATGCGAGCAATTTCATTACTTATTACACTTGGGTGTTTAACCTTAGGTGGTTGTAGCAGCGTTTTTGATAAGCATGTTGAATATAAATATGTAGAGCCAAATAATTACCCCGTTTTAAAAGCGATAGGGTATGCACCTATTAGCTTGCAAAAAGGCGCTAACGCGTCGCAAAAGCAACTTATGGCCATTAAGGCTTCTAAGCTTGAAGCTTACCGCGAGCTTACTGAGCAAGTATATGGGCAAAAAATTACCGCAGGAACAACGGTGGAAGGTTCAATTGCTCAAGACGATTACTTAGAAAGTAAAGTGCAGGGGCTTATTAAAGGTGCACAAATAATTAAAACTTACGCGGTAGATGACACTTACGTGACCGAGCTTGAGCTTAATATGAAGCGTGTGCACGATTTATACATAGGTGAAGTAAAACCTCGTGAAGTTAAAAAAGTAACGTACTACTAGAAACGTTTATTAAAAAAGTTATTCAAAATATCTCATCCTCCTATATTGAGTGCTATGCTGTTGTTAGGATTAATTTTAAGCAGATTGTGTAGTGCTCAACAGATGTATTTTATTGCCACTTATATTAACAGTGGCTCTGTAAATGGCGATTAAGCCAAGTCATTTAAATCCTCAATTATTTATATGGTGCAAAGCTAATTTGCGCTACCTATTGCTGTTTTTTGTACTCTCCAGTGGTGTGCTTGCAAGCCGACTAACTATTCAATTTAATACCTTTATAGAGCTCATGGGTCAAAAATACGGGCCTGCGCGAGCGGCAGTTGCTCGCAACTGGCAAAGCATGTTGGTGCAAACTCAAAACAAGCCAGAGCAACAACAAATTCTTATTGTTAATGATTTTTTTGCGCGTAATTTACGCTACCAAACTGATATTTAGCTTTGGAAACAAAACGATTATTGGGCAACCCCTTTAGAAACATTAGGCAGGGGCCTCGGTGATTGCGAAGATTACGCAATAGCAAAATATATCAGCTTAAGAGCGTTAGGTGTGAGCGACGACAAGTTACGCCTTATTTATGTAAAAGCAAAAATTGCGGGCACTAACAAAACGCAAGCACATATGGTGTTAGGTTACTTTGCTACACCAAACGCTCAGCCACTTATTTTAGACAGTTTAATAACAAAGGTTTTACCTGCTGCAAAACGTGTAGATTTAAGCCCTGTTTTTAGCTTTAACAGCCAAGGTTTATGGGCTAATAATTCAACCAAAAGTGTAGCCAGCCCAACAGCAAGACTTTCACGCTGGCGTAAAATTTTGGAGCAGACAACCAAAGAAGGAGTTATGTGGTAATGGCATCATTTTCCTTATCTAAGTATCTTAAAAAACGAAAAATAACACTCAGGCAAGAGCTGTGGATTGCATTATTAATTGTTATTTTTGTAGGCTTTATAAGTAGTGTTTTAATTAGCACTAATTCGGCTAAAAGTTATTTTTCGACCCAGCTGTACTTAAAAAATGTAGATAATGCCAGTTCACTCGCGTTAATGATCAGCCAATTAGATAAAGACCCCGTTGAGCTTGAATTATTAGTATCGGCCACATTTGATACCGGTCACTATAAGCGAATAGAACTACAAAACCCTAATGGTGAGGTGATTGTTAAACGCACGTTTACCGATGAACTTAAAGCGACGGCTCCGCAGTGGTTTAGAGCAATGTATGGATTAAATGTACAGCCAGGGGTTGGGCAAGTAAATGATGGTTGGCAGCAGTTTGGTACTTTGTTTATAGAAAGTCATAGTCAATATGCTGAGCAAGCCTTATGGGAAAGTGCGCTTAAACTATTTTTTAGTTTTTTAATTGTCGCTTTTTTTGCTTGTATAGTTAGTGCTTACTTTTTAAGTAGGATATTAAAACCACTAGATGATGTTGTGTATCAGGCTAATGCATTTGGTGAAAAACGTTTTATTAAATCGAGCGTTCCGCGCACATTTGAGTTTGCACGTTTAGTGCAATCAATGAACCAATTATCTACCAGTTTTAGCCGTATTATTAAAGAAGATAATAAACGTTTAGAAGAGCTTAGATTTAAATCGCAACACGATGAGCTAACTGGTTTAGCAAATAGAGAATACTTTGGTGCAACACTTGAGGCTCACTTACAGAAATCAAAAGATCATGCCCATGGTGCCTTGTTTTTATTTAGGGTTGTTAACCTCGATCGCGTAAGTGAGGAAGTGGGACGAGTAGAAATGGTTAACTTTCTACGTCGATTTTCACAGATGTTGGTTAGCTTCTTAGAGAACAACCAAGAACACTTTTCTGAAAATTACATTGCACGTATTTCTCACAGCGATTTTACAGTTTTATTTAGTGATATTGATGATATTCAAGCAATCAGTGAACGTATTTTATTGATGCATCAATCGTTTGTTGAAGAGTATAAAAACGTTAAGCTAGCGATACCCCACAGCTGTACTTATATTTAAAAAGACGACACGCGATTTGATGCATTAAAGCGTGCGGATGAACTTTTAAAATCATCGGGTAAACGATCTGATGTACAAGCAAAAGTAGCTCAAATCAAGCAGGAAAGTGAGCTGTTTGATAATGCAACTAGCTGGAAAAATGCCATAGAAGAGTCACTCAACAATAATAATTTAGAAATAAATACTTACCCAGTAACGAGCTTTACAGGGCAGGTAATGCAAAATCAATTAGGGTTGAGCCTAAAGCTTGGTGGGCAAGTATACCGTGCTAGTTACTACTACCAGTAGGCTAACCGATTAAAGTTATTAGCGCGTTTAGATTGGGGTTTAATTAAGGCGTTGGTGGCTCATTATAGTATTGAGCCACCAAGTGAACTGATTTCGGTTGAATTATCTGCCCAAACGTTACTTGATGATGCTGCGCTTGCTTCAATCCTTACCTATCTGTCGGCATTTCCTGATTTAGCTTCTAAAATCTGCTTTGATATACGAGAGAGTATTGCTGTTAGCGAAATTAAAATATTTAAAGGTTTTTGTGAGCAGGCTCGATGTATGGGCGCTAAGGTGGCGTTAAAACGTGTAGGCCCTGAGTTTACTAAAATTGAAAAAATTCAGGAGTTTGGGCTTGAAATGATTAAGGTTGATAGCGTTTATGGGCACAATATTAGTTATAGCCAAGATAACCAAACATTCTTGCGAGGGGTGTGTACGTTAGCTCACTCTATTGGCATTAAAGTGGTGGCTCAAGGTGTAACAAGCCAAGATGATATAGATACACTTATTAACTTAGGTTTTGATGGGGTTATTAAAGAGTAAGTAATAGGCATTAACGGTGCGGTTAATGCCCTTTTACAACTAACATTAATTGAATACGGTCGCGAACTTTTAGCTTATTAAATATAGAGCTCATATGCTCTTTAATTGTGCGTTCTGTAATATTTAAAGATTCTGCAGCTTGCTTATTAGTTGCACCTGTTACAACAATATCAACTACTTGACGTTCTCGCTTTGTGAGTACATCAAGCTCGCATGTGCTCGCATATTTAAACGGTGTATTTGATAAAGCACCTACTAAGTTAGATAGTAATTGCCCTGGTAACCATATTCCGCCAGTATAAATTGCCTCAAGTACTTGTTCAATAATTACTTTAGTAGCGAGTGCTTCTACATACCCCCTAGCGCCTGCTTCAAGCGCACTTCTTAGTTGATTTATGTCTAGTTCGTTGGTCATAACTATAACCAGTAAACGTTGCTGAGAATACTTTTTAACAAGCTCAAGCCAATTAGGTGTGCCGACCAAAAACCAAATAATACTTGATGCCGTGACTCTGTGTGGTTCTTTTGTGCATATCAAACAACCAGGAAACGCTGTATGCCAGTGTTTCGACTCAAATTCAGGCTGTGTAATAAAAATACTTTGGCGCATTATATCTCCGTTTATAAAATGTTTTAACGCTCTGTCATTGCTTGCGATGTAGCTCTAAGAACCGGTTTTAAAATATACTCAAGTACGGTTTTTTTACCGGTAATAATATCCACTTGAGTGGTCATTCCTGGAATAATAGTCAGCTCTTTTGAAAAATTATTTTTGGTGGTTTTTAGCTGCACCAAATAAAAGGTATTCTCGCGGTCATCTGTAATTGTATCGGCACTTATATGTAATACTTCGGCTTCAAGGCCACCATATACGGCAAAGTCGTAGGCACTAAATTTTATCATTGCAGATTGCCCAGGGCGTAAAAATGCAATGTCTTTAGGCGGGATTTTTGCCTCTACTACAAGTTGATCGTCAAGCGGGACAATTTCCATAACATCACTACCTGGCTGTAAAATACCGCCAACAGTATTAACTAATAATCGTTGTACAGTGCCTTTAACAGGAGAGCGTATTTCAGTTTGAGTTACTTTATCGGCTAAGCCAGATTCAGTTTCTTTAATTGAATCTAGTCGCAGTAGCGCTTCGGAGAGTTCATTGTTCCAGCGGTTAATCATAACGAGCTCAACTTCGGTTACCTTATTTTTAGCTTCGTTAATGGCCGAAAGACTCCTATTTATAACTGCTTTGGTTCTGTTTATCTCGCCGTTTAAATCAACTATTTGACGCTCTAAACGAATAATATCTATATCCGAAATAGCACCGGTGCGTAACAATGGGCGGGTCACTTTAAGCTCCCTGTTTGTTAAGCGTAGCGCGCTGGTATGTTGCTGAAGTGCCGCTTTTGCTTCAATATAATCTTGGTGTCGCTGCTCTAGTTGGCGTTTGTGTATACTTACCTGTTGCTTCAACTCTTGGCTGTTACTCAAATAAAGAGAGCGTTCGTGTTGAACCACCTGAGGTGCATTTTTTATAACATCTTCTTTAAATACGAGCTCCTTTTTTTGAGTGAGCGCTCTGAGCCTCGCAACTTTTGCACTTAACGATTCAACCTTGGATTGATTTTCTCTAAAGCTAGAAATAAAGCGGGTAGGGTCTATTTTAATGAGTACATCCCCCTCGTTTACTATTTGGCCTTCTCGGACATTTATTTTTTCGACCATACCGCCGTCATAAGATTGAATAAGCTGTAATTTATTAGAGGGAATAACACGGCCCTCGCCACGAGCAACTTCATCCAAATTAGCAAAGCCAGACCACACAATAAGGCATATAAACGTTTGTCCCGTCCTAAAATACGTTGACGGTTTTAAATGAAGGCCAGTAGCTTTTGCTCCTGGTCTTTTTTGTGCACTTGGTTTGGTGTTTTCATTCCTAAACTCAAATGCGGCCTCATTTCATTGTATATTAATATTGATTCTTCGACGAGTTCACGTAGCTCTTTTAGATTTTGGCATTTATAGAGTAAGAACTCCTGTTTCAATATGCCGTTAATACGCTCCGCCAGTGCATTCTGATAGCAGTCATAGCCATCGGTCATTGATGGAATAATGCCATTTTCATTAAGCTTTACTTGATATACCCGCGAGCAATACTGCAACCCTCTATCTGAATGATGAATCGTACTACATTGATACTGACGATTATTGATGGTCATATCTAATGCCTTAACCACATCTGTCGCCTTCATTTCATCACTGAGTTCATATCCCATAATTTTTCGACTATACGCATCAGTTACTAGCGATAGATAGTGAACACCTTGCGCTGATTGAACGTAGGTTATATCACTTACAAATACCTCTTCTGGCTTCGATGGCTGCCTATCTTTAAGTAAATTAGGATGCTTTTTCATCCAATGTTTACTAAACGTAGTTTTTGTATAACTACGCTTAGGCTTAACCAATAAATGTTCATTTTTCAGGTAACTAAAGAAAGCGTCTCGACCTAAACTTATGCCTTGCTCTATGAATTTGGGTTTAAGTAGAAAGTATAATTTTCTTCCGCCTAAACGCGGCATAAAGCGTCGTATTTCCAATACCATCGCTTTAACGGGTGCGAGTTCAATCGCACGCAATTTAGCTCTACTCTCTCGTTGATATATCGCTTGTCTCGTTATACCAAGCAGCTTGCAAGCACGTTCTAAGCTAACTATTTTTTGCTTTTGAAGGCTTCTTGCTCCTTGGCAATATACTTTTTTCGAAGGCTTGTCCCATGCTCAGCGTCAAGAATATTAACCACTTCATTGAGTAACAGGTTACGTAAATGCTCATTTTCAAGCTCTCGTTCGAGGCGTTTGATTTTTTGAGCGGGACTTTCTTTAGCTTTAGGTGATTGAGTCCAATCCATCTTACCGTGTTTTCTTAACCAAGTAAGCACGGTTGAACGACCTTGTATGCCATAAATTTTTTGGGCTTGTTTATAAGTCATATCGCCTTTTTCTACAGCGTCGACAACTTGTAATTTAAAGCCTAATGAATAATCTCGTTGTGTTCGTTTGAGCGGTGTATTATTTGACTTGGTCATAATAAATCCTAAATGTGTAAACACATTTCAGGACGAGACAAGGACATTAAAAAAGCCTTATTGATTTATCAATAAGGCTTTTTTAATGTAAAATTTTGGGCTTACGCTTTTAGATTACGAACCAGTTTACTCTCGGTATTTACAGATTTACCGGCTTGGTCGTAGGTCATTGACGTTGGTGCGCCAATTAATATCTCTTTTAATTGTTTAACACTAAGCTGCGCTTGACGGGCAGCATGAGCATTAACATTATTTTGTTTTTGGCATTGCGCAAGTTGCGTTTTAACTTGGCTTATTAGCTCAGATATTTCAGGATTTTGTGTATCGTTACTGGCAATTAGCTTACTTAGCTCTTTATCTAGAGTGCTTAGCTTAGTTAAAAAAGACATTTTTTGTTGGGCAATTTCTTTTAAACCAGCACCACGTCGTGAGGCAATAGCAGTAAGCTCATCGTTTAATAGCGTGTGTAAAGAGTCTAAACAACTTACTTGTTGGTTTAGCTTTACGCTAATTAAACTATTATGATCAGCCATACACGTTAAACTCAAAATCAGCTAAGTTTTTAGCAAGCTTTTCACTGTCCACTTGGTATTTACCTTCAGTTATTGCTTTTTTTAGCTCAGCAACTTTATCGCTGTCAAAGCCAGGCGATTGCTGTGCTTTATCCTGAAGCGTTTTTAATTGCTGCGCTTGCGGCGTTAAACTTACAGAATCACTTGCAGCTTTAGGCGAAGGGGCCTGAGCAGCTTGTGTATTTGCGTTATCTTTTTTTAAATCAACTTGTTGCTGCTTTGCATTTGTTAACGCATTAGCTTGTTGATTACTGCCATTAACTTGATTAACCATAATAATAAACCCGTATATTACCCAACTTATGCCATGTTATCGGCATATACGTAGGATACTTTAGTATAAATCTAAATTAAATATTCACTTGAACAGACTCTACACCATCTACTCGCGCATTTAAAACTTTACCTGATTTTTTGTTTTTTATTTGTATCTGTTCGCCCAAAGTACCGTCTTCTAAAGCAATACCAGTGGTTTTAATTCTAAGGCCTCTTAGGTTTGCGTAAATATTAACAGAGTCACCTTTACACACCATGCAAATTTGGTTTAGTAATACTGGCATACCACTTCTAATATTTCGTTTACTTCTACTACCTATTAGCATTGTGGGATCATCTAAGTACTGTATTCGTACAAAGTGAGTTGGTTTCATTTCAATACTTAAATGCGATTTAGTTATTACTTCACCGCGGGTTAAATTAGCAGTGGCAACAACAACTGGAGCCATTTCAACAACTCTTACATGAACGTATTGAGCCCACGTTTGCGCATCATTGCACTTGGCTTGTAAGGTTACTTGGCGGTTAAATGGTGGCTCATCGGATGTTGATAATTCAAGCTCTGTATTACAGACACGATCAGGAATGCGACTGTCTAAAGGCAGAGCACTTAATTGAGTATTAGTATTTTGTAATGTACCAATTTGCTTAGCTATGTAAGCAACGGCCATGTCTTGTAATAAATCTTTACTAAACACTTTAGCTTGCAAAGGGAATACAAAGCACAAGCTAGTAACAAAATAAAAAACACTGTATCTTCTGATTTTTTTTAACAAACTCATAATGTTTCGACTATGCTTATGGTTTCAAACAGGGTATAAATATTTTGCGTCAAAAAGTAGACGCACCCGCGATGTTATGTAGCTTTATAAATAGAAAGCAATTATCGTTCCGTATTATTTGTTTTCTTTAGGAGATTTGAATGGCAGGCATTTTAGACTCAGTAAACCAACGCACACAGTTGGTTGGGCAGAACCGCCTAGAATTACTTTTATTTAAGCTCAGAGGGCGTCAGCGTTTTGGTATTAATGTATTTAAAGTGAGAGAAGTGCTGCAATGCCCTCCACTAACAAGCATGCCAAAATCTAATCCGTATATTCGTGGTGTTGCACATATTCGTGGTCAAACCATTTCGGTTATTGATTTATCAATGGCTGTAGGTGGGCGCCCAATCGACAACATTAAAGACAGCTTTATAATCATTGCTGAATACAATCGCTCTGTGCAAGGGTTTTTAGTGGGCGGAGTTGAACGTATTGTAAATATGAATTGGGAAAAAATAATGCCACCGCCATCAGGCGCCGGACGTTATTCATATTTAACAGCAGTGACCGAAATCGAAAATGAATTAGTCGAGATTCTCGATGTAGAAAAAATTCTCAACGAAATTTGTCCAGTAAACACAGAAGTAAGTGCTGAAGTTGCACAAAGTGGCGATATTCAAAGAGATTTAGGCGAACGTATCGTATTTATTGCAGATGACTCTGCTGTTGCCCGTAATCAAGTTAAACGAGCCTTAGAGCCGCTAGGTGTTCAAACAGAGCTTGCTAAAAATGGTAAGGAAGCTTTAATTAGGCTTAAAGAAATAGCAGAGCTTGATTGTAAAAATGATATTACAGAGCGAGTAGCATTACTTATCTCAGACGTTGAAATGCCAGAAATGGACGGCTATACCTTAACAGCTGAAATAAAAGCAGATCCCAAACTTGCACCTTTGCATGTTATTTTGCATACCTCTTTGAGTGGTGTTTTTAACCAAGCGATGATTGAAAAAGTAGGGGCAGATGACTTTATTGCTAAATTTAATCCAGATGAATTAGCAACAGCGGTTAAAAAGTGGGTTCATTGTGATTAACAAAAATAGGTGCTACTAACTTGAATAATAAAGATTTGCAGCAAAGTGAATACGACCAGTTTCGTTCGTTTTTAGAGCAGCAATGCGGCATTGTTTTAGGTGAAAATAAACAGTATTTAGTTAAAAGCCGACTTGCTCCGTTAATGACTC
Organism: Pseudoalteromonas sp. SWYJZ98; assembly: GCF_015864495.1. Classification (NCBI taxonomy): domain Bacteria; kingdom Pseudomonadati; phylum Pseudomonadota; class Gammaproteobacteria; order Alteromonadales; family Pseudoalteromonadaceae; genus Pseudoalteromonas; species Pseudoalteromonas sp. SWYJZ98. The sequence goes on along the minus strand of NZ_JADYXA010000005.1, from coordinate 136,280 downwards.
GATTTAATGTGGGATCTTTATCGGAATTGGTTAGTAAAACTCTCGGGCCTCACGAGCGGCAATTAAGAGCCGCTGTTGTTGATGCAATGACCACCAACGAAACTTTGTGGTTTAGAGATCAATACCCATTTGAGTTGCTCCAAAACAAGCTTTTCCCTGAATTTAAAGATTTAAGAAGACCTTTAAAAATTTGGTCTGCTGCCAGTTCGTCAGGCCAAGAACCTTATTCAATAGCTATGTCGGTTGCTGAATTTAGTGCTAAGCAACCAGGTGTGCTTCGTATGGGGGCACAAATTATTGGTACCGACATATCTAATACCATGCTTGATATGTGTAAAAATGCAGAGTATGACGCGCTGGCACTCGCCAGAGGGTTATCTGCAGAGCGTCGTAAAAAGTTTTTTAAAGACAGCGGCAACGGTATGGCACAAGTAAACGATACAATAAAAAAGCAAGTTAGTTTTAGGCATTTAAATCTGCTTGATTCTTACGCGTTAATGGGCAAGTTTGATATTATTTTTTGCCGAAATGTACTAATTTATTTTGCGCCTGAAATAAAAGCTAAAATTATTAACCAGTTTGCACAAGCGTTAAATCCAAACGGTTACCTATTTTTAGGCGCGTCAGAGTCCCTAACTGGCCTAAGTACTGAGTTTGATATGGTTAGGTGCAACCCTGGTATTATTTACCAAAAGAAGTGATTAAACTAACTCCCTTCCCTAAAACGACGCACCTAGCGTCGTTTTTCTATTTAGATACATAGTCTTATAAAAATATAGCATGCCCTAATATTAATGGCTTATTTTTTGCTTTATTAATGGGTAAGTCAATTTTTTGGAGAAGGTTATGGCTATCAGTTTTGATAAAGCATTAGGTGTGCATCCGCAAGCCATGTTGATCCGTTCACAGCGAGCAGAATTAATTGCAACTAATATAGCTAACGCTGATACGCCTGGCTATAAAGCAAAAGATATTGATTTTGCCTCTGCTTTAAAAGCGGCAAGGTCAACCCAGCAAAGCGGCAATACTATGGTAAGAACTAATGATAAACACATTGGTGGAGGTACTCATAGTATGGGCAGTTCAGAATCATTTCGTTTGCCAAATCAATCAGATACTGGTGATGGTAACTCGGTTGATATACAAGTGGAACGAAACTTGTATACACAGAATGCTATGGAGTATCAGGCCAGCTTGCAGTTCTTAAGCGGCAAATTTAAAGGCCTAAATAAAGCTCTCGGTAGTCAAGGATAAAAATTATGAGTTTATATAATGTTTTCGATATTGCAGGTTCGGGTATGAGCGCACAAAACGTTCGCTTAAATACGACAGCTAGTAATATTTCTAATGCTAATACCATTAGTTCATCTCAAGACAAAACGTACCGAGCGCGCCAACCTGTATTTGCGGCTGAGCTAACAAAGGCTTCAGCATCAGTAAGTAACCAGCAGGGCTCCGCAGTTGGTGTTAAAGTTTTGGGCATTGTTGAAAGCGATGCACCATTACAAATTGAATATAACCCAAACCATCCAAGTGCGGATGAAAATGGCTATATCTATAAACCCAACGTTAATGTTGTAGAGGAGATGGCAAATATGATTTCTGCCTCTCGTTCTTACCAAACAAACGTGCAAGTTGCTGATGCAGCTAAGCAAATGCTAAGTAAAACACTGTTGCTAGGGCAGCGGTAACCGAGGGTAGGTTATGAGTAACGATATTAGTACATCTTCATCCTATTTAGACTCTTTGCGTTGGCAAGAATCGCAAGTAGCGACCAGCGACAATGAGAGTGATGCGTTAACACAAGAAGACTTTTTCTCTTTGTTAACTCAGCAATTATCGTATCAAGATCCCAGTAACCCTGCGGATAACGATCAAATGATTGCGCAAATGACTAGCTTTACGATGGCGCAAGGTATCAGTGATTTGAATTCAAATTTTGATACGTTGGCTACTTCGATGACATCAAACTCAGCCCTGCAAGCTTCAACGCTTGTTGGCAAGCAGGCTTTACTAGAGTCAAATACTGTTGATTTAAATGAATTAGGTGATGCTAAAGGGTCTATCGTTGCTGAAAGTGCAGTTGAAAGCTTAACACTTAGTGTAACTGATGCTTCAGGACAGCTAGTGAGAACAATTGATATGGGTTCTCAGCCTGCGGGCGCTGTTCGCTTCGCTTGGGATGGTAATAATGAAAGCGGTGAGCGTTTACCTGAAGGGGAATACACGTTATCGGCACAAGGTAGCACCAATGGCCAGTTTTCTAGCTTGCCTATTGCAACTTTCAAAAATATTGAAAGTGTAAACATTAACGGTTCAAGCGGCATCATTGTGAACACCAAAGAAGGTGCGGTTAGGTTAACCGACATTGCAGAAATCGCGTAACAAATTTAATATTTCTTGCCTGCCAGCAGGCCACAGATTAACAGGTTAGAGGTGAATTATGAGCTTCAATATTGCATTAACCGGCCTAGCTGCCGCACAAAAAGATTTAGACGTAACTGCAAATAATATTGCAAACGTAAATACAACAGGTTTTAAAGAGTCGCGCGCTGAGTTTGCCGATGTTTACGCTTCATCAGTATTTAGCTCTGGTAAGACTAAAAATGGTGATGGTGTTCAAACCGCTATGGTTGCACAGCAGTTTCATCAAGGCTCACTGCAATTTACAAATAACTCACTTGATTTGGCTATCACTGGTGAAGGTTATTTCGCGATGAGTGAAGACTTAGGTTCTCAAGATTTTTCTTACACTCGTGCAGGTGCATTCAAATTAAATGAAGATAATTTTGTAGTAGATGCCAAAGGTAATTTTTTACAAGGTTTCCCTGTTGATGAAGCTACAGGTGCCACTACATCAGTAAGTTTGAGTACTTCATCACCATTACAGATACCGGATTCGTCTGGTTCTCCTCGCGCAACAAGTAAAGTGTACTCATCATTCAACTTAGATTCACGAGAAACTCAACCTACAGTAACACCTTTTGATTCAAGTACGAGTGCCTCTTATAATAGTTCTACATCAACTACAGTTTATGACTCATTAGGTGAGCCACATGTTTTACAGCTTTTCTTTGTAAAGCAAGACCCAACGACAACACCAAATCAATGGCAAGTTTATGGAACTTTAGACGGGAAAAATTTTGGGACAGATGGAGTTGAAACAGTCGCAGGTTCACATACCCCTATAGATACTTTTGAATTTACATCAGCAGGTTTGCCTAATGTAACATTACCGGCTACAACTTTTGATGATATAGACTTATCTTCTGATGCGACTACAGGTTTGACTTCTCTTTTGACTAATGGTGCAAGTTTTCCTGATGATGTGTCAGTCAGTTGGCGTGATGAAGCGGGAACCAGTAATAAAGTTCCCACTCAGTATGCAGGTAACTTTGAAGTAAAAGCGCTTGAGCAAGACGGCGCTACTGTTGGCCGTTTAGCCGGTATTGATATTGGTACTGATGGTAAAGTAGTTGCATCTTACAGTAATGGTGACTCAACTTTTTTAGGTCAAGTCGCTATGGTTCGTTTTTCTAACTCACAAGGCTTACAGCAAGTCGGTGATACCGCTTGGAAAAAAAGTTTAACATCGGGTGATCCAATTGCAGGCGAACCAGGATCAGGTACTTTAGGATCGATCAATTCATCAGCGCTTGAGCAATCAAATACTAACCTTACAAACGAGCTTGTAGACTTAATTACTGCACAGCGTAATTACCAAGCAAACTCACGTGCGCTTGAAGTTAACTCAACTATTCAGCAAAGTATTTTGCAGATTCGATAAGCTAAACCCCATTAAATATATTAGGCTGCATTTTTGCAGCCTTTTTTATAAGTCCTCTTTGTAAGCCCTTCTAAATACCTCTCAATGTTGCGTCAAATTTAATCTGGCATCTATTTTGCATTTATAAGTTCAGAGATTTTTTATGTGAGTCGATACTATGGACAAAATGGTCTACATTGCGGCCTCTGGCGCTAAGCAAAGCCTGCAGGGGCTTGCGCTTAAAGCCAATAATTTGGCGAATGCAAATACAACAGGTTTTAAAGCCGACTTTGCACAGGCGCGTTCTATGCAAGCGTTTGGCGAAGGTTTGCCTACACGTGTATTTGCAATGCAGGAGCGTCCGGGTTCAAACATGGTATCGGGTGGCATTGTTCAAACCGGGCGAGACTTAGATATCGCAATGAGCGATAACGCGTGGCTTGCCGTGCAAGATGCCTCAGGCAACGAAGCTTATACCAAAGTAGGTACGCTCAATATTACTGCGCAAGGCATGTTAGTAACGAGCGGTGGTCGTCAAGTAATTGGCGAAGGGGGACCTGTTATTTTACCCGTCCCAGTCGAAAAAATAGGGTTTAGCCAAGATGGCGCTATTCAAGTTCGACCACAAGGCGCTCCCGCTAACTTTTTAGAAGAAATAGACACGCTTAGAGTGGTAGAAGCAAATAGCTCACAGCTCGAAAAAGGTAACGATGGTTTATTTAGACCAAAAGCAAATGTAACAGTAGATACCTCTGCCAATGTAAAAGTTTTAAGTGGTTCGCTTGAAATGTCTAACGTAAATCCCGTTCACGAAATGGTCGACATGATAAGCCACCAGCGCCAATTTGAATTACAAGTGAAATTAATGAAAACAGCTGAAGAAATTGACGAGCGTCAAGATCAGTTATTACGCATAGTTTAATTTTAAAATGAGGACACGATTATGAATCCAGCATTGTGGATCAGTAAAACGGGGCTAGACGCTCAACAAACCGATATATCGGTTATCTCAAATAATTTAGCGAATGCGAGTACCGTAGGTTACAAAAAAAGCCGCGCTATATTTGAAGACTTACTTTATCAAAATATTAATCAACCGGGTGGTCGTTCATCGCAAGATACCGAAATGCCGTCGGGCTTAATGTTAGGTGCGGGTGCTAAAGTTGTAGCTAACCAAAAAGAGTTCACGCAAGGCAACATGTTGACCACCGAAAACTCACTAGATTGGATGATTTCTGGCGAAGGTTTTTTTGAAGTACTGCAACCAGATGGCAATATTGCTTACTCGCGCAATGGTCAGTTTACTACTGATGGCGATGGACGAATTGTAACATCGGGCGCAGGTTATGTGATTCAGCCAGAAATGAATGTACCAGATGACGCGCAATCAATTACGGTTTCGCAAGACGGCGAAGTATCTGTGCGTGTTGCAGGCCAAGCCGATAACGTTGTAATTGGTCAGCTGACTATTAGTGACTTTATTAATCCATCGGGTCTTGAGCCAATTGGTCAAAATCTTTATACCGAAACTGCTGTAAGTGGTGCGCCTGTACAAGGTAATCCTGGTGTTGAAGGGTTAGGTAGTATTATTCAAGGCTCACTCGAAACATCTAACGTAAATGTGACTGAAGAGCTCGTAAACCTAATAGAAACTCAGCGTATTTACGAAATGAACTCAAAAGTAATTTCGGCCGTTGACGAAATGATGAGTTATATCAATCAACAGCTTTAATAGAATAGGGGGAATTATGCGTAATATTATTTTATTTACAGCGGGCACATTATTTTTAAGTGGCTGTATGTCTACGCAAAATAGTGAGGTAGTGCAGGACGACCCTTACTACGCACCTATGTACCCCGAACCTATTTTAGAGCCGTTGGTAGCCACAGGTTCACTGTTTAATACTCATACATCAAACGACTTATATTCTGATAAAAAAGCGCTACGTACTGGCGATATAATTACGGTTAAACTGCAAGAGTCTACTCAAGCAACAAAGGCCGCTAAAACAGAAACAGACAAAGAAACTGACGCAAGCTTAGACCCCGTTATTGGATTAGGCGGTCTACCTGTAAATATAGGTGGCGATAGCATTCAGTTTGGTATTGGTAGTGATTCGTCGTTTACGGGTGATTCAAAATCAAACCAGTCAAACAGCTTAGTAGGCGATATTTCGGTAAATGTAATGCGTGTTTTACCTAACGGTAATTTAGTTATACGCGGCGAAAAATGGCTAACGCTTAATACCGGCGAAGAGTTTATTCGTTTAGAAGGGCTAGTACGCCCTCAAGACGTAAGCGCCGATAATACAGTAGAATCAAACCGTATTGCTAATGCACGTATTCAATACTCAGGTAAAGGGCAAACGCAAGAAGCGCAAAGTCCTGGTTGGCTTACACGTTTCTTTAGCAGTTCGCTGTTTCCATTTTAGAGGGTAACAACATGAATAGCCTTAAAGCTTTATGTTTAGTTGTGTTATTAGGTTGGCAGTTTACTGCCAGTGCCGAGCGCATAAAAGATGTGTCTATGGTTGAAGGTGTACGCTCTAACCAATTAGTTGGTTATGGCTTAGTGGTTGGTTTACCGAGCACTGGCGAGCAAAACTCATATACACAACAAAGTTTTAGAGGCATGTTAAACAGCTTTGGTATTACGCTGCCTTCAACTCAAAGTCCTAAAATTAAAAATGTTGCCGCTGTTGCTGTGCATGCAGAGTTACCCGCATTTAGAAAGCCCGGGCAAACAATAGATATTACGGTTTCTTCTATTGGTAGTGCAGGCAGTTTACGTGGCGGTACTTTACTACAAACTTTTTTAAAGGGTGTAGACGGTAACGTATACGCTATTGCACAAGGTAGCTTAATTGTCGGTGGCTTAGGCGCACAAGGCCTTGATGGCAGTAAGGTTGTAATTAACACCCCTACCGTTGGTCGTATACCAAATGGCGCAACAGTTGAACGCACTGTAGAAAGCCCATTTATGCAAGGTGATTACATTACTTTTAATTTAAACCGCCCAGACTTTACAACGGCAAAACGCCTAGAAAAAACAATTAATGACCTAGTTGGCCCAAATAGCGCACAAGCAATAGATTCTGTTTCTATTCGTGTTATAGCACCACGCGATGCATCCCAGCGTGTATCGTATTTATCGACACTCGAAAACTTAGAATTTAAGCCAGCTGACATGGCCGCTAAAATTATAGTTAACTCGCGCACCGGTACAATTGTCATTGGCAAAAACGTTAAGCTTCAGCCTGCGGCTATAACTCATGGTGGCTTAACGGTAACAATTGCAGAACAACAAAACGTGTCACAACCAAATCCGCTAGCAAACGGTGATACAGTTGTCACGCAGCAAAGTATTATTGATGTAAACCAAGACGACTCGCGCGCCTTTGTATTTAATCCAGGTGTAAGCCTTGACGATTTAGTTCGCGCAATTAACGAAGTAGGCGCAGCGCCTGGTGACTTAATGGCTATTTTAGAAGCACTAAAAGAAGCCGGCGCAATTAACGGGCAGTTAGTTGTTATATAAATAACTCAAGTCAATAAATAACGTATTACTTAAGCTCTATATTTTTGAAACAAGATATAGGGCTTTTTATTTACAGCAACTTAAGTTTATTATTTTTATCTTCCTCGTTTTATCGGTAGTGGCTCAATTTTTGCATTTTTAACTGCATTATTCATTTTGTGTCAAAAAGCCGATGGAAACTAATCACCTCGATAAACAAAACTTTTTTGATTTAGGCAACTTAGATTCACTTCGTAAAGAAGCCTTAACCAGTGGCGATGCATCAACTGATGCTTCTAAAGCTGCGCTTAAAAAAGCGGCCGCACAATTTGAAGCTATTTTTACGCAAATGCTGCTCAAAGGAATGCGCAAAGCTAACGAAGCATTTGAAGACAAAGACAGCCCATTTAATTCAAGTGGCGTAAAGTTTTTTGAAGAAATGCACGATCAGCAACTTTCAACAGAGCTTTCTTCAAATGGCTCGTTAGGCCTTGCCGATTTAATTGTTCAGCAGTTATCGCCTGAGTCTAAAAACTTTATGCCAGGTTCGGTACTTAGAACAACCAACGATATTTTCAGCGATACACAAGTGGGATCTGCTCTTCCTCATGAGCAAAAAAATAAGCAACCCGATCTTATCGTTAATAACACTAAAGCCGATATTGCTGAGCCTAAAGTCGATACTGCAGAGTCTAAAATCGATAGCCCAACATTTAAAAATGCAGAAGAGTTTGTAAGTTCAGTGTGGGAACACGCTAAAACTGCAGCGCAAAAAATTGGTTTAAACCCAGCGGTAATGGTTGCACAAGCGGCACTTGAAACCGGTTGGGGTAAGCACATTATTAATAGAAGTGACGGTGGTAGCTCAAATAACTTATTTAATATTAAGTCAGATAAAAGCTGGGAAGGCGATAAAGCAAGCAAAGTAACGCTTGAGTTTGAGCAAGGTACACCCGTTAAAAAACAAGCCAGCTTTAGAGCCTACGATTCAATTAAAGATAGCGTGAACGACTTCGTTGATTTTTTAACGCAAAACCCGCGCTACAAAGAAGCATTACAAAATACAGCAAAACCAAATGACTTTTTAGATTCATTACAAAAAGCAGGTTATGCAACCGATCCAAATTATGCCAGCAAAATAAAAAAAGTGCTCAATAGTAGTCAGCTAAAAGACATTGCGGCAAACGTGATCCGCCAAGGAGTAGAGTAACATGTCGTTTAATTTATTAAACATTGCCAGTTCTGGGGTTAGAGCAAGCTCGGAGCTACTGCAAACGACAAGTAAAAATATCGCCAATGTAAATACCGTAGGCTACGTACGTGAGCGTACTGAATTTACCACTATGGTTGATAACCAAGTGGGGCGGGGCGAAACATACCGATTACTAAACGAGTTTGCTCAGTCACAGCTAAATCGTGACACCTCTAATAAATCGTTTTTCGATCAGTTTATTACTGAGGCTAATCGAGTTGATACTATTTTTTCTGAAGAGTCGAACAACCTTTCGACTGGAATTAACTCTTTATTTAATAATGTGCAAGAAGCGCTAAATCAGCCGTCATCTACCGTTGCCCGCTCATTAGTAATGACAGATGCGCAAAGCTTAATTGATCAAATGGATAGGCTTTCGGGCATCGTGCTTGATCAAAAAAGTATAGTAAACGAGCAGCTCGAAATATTTTCAGATGAAGCAAACTCACTCATTCAAAGTATTAGTACGCTAAATCAAAATATTGCAGCAGTTAATGGCACTAATAACGCCGCAGATGCCAGCTCTACCTATAACGAACGCGATAAAGCAATACGCGACTTATCTGAGCTAATAGACATAGAAACGCTTGATGGTCCAAATGGCGAAAAACTCGTTTTTATGGGCACAGGCGAAGCAGTTGTTATGCAAAATGGCGCATTTAACCTATTTTCGATGACAGGGGATCCTGATCCTAATTTTAAAGAATTCACGCTTGACGTTAATGGTGGCAAAGCTGTGCCGCTTGAAGTTGATGTAAGTAAACTAAAAGGCAAAATTGGCGGCTTACTTGCTTTTAGAGATGACATACTAGTCCCTGCGCAAAACCAAATTGGTCAAATGGGCTTAGCGATAGCTGATGCATTTAACGAACAAAACAAATTGGGTATGGATGCAACAGGTCAGCTAGGGGGTAATATTTTTAATATTCCTACCGTTGGTGCTTATGCGTATCAAGCTAACACAGGTACTGCCGGTATGACTGCAACGGTAGAGCCAGGTAAGGGCAGTGAACTTCCTGCCAGTGACTTTATTATTACTTATACAGCTAATGCTAATGAAGTAAGTATTCAGCCTATAGATAACAAAGGCGACCCGTTAGGTCAGCCTTCACTTGCTGATATATCGACAGGTGTTATTGATTCATCGACTACTACCGGAGAATCATTTGGTCTTCAAGTAAATGTATCAGGGGCTGGTGTTGAGGGGGATCAATTTCAAATAAAGCTTAATTCAGATGCTGCTTCAAGTATTACACTTGCAACAGGGCGCGCAGAAGATTTAGCACTAGCATCGCCAATCCGTACTGCTAACGATTTAAATAATATAGGTACCGCCACTATTTCAGCGGGAGAGGTAACAAGTGTTACCTCCGGTGGATTTACTTCAACACCAAGCTTAACAAACGGTGAAATAACGCTTGTTAAAACAGGTAATGCTAACGAATATCAAATTACTGATAATAGCGGAACGAATACTTTTACTATTACGCCTCCTGCAAAAGGAATGTTATCGCAAGCGGGTGCTCCATTTGATACCTACGGATTCGATTTTGATATAGAAGGTACACCAGCAACAGGCGATACCTTTACACTTGAGTTTAACGAAGGCGGCTTTGACGATAACCGTAATGGTTTAAAATTAGCAGATTTACAAAATGGTGAGTTAGTCCGTTTAAATGTAGAAACAACAGCAACGGCCGACAACCATAAAACGTTCAACCAAGCTTATTCAGGATTAGTGAGCGATGTAGGTGTTGTAACTGGTCAAGCAATCACAAGTGGCGCTGCATTTGACGCTCTAGCACAGCAATCTGAGGCATGGTACGAGTCGTTATCTGGAGTAAATCTTGATGAAGAGGCCGCAAATTTACTGCGTTTTCAACAATCATATTCAGCATCAGCACAAGTTTTAGCAGCAGCTCAAGAAATTTTTGACACCTTATTAAATGCGGCGAGGTAATTATGCGTTTATCAAATAATTTAATGTACCAAAACAACATAAATAAAATACTCGACAACCAACAAGGTGTTGCAAATGCTCAAGAGCGAGTAAATACTAGGCAAAAGTATTTATCTACCTCAGAAGCGCCAGCTGCTATTTCGCAAGCTATGCTGTATTCAAATAAAATACAAACTAATGAGCAATACACTAAAAATATCGATCAGCTAAATGGCCGCCTAGAAACAGAAGAAAGCGTATTACAAAGCATAAATAGTAATATTCAACAAGCACAAGAGCTCACTATTCAGGCAGGTAATGGTGTTTATACTAAAGATGATTTAAAGACGTTTGCATCAGAACTTAGTGGCATTCAACAAACGTTAGCTAACTTAATGAACACCCGATCAGAAGACGGAAAATTTATATTTTCAGGCTACCAAGACAGCACGCAGCCTTATCAGTTTGATTCTACAGCGGGTGAGTACACCTATAATGGCGACCAAGGCCAGTACCAAATAACTATAGCTGAAGGTGTATCAATTAAAGCGAGTGATAACGGCTTTGATACATTTGAAAAAACTAACGCGCGATTAAATGTAGAATCTAACACGGCAAGTGTTTCAGGCTCTATTACAGCGGCAAGTGTATATGTTGACGGCCAAGCTGAGTTTGATAAGTTTCATCAAGCAAATTACAACGCAGACCCAACAGCTCTAGCAACAGCAAATACTTATAGTGTATTAGTAAGCCCTGGTGCTACAGCAACAGACCCACAAACCTACGAAATATACCGAGATGGCGCTGCACTAACCCCCGCAGTAACAGGTGAAGTTACTGATGAGCCTATCGATTTTGCAGGTATGAAAATTGAATTTGAAGGCACAGCACCAGGTCAACTAGATTTTAGCCTTGAAAAGCCAGGCAAAGAAAACGTACTCAATACACTACAAGCACTTATTACCGGCCTTAACGATGGCACACTTGAAGGTGATGACTTTCAGCAAGTACTTGCTGATGGCTTAGTGCAATTACAAAATGCGAGTGAGCAAGTGGTGTTTACCCAATCAAGTTTAGGCGGTCGTATGAACGCGCTTGAAAGAGTAAGCGATTCAAACTTAGCACTCGACATTCAAAATAAAAGTAATCGCTCTAACTTAGTTGAAGTTGATATGGCAGAAGCTATTAGCGAACTAACTAAACAAGAAACGGCACTGCAAGCATCGCAAGCTACTTTTGGCCGTTTAACTAACCTTTCATTATTCGATTACTTATAAGCAAGTTATAAGCAGATTATAAACAGAAATACTTTGCCGCTTTACCTACTTTAAAGCGGCAATAACTATCTATAAAATCGCGGCAAAAATTGGCTACAAAATCGCGGCAAAAAAATGTCACCCCCTTCTAAATAACTTCACTAATTATTTACAATTCAGCAAAACCTATTTTTATCTATAAAAAACAATTACTTAAAAATAAATTAAAGTTGGCACAGTAAATGCTTTTATTGTTGTAAGAAATTATCGAACAGTGGTTCCTGTTAAATCGTGTTGAACCACACTCTGTTTAAACCTAGGAGATGGTAAAATGGCATTAACAGTAAATACTAATGTGTCGTCACTAAACGCACAACGTAACCTAACAAGATCTGGCGAAGGATTAGCAACGTCAATGGAGCGTTTATCGTCAGGTATGCGTATCAATAGTGCGAAAGATGATGCCGCCGGCCTACAAATTTCAAACAGATTAACATCGCAAATAAATGGTCTAGCAGTTGCTCAGCGTAATGCCAATGATGGTATTTCAATGGCGCAAACCGCAGAAGGCGCTATGCAAGAATCGACTAATATACTACAGCGTATGCGAGAGCTTGCCCTGCAATCTGCTAATGGTTCAAATTCAGCTGAAGATCGTGATGCATTGCAAAAAGAAGTGTCAGCCTTACAAGAAGAGCTAACTCGAATCTCCGACACTACATCGTTCGGTGGTCAGCAATTATTAGATGGGTCATACGGGACTAGAAGTTTCCAGGTCGGTGCAAACGCAAATGAAACTATTTCAATTAGCTTGAGTAATACAGCTGCAGAAAAAATAGGGATGTATCAAAGTACTGTTGGAATAGACACTGTTATTGGTGGTAATATTACCTTTACTACGGGTGATATTAATACAGATGTAGCTATTGAGCCTGGTGCAACCGCAGCTGAAAAAGCGGAGGCAATAAATGCACTCAGTAATAAGCATGGGGTTACTGCATCATTGGTAGAAATAGAAGAGTATCCTACCACTCAAACTACAGCAATATTAGGACCTCCTAATGCAGGTGGTGAGATATCTTTTAGCTTAAACGGTACATCGATTACAGCACCAGGCGTAACTACTAATGATCAGTCGGCTCTTGAGACAGTTATAAATGCTCAAAGTAGTACTACAGGAATCACAGCAACTCACGATAGTAGTACTGGTGAACTGACTTTAAGAGGTACCGCTGGTGCTGATATTACTCTTACAGATTATGCAGATGCTGATGGAGCAACTGATAACTCAGCTACTTTTACAGACTCCCAAGGTAATAGCACTGCACTGACCGAAAGTGGGATTGTGGATGTAACTTCTGAAGCGACTGTAGTGACTCCAGCAACTCAAACTAAGGCCACGCTTAGCCCTCCAAGTATAAATGGTGATATATCTTTTAGTTTAAACGGTATACCGATTACAGCATCGGTCGGAACTACCACTGATCAGTCGGCTCTTGAGACGGCTATAAATGCTCAAAGTAGTACTACAGGAATCACAGCAACTCACGATAGTAGTACTGGTGAACTGACTTTAAGAGGTACCGCTGGTGCTGATATTACTCTTACAGATTATGCAGATGCTGATGGAGCAACTGATAACTCAGCTACTTTTACAGACTCCCAAGGTAATAGCACTGCACTAAAAGAAGGTGTACTAGTTAATGCAGCGGCCGCAGCGGCTAATCCTGTGCTTATTACTTCATCAGAAGTATTGTTATCATCCTCTAAAACATTTTCCGTCTTAGATGCAAGTTCTGGAACAGCAGTAGCGGCATCTTCTGAATTAAACAATGTAGGCGATATTGATCTGACTACAGAGCTGGGCTCACAAAGTGCAATATCTATAATTGATGGTGCACTTGCTCAAATTGATGAGCAGCGAGCTGGTTTAGGTGCGGTACAAAATCGTTTTGGTCACACAATTAATAACCTTGCTAATATTCAAGAAAATGTATCTGCGTCACGTAGTCGTATTCAAGATACAGACTTTGCGACCGAAACAGCGCAAATGACGAAGAACCAAATCTTGCAACAAGCGGGTACGTCAATACTTTCGCAAGCAAACCAAATACCACAAGCAGCCATTAGTTTATTAGGTGGCTAATTATTTAGTTTACTAGTCACTGTTTATATAAACGCACTTCAACTTGAAGTGCGTTTTTTTGTTTTTAGGTTATTTAAATCATCTAAAGCATAATATTCAAACTGTATTTTAAACTCATTTAAAATAACTAATCTTTCAAAACAGTCAGTTAGCTTTTTCTGAGTAAATAAACTAATTTATTTTCAAAATACTCCTAAAGATAATTTACCTCCTGCCGTTAACTTAATCAGTACGGAGCTGAGCATACATTTGTGACAGCTCTTGGTTAAATTAAAATAGCAACATTACGAAAGTAATCAGGAGTTTTATTATGATTTCAGTAAACACAAATGTGTCTTCACTAAATGCTCAACGTAACCTATCGCAATCAGGTTCTGACTTAGCAACTTCTATGGAACGTCTATCATCAGGTATGCGTATCAATAGCGCAAAAGATGATGCGGCAGGCCTACAAATTTCAAACCGTTTAACATCACAAATAAACGGTTTAGGTGTAGCGCAGCGTAATGCTAACGACGGTATTTCAATGGCACAAACAGCTGAAGGTGCAATGCAAGAATCAACAAGTATCTTACAGCGTATGCGTGAACTAGCATTACAATCAGCGAATGGTTCAAACTCTACAGAAGACCGTGAATCACTGCAAAAAGAAGTATCAGCATTACAGTCTGAATTAACCCGTATTTCTGACACTACTTCGTTTGGTGGTCAGCAGTTACTAAATGGTACTTTTGGCTCTAGGGACTTTCAAGTAGGTTCAAACGCTAACGAAACAATTCAAGTTAGCTTAAAAAGTACTGCCGCAGACGAAATTGGTTCAAATGTAGCAAGTATCGAACTTACAGGTGCTCGTACAGGTGATGTTGTAATTGGAGGTACAACTGTAACAGTAGCTAGTGGCGCAACTGCGGAGGCTACAGTTAGCGCAATTAATGAGAAAACAGCTGAACATGGTGCGACAGCTACTTTATCAACTGCGGCGGAAACAACAGCAAAGTTATCAGGAATTGGTGATGGCGATAGTTTTGATTTAGGCTCTGAAACCATTTTAGGTGGATCTACTGCAGCTGATACAGTAACTAATATTAATGCAAAAACTGGTGATACGGGTATTACTGCGGTAGTCGATGGCACTGACATTGTACTAACAAAAGCTGACGGTACTGCTATTGAGTTTGGTAATTATGCTGACACAACTACTGGAACTAATGTAGGTACAGCTACTTTCACTGATGCTAATGGTGTAGAAGCTACGGTGACAGAAGCTGGTGCAGCAACTGAAAATCTTAGTGCCACAGGTTCAGCTGGAGACGTTATAAAACTTACTTCTAAGAGTGATTTAAGTGTAGTTGACGGTACTGTAGTTACTGCTATAACAGATGAAGCTGAATTTACAAGTGTTGAAACAGTTAACTTAGAAACACAAGAAGGATCACAGAGCGCTATTGATATTATAGATGGTGCACTCGCCCAGATTGATGAGCAACGTGCTGACCTTGGTGCGGTACAAAACCGTTTTGGTCACACAATCAGTAACCTTGCTAACATTCAAGAAAACGTATCTGCATCACGTAGCCGTATTCAAGATACTGACTTTGCAACCGAAACAGCTAACATGACGAAGAACCAAATCTTGCAACAAGCAGGTACGTCAATCTTGTCGCAAGCGAACCAGTTACCACAAGCAGCACTTAGCTTATTAGGTTAATAAGTTAAAGTAATAGCTTAATGTTTAGCTAGCTAGTACATAAAGTCAGTATTAGTTTTACAATAAAGGAGGTGGCTTTAGCTACCTCCTTTTGTGGTTTAAGGGTTTTAATTGAGCTATTGTTTAATTAACTAATAAATAGGAATCTGTTATGAATACCATTAATTCCAATGCAGAAGTTACATTACCAACCCCGCTAGCGGGTGAAGATAAAGTAGCTGGCCAAGCAGCTAGTTCGCTAACTGAACGCGCTGTTGACGATGTAAAGCAAGCTGATACACAAAATCAACAACGATTACAGCAAAACCAATACGAAAAAAATAATCAAGAAGTTACTGCTCAGCCGTTAGAGCGTGAACAACTAGAACAAATGGCGCAACAATTGCAGGACTTTATGGGCGAAATGAACCGTAGTTTGCAATTTAAGGTTGATGAAGATTCAGGTCGCGATGTAATTAAAGTACTCGATAAAGACAGCGGCGAAGTTATCAAGCAGTATCCTTCTGAAGAAGTATTAAGTTTGGTTTCTAAATTGTCTGAATCGGCAGGTATTTTAATTGACCAAACAGTTTAGTGAGCGGTTTGAATTACTAATAATAAGTTGGTTTATTTTTGAGTATTTAAAGAGGTGAAGTATGTCTATTACGTTTAATGGTTTAGGCTCAGGTTTAGCAGTGTCAGACATTGTTGATGCGCTAGTTAATGCTGAGCAAGCCCCTGCTGAAGCTCGTTTAAATACTACAGAAGGTAAATTAACAACTGATATTTCTGCTGTTGGTGCACTCAAGTCTGCGCTTGAAAAAGTACAAACATCAATGGAAGCACTGGGTGTTAGTGATAACTATCAAAAACGAACTGCATCGGGTAATGATGATTTTATATCAATTAGCTCAGATAAAGACGCTCAGCCAGGTAGTTACAACATAAAAGTAGATGCATTAGCACAAGCTCATAAATTATCTTCCCCCGCATTTGCCGCTGATGAGGCAATTGGAGCTGGCGTAATTACAATTGGTTCTGGTGCAAATAGCTTCTCTACTGTTTTATCGGCTACAAATACGTTAGAAGATTTACGCGACCAGATTAACAATGGCCCTTTTACTGGCAGCGATAGTAATGATTCGGTTGTCGCCACTATAATAACTAGTGATACCGGTCAGCATTTAGTACTTACAAGTAAAGAAACTGGCGAAGATAACGCAATTACAATAACCGTACAAGACGATGACGGCAGTAATACTGATACAGGCGGATTGTCACGATTAGCTTATGATGTATCAGATGCAGACCCGGCTAACCATACAACTAATTTAACGCAAGTTAATGCTGCACAAAATGCGCAAATAACAATTGATGGTACGTTAACTGTATCAAGTAATACCAATGAATTTAGTAATGTGATTGATGGCGTGGATATTACCGCTAAAAAGTTGCATGCCACTGACGACGACTTAAGTGATATATCGGTTACCGAAAACAATAATAATATTAAAACAGGTTTAAATAGTTTTATTTCAAGTTATAACGAACTGTTAGAGCTTAGTAATAACTTGGGTGCCTCCGGCGAAGATGGCGCAGGCGTTATGGCTGGTGATTCACTACTTCGTGGCGTTATGTCAAAGCTTCGTAGCGAAATAACAAATCCCGTTGATTTAGGTAATGGCAACTCACTATCGCTTTCGCAATTAGGTGTAGAAACAGACCGCTACGGTGTTTTAACGCTAAATACAGAAACACTCAATGAAAAAATAGCAAGCGATGTAGATTTAGTGCAGCAGTTTTTTGTAGGTGACGATGATGATGGCTTCGCACAATCGTTTGACGAAAAATTAAGCTTTTACACCGATTCCGACGGTATTATTCAAAACCGTATAGACAGCAAAACAAACCAACTAGACGATTTAGATGACCAGCGCTTGAGTCTTGCCAGTAAAATGGAGTCGCTATCGTCAAGGTTGTATGCTCAATATAATGCGATGGATTTATTAGTGGCAAGCCTTAATAACACCAGTACATATGTTCAAGCTCAGCTGGAAAATATGCCAGGCGTAGTACGAGATAACTCTTAGTAGATAAGTATGATATTAAATTAATAACTAAATTAAGAAAACACAAAAAAAACCGTTATTTAAAACGGTTTTTTTGTGTTTTCAATTTGAGTAGATTTTAGCGACTTGCTTTATAAGCTTTTATCGCTTTTCCTGACTTTTTATGTTTAATAATAGCTTTTGACGATTCATTTTTAGCGCTATTCGCTTTTACTAAAATAGTATTTATACGAAGCTGAATTAATTCCAATTGTTCTGCGCTTGGTCCTTCGTTGCTTTCGCACCATTGCTTTAGTTTAGTATTTAAAGTATCTAAAAAAGGCTGAGCTTCGTCTGCATTATTGTCATTTACTAACACCTCAATGTTACTAAGCAGTGTTTGTATTTGCTCAGAGTAGTTCGCTAATGGCTCTGAAGATGTTGGCGAGTCCATAATTTAAATTAAACCGCAGGGCTTCGTTGATCTAGCGGGATGTTATCCCACCCTTCTTTAATTTCTTTAACAATACTTGATACTTCAGTAATTGCTTCAATATCGTTGTTTATGTTCGCTTGCGTTAAACGGCGTTGGCAGTAATCGTAAAGCGCCAATAAATTATTAGAAATACTAGGGTCTTGTTCTACTTCTAAATTAAGTGCGTCTTGCAGGGCACCAAATAATAAAACACAGGCCGAAATATTTTCCCCTTTTTTTGCTATTTCTTTGCGCTCAATAAACCCTTTTGTAGCTGCTAAACGGCCGATAATATTACTAAATATAAGGTTTATTTGTTCGTAAGGAGTCATTTCGGCAATACTACTAGCACGAACTTGACCGTATTTTTTTACTGAGATGTGAGCCATGGAAAATCCTAAAATTTAAAACAATAAAATTATGTGAAAGCTAATACAAGGCAATATTAATGCCAAGCATTTTCACTTATTTATGTATCGGCATTTGTAACTTCAACTTAAATTTATAATTGAGTTTATTTACTAACAATAGCATTTTTATTGCCGAGTAAATTAATTTTTAGGGCTAAGTTATAGTTAGGTAATAGTTAAGTAATGGCTAAGTAATAACTAAGTTAAAACTATAACCCATACTTAATGATTAACTATTAAGTATGATTGACTTAACTAGCCCGTCTGTTTTTTGGCGTTTATGTCAAAAAACTGCCGCTATTGCTTGCATCCATGCTGAACTGGCTTACAATTTAACTAATTATACAAATTAGTGAAAGTACGGCTCGCTAAATATGATCTTGATTTTAGATAATAATAACAACCGCGCAATAGGATTAAATGCTTCACTTGGCTTTATTGGTGAAGCTGCTCAACTATTAAGCGAAGACTGCTTTGAACAAGAATGCAAAAAATATCATCAGCAAGAATGCATGATCATTTTAGGAGCATTGCAATCACTTGACCACGAAAGCTTAATTAAACGCTATCCAACATTACCGTTTTTATTAATTGGCGAAACGCTAAAACCCCTATTAAGTATAGCTAATGTGGTGGGGCTTATTTGCGAGCCATTTAATCACGAAGTGACAACGCAGTTACTTCACGATTGCCAGCAGTATCAGCGCATGTTGCCTAATGAGCATAAGCATACAAAACCACATAAAATTTTTGATGGACTTGTTGGTGAAACCGATGCGGTTAAAGATGTTCGCTTTTTAATTGAACAAGTGGCAAAAACCGATGCCAATGTTTTAATTTTAGGCGAATCAGGCACTGGTAAAGAAGTGGTTGCCCGTAATGTACATTTGCTTTCAAAGCGTATTAATGGACCGTTTGTACCTGTTAACTGTGGTGCTATTCCGGCAGAGCTGCTCGAAAGTGAACTATTTGGCCACGAAAAAGGCGCGTTTACTGGTGCTATATCGGCTCGTAAAGGGCGGTTTGAACTAGCTCAAGGCGGGACGCTATTTTTAGATGAAATAGGCGATATGCCACTGCAAATGCAAGTAAAGTTGCTACGAGTATTGCAAGAGCGAAGCTATGAACGAGTTGGTGGTACAAAGGCTATCCAAGCTGATGTACGCGTTATTGCAGCCACACATCGTAATCTTGAAACAATGATTGAAGAGGGTAGTTTTAGGGAAGATTTATATTACCGCTTAAATGTATTTCCTATCGAAAACCCATCGCTGAGTGAACGTGCTGATGATATTCCGCTGCTTTTAAAAGAGTTAATGCGCCGTGTTAACGACCAAACAGGTTCTACCGCTAAGTTTACAGAGCGCGCAGTTGAGAGCTTAAAAGAACATGCTTGGCCTGGTAATATTCGTGAGCTTGCTAACTTAGTGGAACGTATGGTTATTATGTTTCCTGAAAAAGTGGTTGACATTCCCGATTTACCTAACAAATATCGTTACATTGAAGTTGAAGCCTACGAGCCAGAATACCCTGAAGAGTTAATGGAAAAAGATGCCTTTAACGACATATTTAGCACAGGCTTTAGTGATTACGAAAGTGAGCCAGACGCTGAGTTTAGCCAAACGGGTAGTGGGCTATTGCCTGATGATGGTATTGAACTTAAAGATTATTTAGCAGAGCTTGAAATTAGCTTAATAACCCAAGCGTTAGAGCGCTATGATTATGTTGTAGCTCGCGCTGCAGAGATATTGGGTGTTCGCAGAACCACACTCGTTGAGAAAATGAAAAAGTATAATCTTTCAAGAGATTAGCCATCCATAAAGGATGAAATGTTTTTATTATTTTCCATTTGTGAGTAGTTACTTTACGGGCTTTGCCCGTCACGCAAGCAAGCTTGGCGTCTACAAGATAAACACAAACTTAAACCTTGGCGGTAGACGCTGAGCTTGCTCGCGTGAAAAGCGAAGCTTTTAATCATTTAAATAAAACGTTATTTCACAAAGAGAAAAACGAGGGCAAATGAGAAACCATAGTTAACTTACACGTTACTTCTCTAAAGCGAAGCGTCTCTTACCCTCTTTGTGAACAGAACACTTTTATGGCTTTTAATCACTTACTACTAAAAGCCTCAATAATTTCTTCTTTTCTAAAACAATCATTACTGTGATCGTTAACCATACCGCAGGCCTGCATCTGAGCGTAAACCGTTGTAGGGCCTAAAAACTTAAAACCCCGTTTTTTTAAATCTTTAGCGAATGCAGTTGATGCTTCTGTAATTGCTGGGTAGTCTTCAACGTTATTTAAATTACTTATAATCGGTTTATTACCCACAAACTGCCATTGGTAGTTACTAAAACTTCCAAATTCTTTTTGTATTTCTATAAAGCGCTTTGCGTTGTTGACGGTTGCCGCAATTTTTAAGCGATTTCGCACAATACCCTCATCAAGCATTAGTCTCTCAATGTCATCTTGTGTGAATTGTGCCACTTTATCTACATCAAAATTAGCAAATGCTTTTTTGTAACCGCTACGCTTTTTTAAAATTGTGTACCAGCTTAAGCCGGCTTGCGCTGATTCAAGAGTGATAAATTCAAACAGCTTTGTATCATCATAAAGAGGGACGCCCCATTCTTCATCATGGTAAATAACGTAGTCGGGTTTAGTGGTGTCGAGCCACGGGCAACGGCACTTTATTTGCTCACTCATTATTATTCCTTTTTGTGTGCGTCATTTTTATGTCGCTCAAATTATTGATGTAACTTAATGATAAGTATGTAAATAAATTTTGGTATAAATCGTGCATTTAGACATGTATCTACACCAATTCGAGATTTGATTATGGCCCTTGCTAGCGTGCTTAAACCACAGTTTTTTTCTGCAAATCAGTATAACCCATGTTTACTTCAAGAGGAGTACATTGGTGAATTAAGCGATCTGCGCAAGCAAGCAAGTTGGCTTTCGCACTTGGTTGATACTATGCCAGCAGGTGTGGTTGTACTTGATGGCAAAGGGTTGATTGCAAAAGCGAATCAAATAGCGATAGATATGCTTGGCGAGCCACTTGAAGGCGAACGCTGGTTTAATGTTATTCAGCGCTCTTTTAGGCCACATCAAGATGATGGCCATGAAGTGTCTTTAAAGGACGGGCGCCTAATAAAGCTTGATATTACCGCTTTGGCACCAGAGCCTGGGCAACTTATTTTAATGACGGATTTAACCGAAACCCGCCGCTTACAAAAACGTGTTGCACATATGCAGCGATTAAGCGCGCTGGGTAAAATGGTTGCATCATTAGCGCATCAAGTCCGTACGCCGCTCTCAGCCGCTATGCTGTACGCTGCTAATTTAGGATCAAAGCGCTTACCCGAAGCATCTCGCGATAACTTTCAAACAAAGTTAATGTCGCGTTTAAAAGATTTAGAAACTCAAGTAAACGACATGCTGTTATTTGCTAAAAGTGGCGATCAGCAAGTTGTTGAGCAAGTTTCAATGCAGCAGCTTTTAACCGAAGTTAAAGCAGGTGCCGATGCGATGGTCGCACTTAATGAAAGTGAACTGGATGTAAGCTTACCAGAGCCAGATATACAAATAGTTGGTAATAAAACGGCATTGGCCAGTGCTATTCAAAATCTTGTGCACAATAGTATTCAAGTTATTGGCGGCGGCGCAAAAGTAAAAATTAGCGCACAAAGAGATTTAAAAGATTTAGATATGGTTCGTATTAGTGTGAGCGACAATGGCCCAGGTGTTGATTTAAGCCAAAGCGACAAAATTTTTGAACCATTTTTTACTACAAAAAGTCAGGGCACAGGTTTAGGGCTTGCTGTAGTGAGTTCGGTGGCTAGTGCGCACCAAGGCCGTGTTGATGTGACTAATAATACGCAGGGTGGTGCCTGCTTTAGCTTGTTACTGCCTATTAAGGCAACATCTAAATTAGAGGGGTCATTATGAGTAACACTATTTTAGTTGTCGAAGATGACGCAGGGCTTCGTGAAGCCTTAATAGATACCCTTGAAATGTCGGGTATTGAATGTGTTGCAGCGAGCAGTGCTGAGCAAGCAATGTTACTGCTTAAAAAAGATCAATTTTCGCTTGTTGTAAGCGACGTGCAAATGGGCGCAATGAGTGGACTGGATTTACTACGTAGTATTAAATTAAACCACCCTGATTTACCTGTATTGATGATGACGGCGTACGCCACAATTGACGATGCGGTAGAAGCCATGCGCCTAGGTGCAATTGACTACATGGCTAAACCATTTGCACCTGAAGTGCTGTTAAATATGGTGAGCCGTTATTTGCCTGAAAAAGCAAAAGAAACCGACGGACCTATTGTTGCCGACCCAACTAGTATTCAATTATTGGAGCTTGCAAGTAAAGTAGCACGCTCTGATGCAAGTGTAATGGTACTTGGCCCAAGTGGTTCAGGTAAGGAAGTACTTGCGCGTTATATTCATGATAAGTCGAGCCGATGTAATGAGCCATTTGTGGCGATTAACTGCGCGGCTATTCCTGAAAATATGCTCGAAGCCACGTTATTTGGTTACGAAAAAGGAGCTTTTACGGGCGCGATTCAAGCATGTCCGGGTAAGTTTGAGCAAGCACAGGGCGGCACTATTTTACTTGATGAAATTACTGAGATGGACTTAGGGCTACAAGCTAAACTTTTACGCGTACTGCAAGAGCGTGAAGTAGAGCGTTTAGGGGGTCGTAAAACAATTCAGCTCGATGTACGTATTTTGGCAACCAGTAATCGCGATTTAAAAGAAGCCGTAGTAGATAATCAGTTTAGAGAAGATTTATATTACAGGCTTAATGTTTTTCCACTAATGTGGCGTCCATTGTGCCAACGCCCAGGCGATATTATTGTATTGGCTAAGCATTTAATTGAGCGCCATATAAGTAAAAGCAAAGAGCCTATGGCGTATTTAGATAAAGCTGCCGAGCAAAAGTTACTGGCTCACGCGTGGCCTGGTAATGTGCGCGAACTTGATAACGTTATACAGCGTGCACTTATACTGCGAAGTGGCGATACAATAAACGAGCATGCTATTTTTATCGAAAACTTAGTATCTAATAACTTTGTTATGGAGCCATCATTGGCACCAGCGCAAACCGTATCGCCAACAGAATTAGCACATGCAGACAAAGGTGTTGATAAAAGCACTTTAAGCTCTGCATATTATGATGAAAAGTCGCATGCTGAGGATGAGCCTAAACAAGGTTTGCTAGCGGCAGATACCGGTAGCTATAAAGATGAGCTTAAAGACAAAGAGCACCGCATTATTTTAGAAACCCTTGCACGTTGCCAAGGTAAGCGTAAAGACGTTGCCGAAACGTTGGGCATAAGCCCACGAACTTTACGTTATAAACTAGCGCAAATGCGCGACTTAGGTATTTCACTTCCAGCATAGCTCCCTTTAAACCCTAAATTCGTGCTACGAATTTAGGGTTGTCAAAACTCTGACTCACTAAATAAAGTATTAACCATATGTATTTAAAGGCTTATTTATTTGGCATGCTTTGTGCTTTATTACCTTTAAGAGTTAACTGCACCGTCAGAGAAAAATTATGAAAATTCAAAACAGCGCTGTATTTCAAGAAATGCAATCAATGGCCTTAGAAGCTGGCCGCAGTAATCAAACTAATAAACTGCCAACTCAGGTGCAGTCTACTTCTACAGCACAATTTGGCGACATGCTAAGTGATGCAATAAATTCAGTGCACGGATTACAACAAGATGCCGCGCAAAAAGTAACAGCAGTTGAGATGGGGGATCGAAGTGTATCCCTTGCTGAGGCGATGATTGCTTCTCAAAAATCATCAGTTGCTTTTGAGGCTACAGTACAGGTTCGTAATAAACTTGTTGAAGCTTATAAAGAAATCATGAACATGCCTGTTTAATTAGGTAGTGGAGAATTATTGTGGCGCAATCTAACCAATCTACAGACCTAGCACTTGCTGGTGGCGGTATTGACCAAAGTGGTGGTGATGATCAACAAGAACAAAAGTCAGGCTACTTAAGTGCTTTAAGTGGTGTTGATGTATTGCGGCAAGTAACATTGGTTATAGCATTGGCTATTTGTTTAGCTATCGCGATTTTTATTATTATTTGGGCTCGTCAGCCAGATATGCGTCCGTTAGGCAAAATGCAAACAGAAGAGCTTATTCAAACATTAGACTTTTTAGATGCGCAAAAAATTGAATATCAACTTGATGGCAATGTTGTATCGGTTGATGAAAGCGAATACCAAAACATTAAATTGCTAATGACCCGCGAAGGGTTAGAGCAAGGCCCTGCATCTGGCTCCGACATAATTATGCAAGATATGGGCTTTGGTGTAAGCCAACGCTTGGAGCGTGAACGTTTAAAACATGGTCGTGAACAGCAATTAGCACGCACCATTGAAGAGCTAAATAACATTACTCGCGCCAAAGTATTGTTAGCCATCCCTAAAGAAAACGTATTTGCCCGCAGAGAGAAAAAACCATCCGCTACTGTTGTATTAACACTTAAGCGTGGCCGCTCACTTGACCGTGAAGAAGTAGACTCTGTTGTTGATATGATTGCTTCAGCAGTACAAGGCTTAGAGCCTGCACGTGTTACGGTTACTGACCAAAATGGTCGATTATTAAATTCAGGTTCGCAAAGCTCATTAGCAGCACGCTCTCGTAAAGAATACGATTTAGAACGCAAGCGCGAACAAGAGTACCTTGAAAAAATAGACAGTATTTTAATACCGGTTGTTGGGCTTGCAAACTATACAGCTCAAGTTGATTTGAGCATGGACTTTAGCTCAGTTGAGGAAACTCAAAAGCGTTATAACCCAGACCTACCAGCGGTTAGAAGCGAAACCACATTTGAAGAAAATAACATTGGTGGTTTAGCTGTTGGTATTCCTGGTGCGCTTACAAATCAGCCACCGCTAAACTCAAACATCCCTGAAGTTGCAGGACAAGGCGGCGCAG
Organism: Pseudoalteromonas sp. SWYJZ98; assembly: GCF_015864495.1. Lineage (NCBI taxonomy): Bacteria > Pseudomonadati > Pseudomonadota > Gammaproteobacteria > Alteromonadales > Pseudoalteromonadaceae > Pseudoalteromonas > Pseudoalteromonas sp. SWYJZ98. The sequence continues at coordinate 110,815 of NZ_JADYXA010000005.1, read as the reverse complement.
GCACAGCTACGTCACCAACACGTAGCCATAAAGAAGCAACACGTAATTATGAACTCGATACAACTATTTCTCACAAGCGCCAGCAAAGTGGTGTAATACGCAGAATAAGTGTGTCAGTTGCTGTTGACTACGTCCCTAAAGTGGGAGAAAACGGCGAAACAACTATGGCCCCGCGCTCGGTAGAGGCATTGTCAAATATTCGTCGCTTACTACAAGGTGGTGTAGGTTTTGATATGCAACGTGGTGATGCACTTGAAGTAGTAACAGTGCCGTTTGTACGTGAAGCAACAAATTTAGCAATAGAAGTGCCACTGTGGGAACAAGACTGGTTTATGAAAATAGCCCGCCTTGTACTAGGCGCCTTAGTTATCATTGTATTGATAATGGCAGTAGTAAAACCAATGCTTAAGCGCTTAATTTACCCAGACGATACACTAGAAGAATACGACGAAGATGCATTAAGTTCAGGCGTAGATATTGGCGACAATACACTTGATATGCTAAATAAAGACTTTGATTCTGCTTCGGTTGGTTTCTCAAGTGATGGTACACTGCAGTTACCGGATTTACATGGCGACGAAGATTTACTCAAAGCAATTCGTGCCCTTGTAGCTAACGAACCAGAACTATCATCACAAGTAGTGAAAGCGTGGTTAACAGAAGATGACTGATCAAGAACAAAAACAACTCCCGCCAGCCTTTGATGTTGATAAGCTAGATGGGGTAGATAAAGCCGCTATATTACTTTTGAGTTTATCAGAAGAAGATGCCGCGCAAATCCTTAAACACTTAGAACCTAAACAGGTGCAAAAAGTGGGTATGGCAATGGCTGGGCTACAGGATTTATCTCAAGCTAAAATTAGCGCTGTACACAACTTGTTTATAGAACAAATTCAAAGCTTTAGTACCATTGGTTTTCAATCAGAAGACTTTATTAAAAAAGCGCTTACAGCAGCACTTGGTGAAGACAAAGCCGCTAGCCTTATTGACCAAATTGTTATGGGCTCAGGTGCTAAAGGCTTGGATTCATTAAAATGGATGGACTCTAAGCAGGTAGCAAACATTATTCGTAATGAGCATCCGCAAATTCAAACCATTGTATTATCGTATTTAGAGCCAGAACAGTCAGCTGAGATTATTGCTCAGTTCCCTGAAAAAGTGCGTTTAGATTTAACAATGCGTATTGCAAACCTTGAAGAAGTTCAGCCAGCAGCACTGCAAGAGCTAAACGAAATTATGGAAAAACAATTTGCCGGCCAAGCAGGTGCACAAGCCGCTAAAATGGGTGGCTTAAAAGCAGCTGCAGATATAATGAACTACCTAGATACCAATGTAGAAGGGCAGTTAATGGACTCTATTCGTGAGCATGACGAAGAGATGTCGCAGCAAATTCAAGACTTAATGTTTGTGTTTGAAAACTTAATGGATGTTGAAGACCGTGGTATTCAAGCAATCCTGCGAGAAGTACAACAAGACGTATTAATGAAAGCAATTAAAGGCACCGACGATGCCCTTAAAGATAAGATACTGGGCAATATGTCTAAGCGTGCAGCCGAAATGCTTGCTGATGATTTAGAAGCTATGGCACCTGTTCGTATAAGTGAAGTAGAAGCGGCGCAAAAAGAGATTTTATCAACAGCGCGTCGTTTATCTGACTCAGGTGAAATTCAGCTGGGCGGCGGCGGTGGCGAGGAGTTCTTGTAAACCATGAGCAAACTCAAAGGGCGCACACTTCGGGCTGATGAAGCAGATGAATTATTAAAAAACTGGGCTATTCCAGATGTAGCACCAGATGAGAGCAGCTTTGGCAATCGCTCTACAGCTTACGGTACACCGCTTAGTGATCTGTATAAAAAAGAATTAGCTGAAGAAATGCCAATTGATGAGCCACAAGAACCAGAATTGCCTGCGCTTACTATGGTTGAGCTTGAACGCATTAGGCAAGACGCCTACGAAGAAGGCCTCAAGCAAGGTCATGAGCAAGGCTACATAGATGGTTTTGAAAAAGGCGTTGGCGAAGGCAAAGAGGCTGGCTACAAAGAAGGCTTAGAGCAAGGTAAAACCAAAGGCCTTGATGACGTAAAACCATTAATTGAAGAGCAGTTAACAAGTTTAAAAACTATTTTAGAGGGACTTACTGCACCGCTAGATAAAGTCGATGAACAAGCTGAAAAGCAATTAGTACAACTTGCTAGTATGTTAGCGGAAGCTGTTATTTATCAAGAAGTAAAAACATCGCCTGATGTGATTTTACATACGTTAAAGCAAAGTATAGATTCTCTTAATGCCGAGCAAGAAAAAGTACGAATTCATTTAAACCCCGAAGATTTAGAGCTCATAAAAGAGAGTTACGGTGAACAAACTATTATTGATAATAACTGGCAATTAATGGCAGAGCCCACTCTTGAGCGTGGTGGCTGTGAAGTTAAAACAGCGCAATCATCACTCGATATGACCCTTAAAACACGTGTCAAAGAAACGTTGGATAGTTTTTTGCATAATAGTGGTATCTAACTATTTTATTGGCGTGTTATGTCAACTCAACGTGCACCTTTAAGCGAACGCTTATCTCAATATCAACAACATATTAAAACCCCAGCGCCTGCTGTGGCAGGTATTTTAACGCGTGTTGTTGGCCTTACCCTTGAGGCTAGAGGTTTACGTGCTCCCGTTGGTAGCCAATGTAAAATAGAAACTATGAACGGCTTTGTAGACGCCGAAATAGTCGGTTTTAACGATCAAACGTTGTATTTAATGCCTAATGATCATATCTCTGGTGTACTTCCTGGTGCGCGTGTAATTCCTCAAGTTAATAACTTAGGTTTACCTGTAGGGATGAGTTTACTAGGGCGCGTGGTTGATGGCTTAGGGCGACCGCTAGATGGCCTTGGTAAAATTAATGCTGAGCATCATTTAAAGTTTGCGCAAAATACTATAAACCCGCTTTCAAGAAGACCAATCACTAAGCCTATGGATGTAGGTGTACGTGCTATTAACTCGGTTATTACAGTAGGGCAAGGCCAGCGCATGGGCTTGTTTGCAGGCTCAGGTGTGGGTAAATCAGTACTTCTCGGTATGATGACCCGAGGTAGCGAAGCCGATGTAATTGTTGTTGGCTTAGTGGGGGAGCGTGGTCGCGAAGTAAAAGAATTTATTGAAGAAATACTCGGTGTAGAGGGGCGCAAACGTTCAGTTGTTGTCGCAGCGCCCGCTGATTCATCACCGCTTATGCGTTTAAAAGGCTGTGAGAGCGCCGTAACTATTGCAGAGTATTTTAGAGATCAGGGTTTAAACGTATTATTGTTACTCGATTCGGTAACGCGTTATGCAATGGCGCAACGTGAAATTGCACTTGCTGTAGGCGAGCCGCCTGCTACAAAGGGTTATCCGCCTTCGGTGTTTGCTAAATTACCTGCGCTGGTGGAACGTGCTGGTAATGGCGGTGAAGGGCAAGGTTCAATTACCGCCTTTTTTACGGTGTTGAGTGAAGGCGATGATATGCAAGACCCTATTGCTGATGCAGCGCGAGCTATTTTAGATGGCCACATTGTATTATCGCGTGATTTAGCCGACAGCGGGCACTATCCCGCTATAGATATAGAAAAATCGATTTCGCGTGTTATGCCTCAAGTCGTTTCTGAACCACACATGCAACAAGCCCGTGTACTTAAGCAAGTTTATTCAATGTATCAACAAAACAAAGATATGATTACTTTAGGTGCTTATCAAAAAGGGACCGATCAAATGCTCGACCAAGCCATAAATATGATGCCAAGAGTGAATACATTTTTACAACAAGGTATGCGAGATGTCATTAGTTACGATGATGGTCTGCAAGGTCTTGCTCAGTTACTAGGACAAGCATAATGGCTAAAAATAAACTCGATTTATTGCTCAAAATTGAAAATGATAAAGAAGAAAATTTGCGCATGAGTTACTTACAAGCCAATCAAAATTTGCAAGCAAATCAACAAAAGCTGCAAGGTTTAAATAACTTTAGACTTGAATACTCTCAGCAGTTACACCTAAAAGGTAAGTCGGGTTTATCTAGTGCAGGGTTTGGTCAGTACCATGCTTTTATAGCTAAAATTGAAGAGGCAATTCGCCAACAAGCAAGTACAGTAAATACCGCTAAGCAAGTTGTTACTCAACGTAAAACGCTATGGCTTAAGCAGCAAATTAAAGCTAAAGCAGTTGCTAAATTAATCGAGAATCAAAAACTCAAAGCAAATGCATTAATGGCTAAAAACGAGCAAAAAATGTTAGATGAGTTTTCAGCTAATCAGTTTTTGCAACGTCGGAAAGCTTTGTAATTCAGGCACGTTAATTGCTTTGTTACTTAGTGGTATTTAACTTTTGGCGGTATGCGGTGGCATATTGCCGTAATGGTATTAGGTGATTTATGGCGATGAATAACATTTCGTTTTTAGTTTCTTCTGAAAAAGATTCACTGTTAGCTTTTAAAGACAATAGCTTAGCTAATGGCGAAGGAAATTTAGGCGATGAATTTTTAAGTCAGTTAAACGAAGCGCATAACTCTATGGAGCCATTGCTTAAAGGCAATAAAAATCCCGATGCCGAAAATTCGATTGCCATACCTAAGCATAAACAGCCAGAAGAAAATGAAAATCTGAGCGTAAAGCTAGATGAAGTAACAACGGACGAAGTTACTTTTGTGTCTGTTGAGATGCTTGATCAAATTAATTCAGCACAAGCAATGAGCACTTCGGTCAATAAGCCGTCCGATGCAACTAACAGTTTAGAATCAGAAAATGCAGAGCCAGAAGCTACACAAACAGAGAATACAGAATCAGAAAATACAGAGTTAAAAAGCACACCAGGAATTGCATCAACTAATACAAGTAGTGAAGTATCAACTGATGAAGCGAATACAGCGAATGTAGTGCAAAATCCAATTGCCACTAATGTAGACTCTAAAACGGCTAAATTAACTGATTCAAAAAGCGATAACTTTAGCACCCCACCTTTAAATTCGTTACCATTAAATGAAGGCAAGCATCGTAAAAGTGGTGTTGCTGAAGCTATTGAAGGGCCATTAAATTCTATAAATAAAAAGCCCGATGACAGCATTGGGCCCATAGTTGATGATGCTGAATTAGTTTCAATGGATTTAAAGGAGCAGTTAGCTCAAGGGAAACCCGTTGATAAAAACTTAAAAAATATAGTGTTGCCAACACCAGTACCTACGCCAGCAGCTGCATCTGTAGAGACACCTCCTTTAACTGAATCAGAAGCGATACAAGTAAGTTCACAGACATCTGAGATTGAAAAAGGCGCAGCAATAGATACGTTAATTGCTAAAGATGCAAGCTTAATTAAAGCTAATAATGTTATTGCTAGTTTAACGCCTGAACAGCGCTCACAACTTAACGCGCAAGTTAAAGTATTAGAAAATACTGATTCAGCCAGTAACGCAACTAGTAACACTTCAAATCTTAAGCAAATGTTTGCGCAATTTATTACTGATAATGAAGAAGCACAGGGTAGCGTAGCTAAACACTCTTTTAGCGCAGAAATCAATTCACTTAATACAACTGAAAAACAAAGCTTATTAACGCAATTAAACGCTTATATTAAAACAGAGCAGCCTAAAGGCGAGCAATTGGCAGTGCTTAAGCAAACAGTTAATGAATTAAAAGCTTCAATTGAAATAGGACTTGCCGATACCGCTAAGACCGACTCAAAAACGTTTGTAGCGTTAGAGACTCCTAATACAGTATATAATCCACAAAAGTTAAGCTTAAAGACACCGACAAATGAAGGGGCTGATTTAAATAAAGCTGTAGCAACCTCAGCTAAGCGTGATGATTTATTAAAATCACTTGAAGAGTTACAAAAAGATGGGCTTAGAAAAACAACGGCAGAACAAACGCCTGCACGTGTAGCACAAGTATTTACGCAAATTACAGCTGCTTTAAATACTCACCAAGTGAGCACATTAAGCCAATACGACTCATTAAATTACGAGCAGAACTTACTTGATACCCAAATAATACAAACTCAACAATCACAAAGTACATCGCAAGTTAAGCAAGTAAGTATTGATCCTGGTGTAATGCAGGCAATTAATATTGTTAAAAGTGATGCAGCTAAATTACTGCAAGAGCGCGTTAGCTCAATGCTGAGCATTAATAATAAAGAAGCAGAAATTCGCCTCGATCCTCCCGAAATGGGCAGTATGCAAATACGTATTCGTAGCGATGCAGAACAAGCACATATAAACTTTGTAGTACAAAACCAGCAAGCCAAAGAAGCACTTGAACAATCAATGCCGCGCTTACGTGAAATGCTAGCGCAACAAGGATTAGAGCTTGGTGAAAGCACTATTTCTTATGGCCAATCAGGTGGTGAAACTGCTGAGCAAAGTGAGAGTGGAGCCCAAGGTAATTTGGCTAATAATAAGTCAGTTAATGATGAAAACGACGAGCAAGCAAATAACACTGCCCAAAGTTCTCGACAACAAACTTCATCATCAATAGATTACTATGCCTAAGTACTGCTATTATAATAACTAAAACAAGCAAGTACCTTTGCGATTAAAGGAATCATGATGGCTGAAGAAACAAGTTTAGAAATTGAAGAAACCGGTAAAAATAAAAAGAAACTAATAATAATCATAGTAGCTGTACTACTTATTGCAGGCGGTGCTGCGGGTTACTTTTTTATGTCGGGTTCGGATGCGCCAGTTGAAACCTTAGATGAAGAAGCGGGAATCTCTGCAGATCTGTCAACCGGATTTGGTGATTCAGCTGAAATAGGCAGTGCTTTATATGTGTCAATGCCACGCCCATTTGTATTTAACGTGCCTGGCTCAAGTCGCGACAGGATTGTACAAATTAAAGTACAATTATTAGTACGTGGCGAAGTAAATGAAGAAACAGCCAAAAAACACATTCCATTAATAGAAGGTACGCTATTAAGTGTGTTTTCTACTACAACAGCCGATGAGTTAAGTACGAGTACGGGTAAAGAAACACTTCGTTTTTCTGCACTTGAAAAAGTCCAAGCGGCTTTAAATGATGTTGAAGGCAGCAAAGTAATTGAGCGGGTATTGTTTACCGGCTTTGTAATGCAATAAGGGGTTAGCGTGAGCGATTTATTATCCCAAGACGAAATTGATGCGCTATTACATGGCGTTGATGACGTTGAAGAGGAAGATATACACGACGGTGAAGATGGCGGGGGAGGTACGCTTCAGTACGATTTTTCTTCGCAAGATCGGATCGTGCGTGGTCGTATGCCGACGCTGGAAATTGTTAACGAACGCTTTGCTCGTCATATGCGAATTAGCCTATTTAACATGATGCGCCGCACCGCAGAGGTGTCTATTAACGGCGTGCAAATGATTAAGTTTGGCGAGTATATTCATACTTTATTTGTTCCAACCAGCTTAAATATGGTGCGTTTTAGACCTTTAAAAGGCACTGGCCTGATTACCATGGAAGCACGACTTGTGTTTATTTTGGTAGATAACTTTTTTGGTGGTGACGGGCGTTATCATGCAAAAATAGAGGGCCGAGAATTTACCCCAACAGAGCGCCGGATTGTACAAATGCTCCTTAAAATAATCTTTGAAGATTATAAAGAAGCATGGGCACCGGTTATGGATGTATCGTTTGAATATCTCGATTCAGAAGTAAACCCAGCTATGGCGAATATTGTAAGTCCAACAGAGGTTGTGGTTATTAGCTCTTTTCATATTGAGCTTGATGGCGGTGGCGGCGATTTTCATATTGCACTTCCGTATTCGATGCTTGAGCCAATCCGAGAGCTTTTAGATGCAGGTGTTCAATCTGATACAGAGGATACCGACTTACGTTGGAGCAAAGCACTTCGCGATGAAATAATGGATGTTGAGGTTGATATGTCGACTCAGTTACTTGAAGTTGATTTGACCTTAAAGCAAATTATGGAATTAAAAGCAGGTGATATTATTCCGGTTGAAATGCCTGAGCATATAACCGTATTTGTTGAGGAACTCCCTACATTTAGAGCCAAGATGGGTCGCTCTCGCGATAATGTTGCGCTTCAAATTAGTGAAAAAATTAAACGACCTGATTCAGTTAAATCTGAGCTGCATGTATTTACCAAAGGCGGCAAGAAAATTGACTCAGATGCAGAATTAGCAGAACTAGAAGATGATTTACACCTCTCTGACGGTGTAGACTTAGACTGGTAATTGATTAAAAGGTTAAAAGTATGAGCGATGATCAAGACACAATGGATGAATGGGCAGCAGCATTAGCAGAAGCCGAAGGTCCAGATGATAGTGGCGAAGCACATGTTGCAGAGCTTGATGAGTTAAGTGATTCAAAACACGAAATGAGTGGTGATGAAAAACGAAAACTCGACACTATTTTAGATATTCCCGTTACTATTTCAATGGAAGTAGGGCGCTCTAAAATCAATATTCGTAACCTACTGCAACTTAATCAAGGCTCTGTTGTTGAGCTTGACCGTGTTGCGGGTGAGCCGCTAGACGTACTAGTTAATGGTACTTTAATCGCTCATGGTGAAGTAGTTGTAGTAAACGACAAATTTGGTATTCGCTTAACTGACGTGATAAGCCAAGTAGAGCGGATCAAAAAATTACGATGAGCTTATTAGTTGCTTTAACGACTACCGTTTTTTCAAAAGCAGATGTGGCAACACCAACTGGGGATATACTCTCTATGGTGCTGTCGCTTGTAATGGTGCTAGTACTGATTATTGTACTGGCATTTTTTGTTAAAAAGCTTAACCCTAATTTAGCAAATAGTGATGAGTTTAAAGTAGTTAGAAGTCTACCTTTAGGTTCTCGTGAGCGTTTAATGGTTGTTGAGATAGATAATGCTCAGCATTTGCTTGGTGTAACTCCCCACAGTATTAATTATTTACACAAGTTAGAAACCCCATTAAGTGAAAAAGAACTGCCTGAACTCGCTAAACGATTTGGTAAATTTTTAAACCCGCAATCAAACCAAAATAAAAAGAATTAAACCTATGACAAAGTGGCTGCTTATTATTTTTGCCATGGTGTTTGTACCAAATGTAAGTGCAGAAGGAATTGATGCCCTTACTATTACAACAAACGCTGATGGCACACAAGATTACTCAGTAACGTTACAAGTTTTAGCAATTATGACGGCGCTGAGTTTTATACCGGCCGCCATAATTATGATGACCTCTTTTACACGAATTATTGTTGTACTCGCCATTTTGCGCCAAGCAATTGGCTTACAGCAAACACCGTCAAACCAAGTGTTATTAGGCATGTCACTTTTTTTAAGTATTTTTATAATGGCGCCTATTTATCAGCAGGTAAACGAGCGAGCTATAGAGCCTTACTTAAATGAGCAGGTTACATCAGTAGAGGCTTTAGAGCTTGCTAAAGAGCCAATGAAAGCATTTATGCTTTCACAGGTGCGTTTAAAAGATTTAGAAACGTTCGCTAAAATTGCTGGTTACGATCAGCTAAATTCGCCACAAGATACGCCATTAATAGTGTTAATACCGGCCTTTGTAACCAGCGAACTGCAAACGGCATTTATAATTGGGTTTATGTTTTTTATCCCATTTTTAATTGTTGATTTAGTGGTCGCTTCGGTATTAATGGCGATGGGTATGATGATGCTTTCCCCCATGATAGTGTCCTTACCGTTTAAAATTATGCTGTTTGTACTTGTTGATGGTTGGAGCTTAGTGATGGGGACTCTAGCTAAAAGCTTTGGTTTAGGGACTTAGTATGCAAAGCATTAACATGACCCAACAATAGGAGTACAACATGGAACCGGAAATTTTTGTTGATATTCTAAGTGACGCGCTGTTTTTAGTTATTAAATTGGTGTCTGCAATTGTAGTCCCAGGCTTAATTATTGGTTTAGTGGTTGCTGTATTTCAGGCGGCAACATCAATCAATGAACAAACGTTGAGCTTTTTACCTCGTTTATTAATTACCATTAGTGCGCTTATTGTAGGTGGGCACTGGCTTACTCAAGAACTAATGGATTTTTTTACTCGCCTAGTATTACTTATTCCTGAAATTGCAGGTTAAACGTGGAATACCCCTTTGCTGTCGTTATTCAATGGTTGAGCGATTTTTTGCTGCCCCTGGTACGCATTAGCTCAATGATTATGATTATGGCTGGTTTAGGTGCTAAAAATGTCCCTACGCGTATAAAAATGGGGTTATCAGTTGTTGTAACTTTTCTTGTTGTTCCTGTTCTGCCGCCCGCTACATTCACTAATTTATTTTCGTTTGAGATGATTTTAGTCGTTATTCAACAAATGCTGATTGGTGTTGCTATTGGTTTTGCATCTATACTTTTATTAAATACTTTTGTGTTAGCAGGGCAAATACTCGCGATGCAAACCGGTTTAGGTTTTGCTTCGGTTATTGACCCCTCTAATGGCGCAAGCGTCCCAGCGGTTGGTCAGTTTTTCCTTATTTTGGCCACCTTGTTATTTTTTGCTTTTAACGGTCATTTAATGATGATTCAAATGGTGGTGCATAGTTTTCAAGTGCTACCCATTGATGGCACATGGTGGTCTGTAGATCATTACTGGGACATAGTGACCTGGGGTGGCTGGATGTTTACTACAGCACTTGTACTCTCACTTGCACCGCTTACCGCGATGCTCGTTATTAATATGTCGTTTGGTATTATGACGCGTGCAGCACCGCAATTAAATATTTTCTCTATTGGTTTTCCGTTTACCTTGGTAGCGGGGCTTATTATTATTTGGGCGACACTAGGTAACTTTGTTACTCAGTTTGAGTTTCAATGGTTAAAAATGGTTGAGCTAATGTGTACTTTAGTTGGTTGCTCACCTTAGGAGAAAGTCATGTCTGAAGACTCAGGACAAGAAAAAACAGAAGAACCCACATCCAAAAAGCTTGAAGAATCTAAAAAGAAAGGCCAAATAGCGCGCTCAAAAGAGCTAGGTACTATGTTTGTACTTATTTTTTCGGCTATATCGCTTTTGATGTATGGGCCAGAAATTGGTAAAGGTTTATACAATGTAATGGGCCGAACCCTTAGCTTAAACCGCAACGAAGCCTTTGATACCACTAAAATGTTTGCCGTGTGGGGAGAGGTTGCAGACGCGTTGATGTTTCCTATGGCTATGTTTGTGTTAATTATCGTTTTGGCTGCATTTATTGGTAATACGTTACTCGGTGGTTTTAATTTTAGCTGGGAAGCTGCTGCACCTAAAGCAAGTAAAATGTCGCCAATGAAAGGCTTTAAGCGGATGTTTGGTCCACAAGCGGCTATTGAGCTTGTAAAGTCACTCTTAAAATTTGGTTTGGTTGCAAGTTTTGCTGTGTTTTTAATTAATACTTATTTTGATGAAATACTGCATTTAAGTTTAGAAAGTGCGCCGGGTAATATTATTCATGCCTTAGAGATTTTAGGGTGGATGTTTTTAGGCCTTTCGTGCACTTTAATTGTTATTGCCGCCATTGATGCACCATTTCAAAGTTACAACCATAACAAACAACTTAAAATGACAATGCAAGAAATTAAAGATGAGTATAAAAACTCTGAAGGTGACCCACAAATAAAAGCGCGCATTAGGCAAACACAAAGGCAAATGTCGCAAAACCGCATGATGCAAGATGTTCCTGACGCTGATGTTATTGTTACCAACCCAACTCACTACTCTGTAGCATTAAAATACGACACGGAGCGCGCAGGTGCGCCTATAGTGCTTGCTAAAGGCATTGATGAAATGGCGATGCAAATTCGAAAAGTAGCGATAGGGAATGAAGTACCTATATTAGAATCCCCCATGTTGACCCGAGCGCTTTATCATACGGCTGAAGTAGGGGAGCAAATACCCGATCAGCTATTTACCGCAGTAGCGCAAGTTTTAGCGTATGTATTTCAGCTTAAGCGCTTTAATAAAGGGCGCGGAAAACGTCCAACTAAGCTCAATAAAAAGCTGCCAATCCCCGATGCCTACAAGTATTAAACCGTTAACTGAGTAACTTGGAATAGTTATTGCAAATTCTACGTAGTGTCAATTTTTTGAAATTGTAGAATTATGAGTTTTAAAGCGGTATTACAACAACTTAACAGAGACAAAAAAGACTATGCCAAAGGGGTAGGTACACCTTTGCTTGTGCTTGCTGCCTTGGGAATGGTGATTTTACCACTACCGCCATTTTTACTCGATATCCTTTTCTCGTTTAATATTGCTCTCGCGTTAGTGGTTTTACTTGTAACTGTTTACACGATGAAGCCAGTTGAATTTGGTATTTTCCCCTCTGTATTACTAATCGCTACAATTATGCGCTTAGCACTTAACGTTGCCAGTACTCGAGTTGTATTACTTGAAGGCCATAATGGTGGTGACTCTGCCGGTAAAGTAATTGAAGCGTTTGGCTCAGTTGTTATTGGTGGTAACTACGCTGTTGGTTTGGTTGTGTTTTTAATCCTGATCATTATTAACTTTGTAGTAATTACTAAAGGTGCTGGTCGTATTTCTGAGGTATCTGCGCGTTTCACCCTTGATGCAATGCCGGGTAAACAGATGGCAATTGACGCCGATTTGAACGCAGGCTTTATCAGCGCAGAACAAGCGCGTGACCGTCGTGAGGAAGTAACTCGCGAAGCTGATTTTTACGGCTCAATGGATGGTGCGAGTAAATTTGTAAAAGGTGATGCGATTGCAGGTATTGTTATACTAATCATCAATATTGTTGGTGGTTTATTTGTCGGTATGATCCAGCACAATTTGAGTTTTGGCAATGCAATGGAAGTATATACATTACTTACCATTGGCGATGGCTTAGTTGCTCAACTCCCTTCTTTACTGCTTTCAATTGGTACCGCGATTGTTGTAACACGCCAAAATGAGTCGCTCAATATGGGGGACCAATTTAAGAAACAACTAGGCAACGAAAAGTCACTCTTTATTGCATCTGGTATTTTGATCATCATGGGCTTAGTGCCTGGTATGCCGCATATTGCTTTTTTAAGTTTAGGTGCGTTACTGGGTTACTTAGCTTACTACACACAGCAAAGTAAATTAAAAGCTGCTGCGGCAGAAGCTGAAGAGGCCGCTAATGGCGGAAGCGTTGCAACGGGTGTTGCTAATAAACAAGAACAAAAAGAACTAGGCTGGGATGACGTTCAGCAGGTTGATGTAATTGGCTTAGAAGTCGGTTATAGATTAATTCCGTTAGTGGACCAATCACAAGGTGGTGAGCTACTTAATCGTATTAAGGGGGTGCGTAAAAAGCTTTCTCAAGAGCTTGGTTTTTTAGTGCCGCCGGTACATATACGCGACAACTTAGAGCTTGACCCTAACGCTTACAGAATAACACTAATGGGGGTTTCAACCGGTGAAAGCGAGCTTAAGCATGGCGACGAGCTAGCGATTAACCCAGGACAAGTATTTGGTCCAATTAAAGGGGTTGAAACAAAAGATCCTGCGTTTGGCCTTGATGCAGTATGGATCAAGCCAGATCAAAAAGATGAAGCACAATCACTAGGTTATACCGTTGTAGATTCAGCCACGGTAGTTGCCACTCATATTAGCCAGTTATTAACTAACAGTGCAGCGTTATTACTAGGGCATGAAGAAGTTCAAAACCTACTTGATATGCTTGCTAAAAGCCATCCTCGCTTAGTGGAAGGACTAGTACCTGATGTATTGCCATTAACTGTTATTGTAAAAGTACTACAAAATTTATTAAATGAAGGCGTGGCTATTCGCGATATGCGCTCAATTGTTCAAACCCTTGTTGAGTATGGCCCACGTAGTCAAGACCCTGATGTATTAACGGCTGCAGTGCGTATTTCACTGCGTAGATTAATTGTTCAAGATGCGGTGGGAATGTCATCAGAAATCCCTGTCATAACCTTGGCACCTGAGTTGGAACAGATGTTGCATCAGTCATTACAAAATGCAGGCGATGAAGGTGCCGGTATTGAGCCAGGACTTGCAGAGCGACTTCAAGTGTCATTGACACAAGCGCATCAAAATCAAGAAATGGCCGGCGAACCTTCTATATTGCTAACGTCAGGAATGTTACGCACTGTGTTATCTCGTTTTGTTAAGTACACCATTCCAGGATTGAGAGTGATGTCTTATCAAGAGGTACCAGACGAAAGACAGATCAAAATTGTAAGCTCGGTAGGCCAACAATAAGATTTTAACAGGGGTTGAATCATGAAAATTAAACGTTTTTTTGCTAAAGATATGCGCACAGCACTTAAAGAAGTTAAAGATGAGTTAGGTGTTGATGCGGTTATTATGTCAAATAAAAAACTGGCTAACGGTGTAGAAATTGTAGCGGCAGTTGATTATGACAAAGCAGCCCCTAAAGTAGCAGCGCAACCACAACGCCCTGCAGAGCCGCGTACTCAGGCGCCACAACAAAGCATGCATAATTTTGTAAAACCAGAGCCACAGCGTGCCAAGCCTGAGCCTCAAGCAAAGGTTGCTGACAGCCTACAAGCATTATTAGAGCGTCAATCACCGCGTCCTCGTTCTCCTGAGCTTGCATCAATGTTTTCACAATCGGGTATTGATACTACTGATAACTATCAAGAACCTGATATGGGGCAGCGTACTAAAAATATGTTTGCTCCTGAAGCTGCTGCGCCAGTTCGTCCACAAACTCAAGCGGATAGCTTAGGTTTTGATGATTTAGACCGCGACTTTGATGATTTAGATAGCCCAGTAACCACTCGCCAACAAGCACCTAATAATGAAAGCGAAGAAATGACAACAATGCGTGAAGAAATGAACGCAATTCGTCAATTACTTGAGCACCAAGTATCAGGCTTGATGCAGCAAGATATGGCGCGTCGCGATCCAACACGCGCTTGTATGGTTGACCGTTTAGTCGGTATGGGTATCGATAAAGAAGTAGCACAGCAAATGGCATGTTTTGTACCTGATGATGTGTCTCGTAAGCAAGGTTGGAAAGCATTGTTAACTATGGTCGAAGATCAAATGCAAACAACCAATAATGAAATACTTCGCCAAGGTGGTGTATATGCGTTAGTGGGTCCAACAGGTGTGGGTAAAACAACGACTGTTGCTAAGCTTGCAGCTCTAGGCGCACAAAAATATGGTGCCGATAAAGTGGCGTTAATAACCACTGATACATACAGAATTGGTGCTTATGAACAACTTGCAACGTATGGTCGTATTATTGGTTGTGGTGTTAAGCAAGTTAAAGATGCTAATGAATTAGCTGAAGTTTTATATCATTTACGAAATAAACGTCTAGTATTAATTGACACAGCAGGTATGAGCCAGCGAGATTTACGTTTAACTGAGCAATTAAACACGTTAATGCGTAACCAACGTGTAGATATTCGCAGCTACTTAGTACTTAGCGCGACAGCACAAATTAATGTATTGCAAGAAACTGTACGTCACTTTAAAAAAGTACAGTTAAGTGGCTGTATTTTCACTAAGTTAGACGAATCATTAAGTTTGGGTGAGATTATTAGTATTGCGATTCAAAATCGCCTTCCAATAGGGTATCTTACTAATGGTCAACGAGTACCAGAGGATATTCGTGTTGCAAATGCTGAGAAACTAGTTAAAAAGGCTGAGCAATTATATTTAAAAAGAACAAAAGAACAACATTCAAGGCACCAAGCAGTGGCGCCAAGCACAGTAGGGATGTATGATTAACACAGTATTAGATCAAGCAAGCGGCCTGCGCAAAATGAGTCAAAACAATAACAACGGCGTAAAAGTTATCGCTGTAACCGGTGGTAAAGGTGGAGTAGGGAAAACAAATGTTTCTCTAAATACAGCTATTGCACTTGGGCAGCAAGGTAATCGAGTATTAGTGCTGGATGCTGACTTGGGTTTAGCAAACTGTGATGTGATGCTTGGTTTACGTGTAGAGCGTAACTTGTCACATGTCTTGTCTGGTGAATGTGAGCTTGATGAAATTTTAGTTGAAGGCCCTGCAGGAATTAAAATTGTACCCGCTACATCGGGTTCGCAAAGTATGGTTGAGTTATCACCATCTGAGCATGCTGGGTTAATTCGTGCGTTTAGCGAATTGAATACCGAATTTGATATTTTAATTGTAGATACAGCTGCTGGTATTTCAGACATGGTACTGAGCTTCTCGCGTGCAGCGCAAGATGTAATGGTTGTTGTATGCGATGAGCCGACATCAATCACCGACGCTTACGCACTTATTAAAGTATTAAGTCGTGAGCACGGCGTTTATAAATTTAAAATTGTTGCCAATATGGTGCGCAGTATGCGTGAAGGCACTGAATTGTTTGCAAAGCTATCTAAAGTTACCGACCGCTTTTTAGATGTATCAATGGAGCTAGTAGCAACGGTTCCTTATGATGAAAATATGCGCAAAGCAACACGTCGTCAAAAAGTAATAGTAGAGCTCTTTCCAAATTCGCCAGCCGCTCTTGCGTTTAAAACGCTGGCAACAAAAGCAGTTAAATGGCCAATACCCAACCAACCATCTGGGCATTTAGAGTTTTTCATTGAGAAACTAGTAAACGGTTAATTATGACAACACTGGTGAATAGAGCTATGGGATATCAATCAACACAAAATTTAAATGTGATTGTTGAGAAGCATGCATCACTTGTTAAAAAAGTGGCATGTCATCTAATTGCTCGATTACCACCTAGCGTTCAACTTGATGATTTAATTCAATCAGGAATGATAGGCTTAATAGAAGCTTCGAAAAACTTTGATGCAACAAAAGGCGCAAGCTTTGAAACTTTTGCAGGTATTCGTATTCGCGGTGCTATGCTTGATGAAATGCGCCGTGGTGATTGGGCTCCTCGTTCAGTTCACCGTAAAAACAGGCAAGTTGCAGAAGCAATTACTGAGCTAGAAAGTAGTCTGAACCGCGAACCAACGGACATAGAAGTTGCTGAAAAACTTGAAATTTCGCTCAATGAGTACCATCATATTTTAGATGATGCGAATACGAGTAAAATATTAGGCATTGAAGACCTTGGTGTAGATGAGGATGTTATTACTCCTGTAGGCCAAGATTTAGCACAAGATAAACCTTTTAATAATGTTAAAAATGATAGGTTTAATGAGTCTTTGCTAAGTGCAATTAAGTCATTACCAGAGCGTGATGCAATGGTGCTTTCTTTGTACTACAACGATGAAATGAATTTAAAAGAAATAGGACATATACTCGATGTAAGTGAATCGCGTGTAAGTCAGATACATGGTCAGGCGATGATTAAGCTTAAAGCTAAAATCAATGACTGGATAAATTAGTAGTAAGTAAACAAAGGTTAATACCTCACTGGGGGATGTTTTGGATAAAAACATGAAAATTCTTGTAGTTGATGATTTTTCAACGATGAGACGCATTATAAAAAACCTGTTACGTGACTTAGGTTTCACTAACGTTCAAGAAGCTGATGATGGGTCTACAGCTTTGCCTATGTTGCAAAATCAAGTGTTTGATTTTGTAGTCACGGATTGGAATATGCCTGGAATGCAGGGTATTGATCTTTTAAGAGCAATACGTGCAGACGAGAAGTTAAAACATATCCCTGTATTAATGGTAACGGCAGAAGCTAAAAAAGAACAAATAATAGCTGCGGCGCAAGCTGGCGTGAATGGTTATATTGTTAAGCCATTTACGGCTGGAACATTAAAAACTAAATTAGAAAAAGTATTTGAACGCTTAGGCTAATGATGGGGGAGAGGCTTATGCCAGCACCAGCTGCGCCTCAAATAACGTTAGAACAAGCTCGTCAGCTCGTTGTTTTTTTAGAAAATGATGAGCAAGACAAAGCAAATCAGTTGATTTTAGAGGCTGCTTCTAAAGAGCAATCTGAATTATTTGCTGAAGTTGGAAAGTTGACTCGTCAACTGCACGAAGCCCTTAAAAGTTTTGAGCTTGATACTCGCTTAACTGATATAACGACAGATGCGATTCCAGATGCTAAAAAGCGGCTTAATTATGTTATAGAAATGACAGAAAATGCGGCTAATAAAACAATGGATGCAGTGGAAGCGAGTCTTCCTATAGCCCAACAGTTAGCGGACGAAATATCTCATATCAAACCGACATGGGATCGTTTAATGAGCCGCGAGATTGAGCTTGGTGAGTTTAAGCAACTTTGCCATAGCATCGATAAGTTTATGAACAACTCTCATCATAAGACTGATGAGCTTCAAAGCTTAATGACAAATGTACTAATGGCTCAAGACTATCAAGACTTAACAGGTCAAGTTATTCGCCGTGTTATTGAACTTGTTAGGGAAGTAGAAGAAAGTTTACTGCATCTTTTAACTGCGTTTGCTGAACAAGACGACACTAACAGCACCGCGAATAAAGTAGAACAACAAAAAATAAAAGAACCAGTTGCCACACAAACTTTAGCAGGTCCTGAAGGCCCTATCATTGATAAAGAATCGCGTAATGATGTTGTATCTGATCAAGATGAAGTTGATGATCTTTTATCAAGTTTGGGCTTCTAAGAGGAGAGTAACTGCATGTTTGAAGTCGATGAAGATATTTTACAAGACTTTCTTGTAGAGGCTGGAGAAATCCTAGAGCTTTTATCTGAACAGTTAGTTGAGCTGGAAAATAATCCAGAAGATACCGAGTTACTAAACGCTATATTTAGAGGTTTTCACACTGTAAAAGGTGGTGCAGGCTTTTTAGCTATGACAGAACTTGTTGATGCTTGTCACGGTGCTGAAAACGTATTTGATTTACTACGTCAAGGCGTGCGAACAGTCAACTCAGAGTTAATGGATGTTATTTTACAAGCACTAGACACCATTAATGAGATGTTTGCGACTATCCAAAACAGAGACAAGCCTGAACCTGCAGATCCTGAATTACTTCATACTCTTCATATCTTAGGTCTACCTCCAACAGAAGCCGAAGCCACTGAAGCCTCTTCACAAACAGGGGTTGAACAACCTCATAATGAAGTGGTGGATACACCGGTAGCTGATGATGAAGATCCGTTTGCATTTGATGAACTATTTAGCGGAGCGCCTTCGGTTAGCGATGCTGAAATAGATGAAATCACTGAAGACGAATTTGAAAGCTTACTTGATGAGCTACACGGTAAAGGACAAGGTCCTGCAGTTGAAAAACCAGTAGCAAGTAGTAGTGATTTTAGTGGTGATATTACTGATGATGAATTTGACAGCTTATTAGACGAGTTACATGGTGTTGGCAGTTTTGGTGAAGTTACGATCAAACCTGAACAAAATGATGCCAATAAAACACCTGTAGAACCAGCTACACCAGCGGCAAATACAGTTAATTCATCAGATGATGAAATTAGTGATGACGAATTTGAAGCGCTTCTTGATGAACTTCATGGTAAAGGCACTGCTCCTAAATCGATAGAAAGTGCGCCAGCTGCAAAACAACCTGAACCTGTTTCACCGCCAGCTAAACAAGTGAGTGAACCAGTAAAAAAAGCTGCGCCAGCTAAAGCTCCTACTCCAAAACCAGTTGAAAAAGCGCCAGAGAAGCCAGCAGCTAAAGCACCACCAGCAGCAGCTCCAAAAAAATCAGCGCCACCAGCTGCAGAAACCACCGTTCGCGTAGATACAAAACGACTCGATCAAATTATGAATATGGTTGGTGAGTTAGTTCTTGTACGAAATCGTTTGGTTAGTTTAGCGACTAACTCAGACAGTGAAGCGATGGGTAAAGCAATCTCTAACTTAGATGTAGTGACTGCGGATATTCAAGGTGCGGTTATGCAAACGCGAATGCAACCAATTAAGAAAGTATTTGGTCGCTTCCCTCGCGTTGTACGCGACTTAGCACGTAGCTTAAATAAAGATATTGATTTAAAGCTTATTGGTGAAGAAACCGATCTAGATAAAAACTTAGTTGAAGCACTTGCCGATCCGCTTGTGCATTTAGTTAGAAACTCAGTTGACCATGGTATTGAAATGCCCGCTGTCCGTGAAGCTGCAGGTAAGTCTAGAACAGGTAATGTTACTTTATCAGCATCTCAAGAGGGCGACCATATTTTGCTAACCATCAAAGATGATGGTGCAGGTATGGATGCTGAAAAACTGAAAAAAATTGCAATTAGTAAAGGCGTACTCGATCATGACCAGGGGAGTCGACTTTCTGACACCGAAGCATATAACCTGATTTTTGCACCTGGCTTTTCTACAAAAGAAGAAATATCTGATATTTCAGGCCGTGGTGTAGGGATGGACGTAGTTAAAACTAAGATCACGCAACTTAATGGCTCAGTAAGCATTCAGTCTGAACTTGGTGTCGGTACTATTTTAGAAATAAAAGTACCACTTACCTTGGCTATATTACCGACATTAATGGTCGTTGTTGGCGCACAAACATTTGCGTTACCACTGGCTGGTGTTAGTGAGATATTCAATTTAGATTTAACGAAGACGAATGTAGTTGATGGGCAATTAACAATTATTGTGCGTAAAAAGGCGATACCGTTATTTTACCTTGAGCATTGGTTAGTAAAAGGCTCAGATCGTTCTCAGCGAAAATCTAAAGGTCACGTCGTTATTGTACAAATTGGTACGCAACAAATTGGTTTTGTTGTTGATTCATTAATTGGCCAAGAAGAAGTAGTGATTAAGCCGCTTGATGCGTTACTTCAAGGAACGCCAGGTATGGCAGGGGCTACAATAACTTCGGATGGTGGCATTGCACTGATTTTAGACGTTCCAAACATGTTAAAACATTACGCAGGCTAATAATAAAGTAGGTATATATTTAATATATACCTACGCATAAATTTAATAAGAGAGCTAAATGGCCGTTAAAGTTTTAGTTGTTGATGATTCAAGCTTTTTTCGCCGTAGAGTAAGCGAAATCCTTGAGCAAGATAGCGATATACAAGTTATAGGCTTTGCTGTTAATGGCAGAGAGGCTGTTGAGAAAGCAGCTCAATTGCGTCCTGACATGATCACCATGGATGTCGAAATGCCTGTGCTTGATGGTATTAGCGCAGTTAAAGAGATAATGGCGAGTAACCCAACTCCTATCTTAATGTTTTCATCACTTACACGTGATGGTGCAACAGCAACGTTTGATGCGTTAGATGCTGGCGCAATGGATTTTTTACCGAAAAAATTTGAAGATATTGCACGCAATAATGAAGATGCAATTAAGCTTTTGCAAAGTAAAGTAAAAGATATAGGGCGAAGACGTTTACCGCGAACATTTAGAGCGGCAACACCAGTTAAACCAGTCATTTCAACTAAACCAACAAGTTCACTTTCGCAAAGAGCAAGCACATCAACAACTCAAATCAAGCAGCCTGATAGAAGCTTTCAAAGAGCTGCGCCTGTTGCATCGACAAGTTCAAATGTTTCCTCAATGCGAGCAAGTGGAAAACAATATCAACTTTTAGCTATTGGTACTTCTACAGGTGGTCCTGTTGCTCTGCAAACTATATTGACTCAATTGCCTGCTAATTTTCCTCACCCTATTTTACTTATTCAGCACATGCCCGCTGCATTTACACCCGCGTTTGCAGCGCGCTTAAACGGTTTGTGCCAAATAAAAGTGAAAGAAGCACAACAAGGCGATCGTTTACAACCAGGAACTGCTTATTTAGCGCCTGGCGGACAGCAGATGATGGTAGAGGGGCGTGGAGCAAATAGAACGCTGCGCGTATTTGAAGATCATAGCGAGAGAATAAGTTATAAACCAAGCGTAGATGTAACGTTTGCTAGTGCAGCTAAAACGTATCAAGGCGATGTACTTGCTATTGTTTTAACAGGTATGGGCGCTGATGGTCGTGATGGTGCAAGAATGTTAAAACAAACGGGGGCAACTATTTGGGCACAGGATGAGAAAAGCTGTGTCGTTTATGGAATGCCCCAAGCAATTGCTAATGCGGGGCTTTCAAGTGAAAGCTTAGCATTGAGCGATGTTGCAGCACGTATAATGAGAGAGGTAGGTTGTGGATAAACTCTCAATATTTGGACTATTGGTAGCACTTAGTGCAATAGGTTTAGGTTATTCTTTAGAAGGCGGTGTTGTTTCAGCTTTATTTAATGGCCCTGCGCTTATTATTGTACTTGGTGGCACGCTTGGCGCTGTTATGTTGCAAACCTCTGCTAGCACATTCAAAAAAATGCTAAATATGAGCTCGTGGGTTTTTGTTGCACCACAATACGATATTGAAGACGCAATAGAGCAAGTTAAACGATGGTCTCATAAAGCACGTCAAGAAGGTTACTTAGCGCTTGAGAATGAAGCCTTAGCTCACCCAGATGTGTATGCAGCAAAAGGTTTAAGCTTACTTGTCGATGGCTGCTCAGAGCAAAAACTACGTGACACGCTTGAAATTGATTTACTGCTAGAACGCGATCGTTTGCTTGAAGCCGCGCGTGTTTATGAAGCAATGGGGGGTTACAGCCCTACCATTGGTATTTTAGGTGCGGTGCTTGGCTTAATACAGGCAATGTCGTTTATTACCGATCCACAAATGCTTGGCGCCGGCGTTGCAACGGCATTTATTGCGACCATTTATGGTGTTGGCTTAGCTAATTTATTGTTTTTACCTATGGCAAATAAGTTAAAACAGCGTGTAGAGCAAAAAATGCTTTACCATGAAATGCTTGCTGAAGGCGTTATTGCAATAAGCATAGGTGAAAGCCCAGTAAATATAGAATTAAAGCTTGAAGCCTATCGTGTAGAGCGCCCTAATTTAGTGGACGAATAACATGTTACGCCGACGACTTCGTCACTCTGCTGCTAAAAGTCAACATACCGAACGTTGGCTTGTATCGTATGCCGATTACATGACTATTATGTTTGCTTTTTTTGTGGTTCTGTATGCGATAGCGATTAATAAAGAAGAACAATTCCAAATATTGTCAGATTCCCTTGAACAGGTTTTTGATAAGTCAGCTCGCCAATACTCCCAGCAAGGTGAAGGTGTCAACGGTAATGGAATATTGACAGATAGAGTGACACCTGAACAAGAAGTCCTTTATGGCGAAAGTATTTTAAAAGAAGAGCAAGGTCCTGAGCTACTCGACGGCCAAAGTGATACAAGCAACATCCAGCAAAAGTATTTAGGCAAACCTCTTGATAGTTTATTAATTAAATTACAGTCAGCGCTTATTGATGAAATCCGTGATGGAGAAGCCAGTTTAGAGCTTAACCAAGATTGGCTGATTATAGAGCTAAGCTCAGGTATGTTATTTTCAAGTGGTAGTTCAGTTGCACACTCTCGAGCAAAACAGGTCGTCAAGATTGTTAAAGATATTATTGCACCAGTAGATAACTATGTAAGAGTACGAGGTTATACTGATGATGAAAGTATTCGTAATGAGATATTTCGTTCGAACTGGGAACTGTCGGTAGCTAGAGCCACGTCAATTTTAGTAGAGCTGGAAGCATTAGGCATTAATTCAGCTAGAATGGCGATAGAAGGTTATGGCCAATATTCACCTTTTGCAAGTAACGATACAGAACAAGGGCGCGCAGAAAATCGTAAAGTTGTTATCGCACTTTCTAAGTATGGATTACCGCCAAAACAAGAGGTTAAAAGTGACGGGCAAGCTGATGAGCCTGCAGTGATTGAACCTGAAATTGAACTTCCTTCAGATGACGATACAATAAAAATAATTCGTTTGCCTCATGGTGGTATTCGCATAACAACGCGCAATGAACAGTAATTAGGATGTAATGTGAAGATTTGGACTGTCGCTAATCAAAAAGGAGGGGTTGGTAAAACAACAACCGCAGTGAGCCTTGCCGGTATTTTGGCATTACAAGGTAAACGTGTGTTGCTTATAGATACAGACCCTCATGCGTCACTCACTTATTACTTTGGCATTGACTCAGAGGATTTAGAAGTCAGTGTGTACGATATTTTTGCCCGTGGTACAAGTATGCAAAGTGAAGAGATACTCCAAGCTTTGTGTCCATCAACACTTCAAAACCTGGATATTTTACCTGCGACTATGGCAATAGCTACACTTGATCGAAGTATGGGTAATAAAACAGGGATGGGGTTAATACTAAAAAAAGCGCTTGCAAAAATTAGCGAACATTACGATTATGCCATTTTAGATTGCCCTCCAGTTTTAGGGGTGTTAATGGTCAATGCGCTTGCAGCAAGTGAGCGAATTTTAGTGCCAGTGCAAACGGAGTTTTTAGCACTCAAAGGGCTTGATAGAATGATGCGTACTATGGATTTGATGCAATCCTCTCAAGCAAAAGATTATCAATATACTATAATTCCTACCATGTACGACAAACGTACCAAAGCATCGTTAGAAGCATACAAAACATTGCAAAGTACATATGGTGATAAAGTTTGGCCAGGTGTGATACCGGTGGATACCAAATTTAGAGATGCAAGCTTTGCACAAAAAGTACCTGTAGAGTATTGTCCTCGCTCACGCGGTGTATACGCATATAAAGCACTGCTAGAATATTTAATTGAACAAGGTTAATGAATGAGTAAGCAATTGTTTGCTAATGAAAAAGTAATGAAACAATACCTCGGGGCTTTGTTATGTGAAGATGAGCCTGAAGATAACCTTGAGCCAGTTGCAAAATTACTTGAGCAAATCCCTGATGATTCACAACACAAGCATATTCATTCAAAACCTAAAGAACAATTAAAAGCAGCAGAGAGCACATTTGATAATGGCTTACTTAATGTTGAAATTGAGCCAATAGCTGAGCCAGCGTTTGAAACCGAAAAAGTTAATGAAGTGGTTGACGAAAAAGTAATAGCACCTGCAATTACTACTATAGATAAGCCAGAGCTGGAGATTGTAACTACTAGCCAATCAGACTATTTTGATGGTGAATTTCAGGCACTATTTTTTGAAGTTGCTGGCTTGACCTTGGCTGTGCCATTAAAAGCACTCGGTGGAATACATCAATTAGGTGAAGTAAATCATTTGTTTGGTAAGCCGAAATGGTTTAAAGGCGTTATGCTCAACAGAGAAGAAAAGCTTAATGTTGTTGATACTGCGCGTTGGGTTATGCCAGAAAAATATGATGATAAATTAGAGGCATCTTTAGATTATCAATATTTGATTACATTAGGTGATAGCCAGTGGGGTTTATTAGCTGAGAAGTTGATAAATAACATTACATTGAGTAAAGAAGATGTAAAATGGCGTACAAATAAAAGCAAGCGCCCATGGCTTGCTGGCGTTATAAAAGAAAAAATGTGTGCTTTGATAGACGTAGATAATTTAAATATATTATTAGAGAAAGGCTTAGATAGCCGTCAGTAGTAATGACCATTACGGGGTAATAGCATGAATCAAGATAAATTACTGTCAGCAAATAAAAACGCAGATAATAACGATGAAATTTTACAGTGGGTTACGTTTAAGCTAGAGGAAGAAACCTACGGCGTAAATGTAATGCAAGTACAAGAAATACTTCGTTATACAGAGATAGCTCCTGTACCAGGTGCACCTTCATATGTGATTGGTATTATTAACTTACGCGGCAACGTTGTTACCGTTATTGATACTCGCGCACGTTTTGGTTTGCTAGCTGCTGATGCAACTGACAACTCTCGCATCTTAATTATTGAAGCAGAAGAGCAAGTTATTGGTATTTTAGCCGACAGCGTATCGGAAGTGGTTTACTTGCGCAGCTCTGAAATCGACAGTGCGCCAAATGTTGGTACTGAAGAAAGCGCTAAGTTTATTCAAGGTGTTTGTAACCGCGATAATGAATTACTGATTTTGGTTGATTTAAATAAGTTACTCAGTGATGACGAATGGGATGAGTTAAGCGATATATAAGCTTTACCAAATAAATTATGGTGTTACTTAGTATAGCTATATCAGCGTTAGCGGTAGGACTTATATCGCTGGCGTTAATTATTGCATTAAAAAATAAACACGCGAATGAAATTAATGCTGTATCGCAGCAGCTTAAAGATAGCTCTGAGCAGACTCATATTTTGCGCAGTGAAATTTCGGAGATTAGAACCGGGCTCTTAAGTATTGGTAAGCGAGTGCTTGAAGTCGAACAACAAAACCAAGATTTAATGCAACAGCAAGCGGCGCAAAAATACGATGACCCTGATGCTAAAATTTACTCTCGTGCTGTAAAAATGGTTGAGTTAGGTGCAGACCTTGATGAAGTAATACGCGAGTGCGAACTACCACGAGCAGAAGCCGAATTACTATTTTCATTACATAAACAAAAAGGTGCTTAGCGCCTTTTTTTATGTGCGGATAAATTGGCTCAAGCCTTAATATTTAACTTACCTTGAAAATCCTGCCAACCTGGCGGAAATTGACCTCTTAATACATACGAAAACGCAATAAGCTCTGCAATAACATAATAAAGCTCTTTAGGAATTTCTTCTCCTAACTCTAAATGCGACAACGTTTTAGCAAGTGCTGCATCTTCGTGGATCATAATTCCTTTTAGTTTAGCCGCTGCTATTATTTCATCAGCTAATTCACCAAACCCCTTAACACTTACAGTGGGTGTGTTACCAGCTTCGTACAAAAGGCCAATGGCAGATTTATTAATCGGTGTTTCACTCATAGCTAAACCTTAATATTAATAATTGCGTGAGATTTATAGAATGCCTGATTGTTGGCATCGCCTCGCCTTAAATTGAGCTCGCCAACTTGTAAGCCATGTTTAGCTAGTTTTGATCTTAAATTATCTAAGTGAGGGTGAGCAATTGCACTTACTTCTTGGCTCGAGGCTAATAGCTGGCAATCGAGTGCTTTATCCATTAACTCTGCAGTAATTTGTAGCTGCCCAAGTTGGGCATAATCAAAGTTTAATCTGACAAACCATACATTTTTATCTTCTAATTTACCGGCGCTTGGCTTTTTATACTGTCCAAGTGTTATTTCTGTTTGGGCTGCTTCTGGAGGTAATCTCATCGGTAATAAAAATTGTGCAAGCGGGTTTGTGTCTGGCTGTTGATTTGGTGTTGAGACACTTACTTGGGTAAGTGTGTTTTTAACGTGTACGATTTCGCTGGCCAAAGTTTGTACTTGAGCTTGTTGAAGCTGTTCAAGCATTTTTGCTCCCGTGTTACCCATTTTAAAAGTAGGTATAAGTACTTGTAAGAGAGCATCTAAGCCAGTTTGATTATTAAAACTGATAGGCGTTACTGATTGGCTAATCAGAGGCGCAGCTAAAATACTCACAGCCACCTGTTCAAGCCCTTTAGTGAAACTACTTTGCAGCATATCACCCGCTAGTTGAGTGGGCTGTAAAGTAGCAAGTATCTCACGCTGTATGGTTGCAGGGTTTATGTTATTACTTGAAACCATACGGTTAAATGCCTGATTAATTAAGCGAGTTAAATCAGGGGTGTCTTTTGTTGCCTTATCTGTAATATCAGTAATTTGACTGCTTAAAAGTTGTTTATTGTAAGCCAGCTTATCTGTAGGGGTTGTGGCATCAGGAAGCTTTAATAATGTACTTAATAGTTTTGCTTCTATTGGTTGTAGCATTTGACTACGAGAGGGCGCATTAGATAACGGCTCAGTTAACAAGGTAATGCTTTTAGTGTTCACTGTGCTTGTGTTGTTTTGATTATTATCGTTTATTGCAAGCTGTGATGAGGAGGTGGTAAGTCCCTTAGTGACTACTTCATTGGTAGGGTTAAGCAAGGTGTTCGGTTTACTGTTTTCACTAGTAATAAGGGGTTTTAATTGGCTTGCTTTTAAATCACTTGGCTTAGCGCTCGCCACTTCACCTGGGGTAGTATTATTTGTTATTGGCGTGTAGGTTGTTGCTGTGTTTGCAGGTGTTTGCCAAACACTAACACTTCCTTTTACTAGTTGCGTTAATTGTACAATCGGCGGGAGCCTTGAAAAGTGCTCTGGCAAAATATTGCTCGTATTGTTATTTAACGCAGTACTCACACTTTGAGTAATGTTAACTCTATTTAGCGGTGATTTACTCAGTTGTATAGCTAAAGACGTTTTTTGTTGCGCGGGCGAAGTTGATAGCTGCGTTGACTCAGATTTACTTATTGTAGCAAAAGGCTTATTTTCAAAATATTTAACCGCATCATTAATTCGCGTTTTTAAATCACTAAAACTATTTTGTAGCCACGATTTTATTGGACTATTTAGGGGCAATAATGGATTTACTTTAATATTACTCGCAGAAACGGCTACTTCAGGTGCATTGCTTTTTTGCGCTAAAAGTAACTCGTTGAATGGTTTTGAGAATGAGTTGTTAAGCGTTACTTTTATATTGTTTGTATCGGTTTTAATAAATAATTTATCTGCCTGGTTCACTAAATTTACTTTAATAGGTGTATTAGGTAGTTCGGCAAGTTGTTGATTAGTAATAGGTGTTGTAAATGAACCTGACTTTTGAGGATGAGTTAAAATAGCCAGTTTTGGTGTTACTTGAAGCTGCGCACTGGGTAATAAGGCCGCGAGTAAATTAGTAAGTTTAGTTTGGCTAAGTGGTTGCGAGTGAACCGTATCAGCAAAGCGGTTAATAACATTAATCTGTGCGTCTTTATTAGTCGTACTAACAACTACTTTTAAAGGCTGTTCAGTTGTAAGTAACTGGGCTACGTCTTTATTTATGGCAATATTTGCGTTGAGTTTATCAATAACTAACTTGGGAGACGGGGATACAGCAACCTGTACATCCATTGGTTGGCTTTGTACCTCAGTGCCCGTGCTTACATAATTTAACAAGCGCTGTAATTGTACTGGCTGATTTAAAGTAAGGGTTGTACTGTTTGGCGAGATGTTGAGCTGCTTACCATCAGGGCTGATCTGTATGTTAGCACTGACTATTTTTTGCAGGCTTTGTGGTGCGCTTGTAGTGCCAAGCCTTAATGTTTGCCAATGCTTATCAATATATACATCAAGCGTAATCGAGTCTTTAGAAAATTGGATGTTTTTAGCCGCAAGTACCTCACTAGGTAACTGTGGTAACTCATTGGTCTGGCTGTGAGCAGATTGATTGATAACCAATGAGTTAGATAATGTTATTTGCGTTGGTGTATTCATTATTTTAAATCAAGTTTTTGTTAATCGATTATAAAGCAATATTCGTATTACCCTATCATTATGGTAGACTAACGCCTAATTTTTGGCAGAGAGAATCGTCATCTTGTTACACATTAAGTCCGTCACCTGCATCAAGCAAGATCGTTGTTTGTTTGCGGATCTTAATTTTAGCCTTAATAGCGGTCAAATCATGCAATTAGCGGGTCCTAATGGGGCTGGTAAAACATCGCTATTGCGTATTATTGCTGGCTTTTCTGTGCCTGATGAAGGGTCTGTTCTGTTCCAAGATCAACCTATATCTAAGTACTATGAAGAGTATGCCAGAGAGCTGCTTTTTATAGGGCATAAAACAGGTGTAAGTACTCAGCTTAGTGCAGTTGAAAATGTTCGCCACTGGTTACAAATTAATGGCTACATAAATGAGCCTGATTTATATCCTATTTTAGCGCAACTTGGCCTTGTTGGACTTGAAGATGTACCCGTTAGAATGCTATCTGCTGGACAACAACGACGTGTAGCGCTAGTTAGGCTTTGGTTAAGTGATGCTAAATTATGGGTACTTGATGAGCCATTTACCGCGCTTGATAAAAGCGGTGTCGCCTTTTTACAGCAACGATTTACTGAACACTTACAAAGCGGTGGTGCCATTTTATTAACGACCCACCAAGACTTAACGACCCACTTTAGTAACTTACAAACGGTTACACTGGAGTATCGCCACTAATGACTCGTCAACACTCTTATTGGTTGCTATTTAGTGCGGTATTTACCAAAGATGTAAAACTTGCGTTTCGCCAGCGCGCCGAAATTGTAAATCCTATTTTATTCTTCTTAATTGTAATTTCATTATTTCCGTTAGCAATAGGGCCTGAGCCCGGTCTACTTGCGAGAATGGCGCCAGGTATTATTTGGGTTGCCGCATTACTCTCTACCATGTTGGGTTTAGATAAGTTGTTTAGGGATGATTTTAACGATGGCTCGTTGGAGCAGTTAATTGCATCCTCTTATCCATTATCGCTAACCGTACTTGCTAAAGTGGCTGCTCATTGGGTGGTGACAGGTTTACCGCTTGTATTAATGACCCCGCTATTTGCATTGTTGTTAAACCTAGAAAGTACGGCGTTAACAGCAACCGTTTTAACATTATTATTAGGCACACCATTATTGAGCTTTATTGGCGCAATAGGCGCTGGGCTTACTGTGGGATTACAAAAAGGGGGTATTTTGATGAGTTTACTCGTACTGCCTTTGTATATTCCTGTTTTGATTTTTGCAACGTCGGCTATCGATACCAGTACAATGTCACTGGATTATAGTGGGCAGCTTGCCATCCTTGGTGCAATGTTACTTATTGCTATTATAAGCGCACCAATTGCCATATCGTCAGCTTTAAAAGTGAGTGTAAGTTAATGTGGAAGTGGTTACATCCCTATGCTAAAGCAGAGCGTGCATACCAGTTATGCAATACGTTACTGCCTTATTTTGCCGTAGTTACCGTAGTTAGTATGATTGTTGGATGGGTATGGGGGCTTGGTTTTGCACCTGCCGATTACCAACAAAAAGACAGCTACCGTATCATCTTTATTCATGTGCCTTCTGCCATTTTATCCATGGGCGCCTACTCCTCAATGGCAATTGCCGCCATTGTTGCACTTGTATGGCAACTACGAAATGCCGAGCTTGCTGTTATTGCTATTGCGCCTGTTGGTGCATGTATTACTGCTATAGCGCTAATTACTGGCGCTGCATGGGGTAAGCCTATGTGGGGTGCTTGGTGGGTATGGGATGCACGTTTAACGTCTGAGCTTATTTTATTATTTTTATATCTTGGTGTGCTTTCGCTTTACCATGCATTTGAAGATAAGAAGTCAGCAGGGCGTGCGGCTTCTATTTTAGCAATTGTTGGCGTAATTAATTTACCTATTATTCATTACTCTGTTGAGTGGTGGAATACGTTACATCAAGGTGCAAGCATTACAAAGCTAGACACAAAAGCAATAGATCCAAGTATGTTCTGGCCTCTTATGGTTAATATTTTAGCCTTTGCTGCTTTTGTTGGAACAGTGACTTTAATTCGTCTTAAAAATGAAATTTTGCAACGTGAAAAGCACCGACCGTGGGTGCGCTCGTTGTTAAATAAGGGGTAATTATGCAGTTTGACTCTTTTTCTGATTTTATTGCAATGGGAGGTTATGGATTTTATGTCTGGCTTTCTTTTGGTACATGCGCACTTATTTTACTCGGTATTTTAGTGAACTCTTTGAGAGACACCAAGCGTATTATGGCTTCAGTGGAGCAACAAATAATACGTGAAGCGCGAATTAAAAAAGCTAAGCAGGAACAAATCTCATGAATCCAAGACGTAAAAAGCGCCTATTGGTAATCATTGCCGTACTGTTTGGTATTGGTGGGTCAATTGGTTTAGTGCTTTATGCACTGCAAGAAAATATTAATCTTTTTTATACGCCAAGCGAATTAATTGATGGCAAAGGCCCTAACAAAGAAAAACCACATATAGGTCAAAAGTTACGTATTGGCGGCATGGTTGTGCCAGGCACGGTTGAGCGTAATGAACAAAGCTTACAAGTAAGCTTTAAGCTAATAGATACAGGTCCATTAGTGACAGTGCGTTATCAAGGCATATTGCCAGACTTGTTTCGTGAGGGGCAAGGCATTGTAGCGCAGGGCGTATTAGTCGAGCCTAATGTTATTGAAGCATTTGAAGTGCTTGCAAAGCATGATGAAGAATATATGCCAGCAGAAGTTGCAGAGGCAGTTAAAGGTATTAAGCACGAAAAACCAAAATACAACTTAGATAGTGGTAATTAGCTATGATCCCAGAAATTGGTTATTTTTCTTTAACGCTTGCCATGGTGCTAAGCGTTTTACTGTGTATTTTTCCTCTTTGGGGCGCGCATACTGGTAATCTTCGATTAATGCGTGCGGCTCCATCTTTAGCAATAGGCCAGTTTGCTTTTGTACTAATCTCTTTTGCTGCACTTATTTATGCAAGTTTAACAGACGACTTTACCGTATCTTACGTAGCGTATCATTCAAGTAGTACGCTGCCTTGGTACTATAAAATCACCTCTACGTGGGGCGGTCATGAAGGTGCTATTTTATTATGGTTAGTAATGCAAGCGGGTTGGACTGCTGCTGTAGCAGCGCGTTCTAAATCATTACCTTGGGTATTACGTGCTCGCGTACTGGGTGTACTTGGCTTTTTAGGTGTAGGTTTTATGATGTACACCTTACTGCTTTCAAGCCCGTTTGAGCGCCTACTTCCTTATTTTCCGGTAGAAGGGCGTGACTTGAATCCGCTGCTTCAAGATCCAGGTATGATTATTCATCCACCATTACTGTACATGGGTTATGTGGGGCTGTCGGTTGCTTTCTCTTTTGCTATAGCGGCATTGTTAACAGGTAAACTTGATAACACATGGGCTAAATGGTCACGCCCGTGGACGATGACAGCATGGGGGTTCTTAGGTTTAGGTCTTACTATTGGTAGCTGGTGGGCGTATTCAGAACTAGGCTGGGGCGGCTGGTGGTTTTGGGATCCAGTAGAAAACGCAGCGCTTATGCCTTGGCTTGTTGCAACCGCATTACTGCATTCATTAAGTGTGACAGAAAAGCGCGGTATATTTAAATCATGGACCGTATTACTCGCAATTGCAGCATTCTCTTTAAGTTTGCTAGGTACGTTTATTGTACGCTCGGGTATTATTGTATCGGTACATGCGTTTGCTACAGACCCCGATAGAGGCTTATTTATACTCGCCTTTTTAGGCATCGTTGTCGGTGGTGGCTTGGTGTTATATGCAATGCGTGTGTCACAAGTTCACAGTGAAGGACGATACAAGCTGGTATCGCGCGAA
The DNA here is from genome assembly GCF_015864495.1 of Pseudoalteromonas sp. SWYJZ98. Classification (NCBI taxonomy): domain Bacteria; kingdom Pseudomonadati; phylum Pseudomonadota; class Gammaproteobacteria; order Alteromonadales; family Pseudoalteromonadaceae; genus Pseudoalteromonas; species Pseudoalteromonas sp. SWYJZ98. The sequence continues at coordinate 77,978 of NZ_JADYXA010000005.1, read as the reverse complement.
GTGGCGTTATGGCTCAATAATATATTTTTAGTTGTTGCTACATTAATTGTTATGTTAGGTACATTGTTGCCAATGGTTCATAAAGAAATGGGCTTAGGTAGCATTTCTATTGGCGAACCGTTTTTTAATAAGATGTTTGCAATAATTTTAGTACCGTTTGCTATTTTGATGGGGATCGGACCACTTTTACGTTGGAAGCAAAACAAGTGGGCTTTTTTGCAAAACAAAATATTAATGGGCGCATTAGCAAGTGTTGTGATTACCTGCGCTTGGTTATTCTCAAGTTACGATTTAGTAAAACCACTTACGTTATTAGCGACAACACTGGCGGTTTGGATTGCAATATCAACAGGGATTGATATTTACACCAAAGCAGCTGTGCACGGGAGCTTAAAAGAAGGCTTAAAACGCTTTACTGTAAGTTACTGGGCTATGGTACTTGGGCATATTGGTATTGCATTTATTATTGCGGGCGTAACACTTACCTCGGCTTATTCAGTAGAGCGTGATGTATCGATGAAGCCGGGTGAAATAGCACAGCTTAATGAGTATGAATATCGCTTTGATGGCGTTAAAACTATTCGTGGGCCAAACTACAGCGGTCATGCGGGCGTTGTATCTGTGCTTAAAAATAATGAGCTAGTAACACGTTTACACGCCGAAAAACGTAAATATGACATTGGTATGCAGTTTATGACTGAGGCGGCAATAGATGCCGGTTTTAAACGTGATTTATACCTAGCATTAGGTGAGCAATTAAGTGGTGATGCATGGTCACTTCGCATTTATCATAAACCATTTGTACGCTGGATATGGATTGGAGGTGTGCTTATGTCATTAGCAGGTTTCATGATTTTGTTTGATAAACGTTACCGTACATCAGCTAAAACAGCCCGTAAAGATGTTCCGGAGAGTGTTTTATGAACCGTAAAATTTTAGCTATTGCTCCGCTTTTAGTGTTTGCTTTTGTGTGTGTATTTTTATACCAAGGTCTTTTTGCCAACCCTCGTGAAATTCAAACAGGGCGGTTAGGTCAAGAAATGCCAGCATTTAATTTACCTGATTTAATGCAAGACAATAAGCAGTGGACTAACGAGTCGTTAAAAGGTGAAGTTTACTTATTAAATGTATGGGGTACGTGGTGCCCAACATGTTTAGTCGAACTTGGTTATTTAACTAAGTTACGTGAGCAAGGCGTTAAAATTATTGGACTATATTACGTACAAGGTTACGACGCTGATTTTGATGGCCCGTTTGATATGCAATCACTTCGCAGCGAAGTCACTGATATGCTGCAACGTGCGGGTGACCCTTACCAATTTAATATTTTAGATTTACACCGTACTTTGTCGTTGGATTTAGGCGTGTCGGGTGCGCCAGAAACATTTTTAGTTGATAAAAACGGCACTATTTTGTTACATCACACCGGTGATATAAACCCGCGAGTATGGCGAGCTAAATTTGCGCCAATTATGCAGGAGCTTAAATAATGAAGTGGTTACTACTTGCGCTTAGCCTTTTTGTAAGCATGGGTGCGTTTGCACAGCAAGATCGCTATCAATTTGATAACAACAAACAAGCAATATTGTTTGAAGAGTTAACCAAAGAGCTACGTTGCCCTAAGTGTCAAAATCAAAACATCGCGGACTCCGACGCTGTTGTTGCTAAAGACTTGCGCGATAAAGTGCTCGTATTGGTTAAAGAAGGTAAAAGCAAAGACGAAGTGATTGATTATATGATTGACCGCTTTGGCTATTTTGTTCATTACGACCCACCTGTTACACCAGCGACTTTAGTGCTGTGGGTACTACCTGTGTTAATTGTAATTGTTGGCTTTGGTTTTATTGTTATTCGCCAACGAAAAGCATCAGTAAAACAAACATGGAGCAGCGACGATGAAATGCTGCTAGCGAAGCTAATTGAACAAAATAAACGTCAGGAGCAAAGCTAAATGATTTTAATGTGGGCGTGTTTTGCCTTACTCACACTGATTGCTCTTAGCTTTGTTATGGTACCTTTTTTAAAAAAAGAGCGTGTTCAAACGATTACTCATAACGCCAATGCTGAATTAATTAGTATTTATGAGCAGCGTTTAGTCGATTTGCAAACTGATTTAGATAATCAACGCATTGATAGCGTAAATCACGCAGAATCAATTGTTGAATTAAAACGTCGCTTATTGAACGAGCTATCACCAGAGAAATCACTTAACAGCAAAGGTAATAACCGTATTTTTGCTTTAACAGGCGGTGCATTTGTTCTTGCACTTACAGGGATTTTTTATAGTTTTACAGGCAGTCAGCAGCAAATTTCGGCTTGGCATGATGCAATGGATAATTTAGCTGATTATGGCGAGCGTGCTGTAATGCAAAAAGGTGAGCCGCTTAGTCAAAATGAGCTGCAGGCTTTTGCATTGGCGCTTCGTACTAAACTTAGCCGTTCTGGCGATGATGAAGTTGCTTGGATGCTACTTGGTCGAGTGGCTATGTCGCTTAATGAATTTGACATGGCGCAGCAGTCATTTGATAAAGCACTACGTATGAACCCTGATAATATGCAGGTTCTTATTAGTTACAGTCAGGTTTTATTGCTTGAAGGTAGCGAAGCTAATATGACTCGCGCGGCAGGTATGCTTTCAAAAGTGCTAAACGTTGAGCCTACAAATTTAGATGCTATTTCGTTACTAGCGCTGATAGCGTATGAGCGTAAAGATTGGCCTCAAGCTAAAACTGCATTTGAAGTTTTATTGGCGAGCATGGAAAAAAATGATTCACGTTATAACATGATCTCAGAACGTATTGCTGATATTGAGCAGCAAATGCAAAGTGAAGGCTCAGTTATGCCAGTTACTACTACAACGGGTGCTATTGCAGTTACAGTCGACATTGCAAAAGAGCTTATTGATAAACAGCCAAAAGACGGTATTTTGTTTATATTTGCAAAAGCTGCAACTGGCTCACCTATGCCATTGGCTGCTGTTAAGCTGACTAAATATTCATTTCCAATTACAGTTGAGTTGAGTGATAGTAGTGCAATGGTTGCAGGGCTTAACTTATCTAGTGCAGAAAATATTATTATTTCGGCACGTATTTCTATCGATGACTCTGTTATGCCAAGCTCTGGTGAGCTAGAAGGTCATTCACAGGCGTTAAAGCGTGAAAGTGTAAGTGACTACCAACTTCAAATTGATACATTAATACCTTAAGGACGTTAGATGTTAAAACACAGTTTTACTTTTTTATGTTTATTGATACTAGCCGGCTGTGCTCAAGTACCTCAAAGCAAAGTAGATGACAGAGATCCGCTGCAAAGTATTAATCGTCCATTATATGACTTTAATATGGATGTACTGGATGCTTATTTGTTGCGCCCAGTTGCTGTAGGTTATGTTGAAGTAACGCCTGTACCGGTAAGAAACGGTATTGTTAATTTTACAGGTAATATCACCGCACCTGTAGATATGATCAATGCGGGTTTGCAAGGTAAACCGGGTAATGCAAGTGTGAGCTTAGCACGCTTTTTAGTTAACTCTACTGTCGGTCTGTTTGGTATCTTTGATGTTGCAAGCTCACTAGGTCTTGAAATAGTCGATGAAGACTTTGGACAAACGTTGGGTGTATGGGGCGTAGGTGATGGCGCCTATTTAATGCTACCAGGTATGGGGCCAACAACAGCACGTAACCTGACCGGTGATGTAGTCGATAACTTTGTATTACCTGAAGTTGCGCTAACGACTCCACAAACTATTTTAGTATTTGTTTTAAAAGCAGTTGAGGCGCGTGCATCATTAATCCCACAAGAAGGGCTATTAAATGATTCACTTGATCCGTACTTATTTGTAAAAGATATTTACTTCCAGCGTCAAATTTATGAGCTGTACGATGGCAACCCACCTATAAAAGAAGAGCCAGCTGATTTTGATGAAGACTTTTTAGAAAGTTTATAATTGAAGCCAATAATAAAAACGCCAGCTAAATGCTGGCGTTTTTATTGACTGTTTATATATAATCTGAACTTTGGCTAGAGAAAAATAAACTTAAGTATCATTATGATTCAATATATTAGTAAATACCTTAACCAGAGTTCGGGTTACTTATTTTTCGTTAACTATTAACTGCATTTGCTCATTAACCCAAGTGAGTGCTTCATGATAGGCATCAGGAACTTTTTCACCTAGGTTTAGCTCTTTCGTTAATTCGTTTGCGGCTGACCAGTTAGCTTGTTCATAATACTTAACTAAGTTTAAATATTTTGCCAGCAAGCCTTCATCGTTTAATAACGCTGCTTTTATGTCATTCGAAAGTGGAAGCTTTTTCATAACGCTTTCCATACTCTCATCTAAAATAGCATCCATAAGAGACATCATACCGGTTAAAAATGCCATGCCGGTATCTTTAAATTGTCCATGGGATATAGCGAGTAACTCACCAAAACGAGCGCGCGTAAGCGATAGCCTAATTAGCTCTACAGGTTTATCTGCTGATACTTGCGCTGCAAATAATAATGATAATAGTTTTTTAATTTCGTTAGCACCAAGCACTATAAGGGCTTGCTTAATGGTACTTATTTCAGCACGCCTTGCAAAGGCAGCAGAATTTGAATACCTAAGTAATTTGTAAGATAGGTTTACATCACGCTCAAACACATCAGTGATTTTTTTAAGATCCATATCAACGCTTGATGTTTCGTAAAGTAATTCAGCTAATGCCATTTCTGAAGGCGGTAGAGCCTTACTTTGTACCATTTCAGGTTTTGAGAAGAAAAATCCTTGGAAATAATCAAAACCAAGCTCTAGAGCTTGTTGGTAAATTTCATAGGTTTCTACTTTTTCGGCAAGTAACTTAATATGCGAGTGCAGTTTTAAATCATTAAGAACCGTTTTTATTGTATCTATATCAGATGCTAAAAAATCTATTTTAATAATATCAATAAATGGGTAAAAATGACGCCATACAGGTTGATGAATATAGTCATCAAGAGCAATAGTGTAACCTTTATCTTTTAAATCTTTAACGATAGCTAATAAACGCTTACCAGGCTGGATAGTTTCAAGTATTTCTACAACTATAGTGTCTTTACCTAGTAGTGTAGGGTAACCCTTTGATAGTGTTTCTAGGGTGAAGTTTATATAGGCAGGTTTATTGTCGGTTAAATCTTCTAAACCAAAATTAAACTGGCTACCCTCTATAAGTCGTGTTGTTGCCTCGTCACCGTCTATATCGGGAAATACGTTATCAACGCCATCGCGAAATAAAAGTTCATACCCGATGAGCTTTTTATCTCTGTCTAAAATAGGTTGGCGTGCAGCGTAAAAATACATAAACAGTTCCGTAAGAGTAATCTAATTAGTTATTGTAATAATATATGGCAAAAGACTCAAAATAGCATTACGTATATTTGCTAGATTAATAAATTATCATTAAAAATTAAGGTCTTTCTAGTATTTAATTTATTATATTTCACCAATTCGCTTTAAAATTATTCAACATGAGTATTTTTGTATCAGGTGAGGGCAGCAAGTTGGAGATTTTATTATCAAGCATGATATAGTCAGCGAGAATGGTTTTTACCCCAATAGTGTCTTAACTATAAAATTTTAAGAGTCATTATTTGGATTAAAGCCTATTATTAATAATTATGCGGAGGCTAATTTGGAAACAGGAATGATTATTTCACTAGCATTATATTTTATTGTAATGTTAGGTATCGGACTATATGCATATAAGCAATCTACTGACGATGTATCTGGTTACATGTTAGGTGGACGAAATCTATCTCCAAGTGTAGCTGCACTGTCTGCAGGTGCATCTGATATGAGTGGCTGGATTTTAATGGGCCTACCTGGTGCGATGTTTGTTACTGGTTTTAGTAGTACATGGATAGCAATTGGCTTGGTGATTGGTGCTTGGTTAAACTATTTGTTAGTTGCACCGAGATTACGTGTTTACACTGAAAAAGCAAATGACTCTATAACCATCCCAGATTACTTTTCAAATCGCTTCAATGATAAATCCAACCTATTACGTGTTGTATCAGCTGTGGTAATTATTGTTTTCTTTACTCTTTATACTTCATCTGGTGTTGTCGCTGGTGGTAAATTGTTTGAAAGCTCATTTGGTTTAACTTATGAGATGGGTTTATACATTACAACGGGCGTAGTTGTTTTATATACCTTGTTTGGTGGTTTTTTAGCTGTCAGCTTAACTGACTTTGTGCAAGGTTGTATTATGTTCATTGCACTTATTCTAGTACCAACGGTTGCATACTCTTTGCTTGAACAACCTTTAGAATCAACTTTACATAGCGTAAATCCAGATATGCTTAACTGGATTGGTGCAGGTTCTGCATTAGGTATTATTTCTGCAATGGCTTGGGGTTTAGGTTATTTTGGCCAACCACATATCATTGTTCGTTTTATGTCGGTGCGTAGTGTTAAAGATATGCCTAAAGCACGCCGTATTGGTATGACATGGATGATTGTTGCTGCCATTGGTGCTGTTGGTACTGGTATATTTGGTGCAGCTTATACTTATGAGAACAACATTGTAGTTGAAGATCCTGAAACAATTTTCTTAATTCTTTCTGAGTTGCTGTTCCACCCACTTATTGCTGGCTTTTTACTTGCTGCAATTTTGGCTGCGATTATGAGTACTATCTCATCTCAATTATTGGTTAGTTCAAGTTCATTAACAGAAGATTTCTATAAAACATTCTTACGTAAAGATGCCAGTGATAAAGAGCTAGTTGCTGTTGGCCGTATTAGTGTTGCCGTAGTTGCTATGTTCGCTATTTATTTGGCTTACGATAGAGATAGCTCTATATTAGACCTAGTAAGTAATGCGTGGGCTGGCTTTGGTGCTGCGTTTGGACCACTTGTATTGTTTAGCCTTTATTGGAAACGCATGAACTTTGCTGGTGCGTTAGCTGGTATGTTAGTAGGCGCATTTACTGTGCTAATTTGGATATATGGACCATTTACTATCAATGGTGAAAGCTTAAGTAGCTTTATGTACGAAATAGTACCTGGCTTTATTTTAGCGAGTATTGCAATTGTTGTTGTTAGCTTAGTAACAAAAGAGCCAGAGCAAAACATCACTGTTTTATTTGATGAAGTAGAAAAAGAGCTTTAATTAGCAATTACTACTTATTTTAAAGTGAGTAGTAATTAATACCAATCCGCAATAATACTTAATCATTTTGCGGGGCTAAACGTGTTGCTACCGGCGTTAAAAAATTCTCATTTAGTACAACTAAATATCGAATTTTTGCCTAGCTATCAACACGTTTTTCCACCCTCAAAGAGATCACTTAATTAAGCGAATTGGTATAATAAAAAAGGGAGCAACTTAGTTGCTCCCTTTTTTATTTAGTTTGTCCCGTTCGAGGAGGGAACATTCTATGAATTAACTTACTTTTTTATCGTTGTTATCTTCAATTGATGCAACGTTATCTGACTTTTTACTTTTTGCTGGCGCTTTGGTAACAACTGGATCTTTGCCGCCCTTTAATATGGTCATAAAGTCATCTTTGCTTTTCGCTATTTCTAAAGCAAGTGATTCAATTTGTTGCTCACTAAGCGGTACGTCTACCTTTTCTAGCATTAGCTCAAGTGATTCTGCTATATCGAGCATCTTATCATAAGCATCAGCTTCTTTTTTGGTAGTAAACGTCATACGCTCGACTCCGTTTCGTTCTACAACATATTTAACAACAACAGCCATGATTTCTCCTGCAAAATTGCTTGGCACCGTGGTTTGTAAAAACCATTAGATTACTGTTTTTATGTACAGTAATGGTTTGGGCGTAAATTTGCAAGCGCGAAGTATTAATTTTTAGGTGTCTTAAATTTGACAAAAAACGGTAACTTTACTTTAGTTAAGCAATCACTTGTTGTACCAGCTGCATTTTCAGGATTTCGGATCATAGTGATAATGCGTTTAGGTACACTTTAAATGATGAGCTTTTCAGTTCCTTACTTTTTGGTTTTCCTGAGCAATATTCAAAATTAAGAAAAGAAGAATAGGGACAAGTTTGATGAAAACGTTAAAAAATTTATTCATAATAAGCTTATTATGCTTACTACCCGCGACTACCGCGTATGCACAATTATCAGAAGTAACTAAGCAAATGCCTCAAGTTGAGACAATTAGTATAAATAATGCCGATGCAGAGAAGCTTGCTAAGCTACCAGGTATAGGTAAGAAAAAAGCGCAGGCAATAGTGGACTTCCGTGAAGAAAACGGCGAATTTAAAAGCGTCAGTGATTTATCGCAAGTTAAAGGAATTGGTAAAAAACTATTAGCCAAATTAGAGGGGAAAATTTCACTTTAATAGCAGTAGATAACAATCAGGGCGCTATGCGCCCTGATTAAATTGTTTTAATGCATCGCTTAAGTGTTTTTTAGCAAAGTTGATTTCAATAGGTGTTGTTAAAAGTGGGTAGCAAAGTCCGCCGAGTATCAAAAACGGGATTAATATCCAACCTTTAAATACTGTGAATATTAAAAATAGTGGACTTAGTAATATTAATTTAATAATACGTAGTAACACTTTATCAGTTGGCGATAACATACTTAAAGAAAGTGCTATTACGTCCTGACGCTTGCGTACCTTTAGGTGCTTAAGCTCATCTAATTGGCTTGAAAAAAATGTGAACATATCAAATCGACTTTTTAATTAATAAACGGCCAATAACTATAATAAATAGTGTTAGTGAGAAAATCCCAAATATAATTTCCATCCAAGCAGGCATGCTCAAACCAACAAATTGCCAATCTATATTTCCACAATCCCCGGTCGCCTGAAAAAAGCTAGGTATCCATTCATGTAACGGCATAAACGATGGGAAGTTTGGTTCAAACTCACAGCTAAATGCAAAAGGGTCCGTGGTGGTTTGCATATCAATATGCTCGCGAGCAATTAAATATCCCCAAACACTCGATACACCCCAAATTACATACGCTAATATACGAACTGCTTTGCTCTGTGGTTTAGTCGAACCTACAATTCCTGCGCCTAATAGACCCAGTACGGCTGTACGTTGATATATGCACATTATGCAAGGCGCCAATCCCATTTGGTATTGAAAGAAAAGGGCGGTCACTTCAAGTAAAAAAACGATAGCTGTAAATAAAAGCCAAGGGGTACGTTGGGTGGGTAATTGCGCAAGCCAGTTCATAAAAATTCCGCGTTTAAATAAGACGTTAGATTATGACCTAGGATAATGTATGCGGCAACAAAAAGGAAAAAAAAGCTACCGAAGTCGCTTTTTATAAGATGAAATTTTTGACCACTCAATGCAGCCTCAGCAGAGGCTACATGACGCTCGACTTAGTTCCCATTGATACATAAGCTTAGTTATATCGCTTACTTATACAACATTGGTACATTGCCTAATCAATTCTTTAAAGTTGCGGTTAGAACGCTCTGTTGCATAGGTGTTCCTTTTTAATGTACTTATGTGTTTTAAGTTGATTCAGCTAGGTATGGTGTAAATAAAAAATACCAATAATTACAATGTATCTACAATGAATATTGCTCTGTATATTTATACATTGTAGCTATATTAGAAAAACCTAAATTTTATTATTTATTAATCTTTAATTTCTACTCATTTGCTTATTAATATACCTGACTTTACTTGTTAGTTATGCTTCCTCTGGTACAATCAGTCAGTTATTCGTGTAAAACGATGAGTGTTGATTAATTCGAGTGGGAACTGGATGAGAATTTTTAAAGCGAAAAGCCCAGCAGGATTTGCTGAAGAATATATAGTTGAATCTATTTGGAACGGCGATTTCCCTCCAGGTTCAATTCTACCTGCCGAGCGAGAACTTTCAGAGTTAATTGGTGTAACAAGAACGACCTTGAGAGAAGTATTACAGCGTTTAGCACGTGATGGTTGGTTAACAATTCAGCATGGTAAACCAACAAAAGTAAATAACTTTTGGGAAACGTCTGGCTTAAACATTCTTGAAACATTAGCGCGCTTAGATGAAGACAAGATGCCAGAGCTGACAGATCAGCTTTTATCTGCACGTACTAATATTAGTGCTATTTATACACGTGCTGCAATTAAGTTAAATCCTGAACGCGTGATTGAAATTTTATCACAAAGCCATGAGCTAGAAGACACCGCTCAAGCATTTGCTGACTATGATTATAAAGTGCATCACGAATTAGCCGTTGCGGGTAATAACCGTATTTATGTATTAATACTTAACGGCTTTAGAGGCTTTTATTCAAAGATTGGTTGTCATTACTTCTCTGATGCTGGAACTCGTGAACTTGCTCGTCAGTTTTATAAAGATTTAACCATTTTGGCAGAAAAGAAAGAGCATGATGGTGCTATTTCTATGATGCGTAAATATGGTCATCAAACAGGTGAGATTTGGCAAAAAATCCGTGGTGATATGCCCTCAGATATAATGGACTAAGTCTAAGCGAGAAACCTGCATTTGCAGGTTTTTTTATATCTGTAAAATTTAGCGCCACCGTATATGAAATTCTAAAAAGTTTAATGCATAAACCACTTCGATATTTTTAAAATTTCTACTTAGTTACAACGCAACTTACACTTTAAATTAGACCTATTATTTAAGCATATTAGCGCAAGTTGCAAGTGTTCGTTATTTTCGATTGCTCACATCGTTAAATGCGATTGTTCTTTTGTAGTGAATAACTTTAGAATACCAATTAATTATATGTATGCGCTATTGGTTTTTAATTTTTAGCGCCCATATAAGTACCAGCATTGCGAAAGCAATTGAAAACAAACTCAAAATATTTGGAGAATAAAATGGGTGTATTAGTAGGCCGCCAGGCACCAGACTTTACCGCTGCAGCTGTTCTTGGTAACGGTGAAATTGTAGATAGCTATAACCTTCATGAAACAATTAAAGGTAAAAAAGCAGTTATCTTCTTTTACCCACTAGATTTCACGTTTGTATGTCCTTCTGAACTTATTGCATTTGATAAGCGTTTTGAAGAGTTTCAAAAGCGTGGCGTAGAAGTAATTGGTGTTTCTATCGATTCACAATTCTCACATAACGCATGGCGTAACACTGCTGTAGCAGACGGCGGTATTGGTAAAGTTCAATACGCACTAGTTGCAGACGTTAAACACGAAATTTGTAAAGCATACGACGTTGAGCATCCAGAAGCGGGTGTTGCGTTCCGTGGTTCTTTCTTAATTGATGAAGAAGGTAACGTACGTCACCAAGTAGTGAACGATTTACCACTAGGTCGTAACATAGACGAAATGCTTCGCATGGTTGACGCGCTAGCGTTCCATACTGAGCACGGTGAAGTATGTCCTGCTGGTTGGACTGAAGGTAAAAAAGGTATGGACGCAAGCCCTGAAGGCGTTGCTAAGTTCTTATCTGAAAACGAAGGCGAGCTATAAAGCTATAATTTAGCCCTTAGTTTTAAATAAAAAAACCGCCAATTGGCGGTTTTTTTATTTGTAGCGTTAGCTCACTTTAAAATAAGCTCGCAAAGTTAAAACGAGAAGCTAACTTTAGTGTAGAAGTATCGGCCTCTAGGGTTGTGTACACCTGAAGCATAACCGTATAGATCAGCGTCGCCATCACCAATTGCAAATGGTGGCTCTTCATCAAATAAGTTATTTACACCTAACGATACTTTAGTTGAGTCAGTAACACGATAAGATGTTTGTAAATCTACCAATGTTTGCGAATCAACCATACGTGATGTATTGCTATCAAAGTCTAAATTACCGTCAAAATCAATATCTGGGGTATCTTCAAACTCACCTACATAACTGATGTTTACGTTTGTATTAAACTCGCCAATTTCCCAGTTTGTAGAGAAAATCCAGCGGTGCTCTGGATAGCCATACTCACCGGTGTAATCGCGGCCATCTTTTTCAAATTTATCTTGGTATGCCCATTCTAAATTAAATTTCAATAAACCTAAGTCATCAAGTGAGTGATTGTAGTTAGCTGAAACATCAACCCCAGATACTTCTTGCGAGGAAACGTTTTCAAATGTGCTGTAAATTTTTTGAATTGTTCCTAAGCTATCGCCACCTGTAGGTGTTAAGCGTACACATACAGTACTATCTTGGTTATTACACTCAGAGTTATAAATTGGACCAAACTCTTGCTCATCAATTTTGTTATCTTGAGTGATGCTCCACACATCGACACTTAAACCAAACTCTGCAGAAGGCGCCCAAATAAAGCCGATATTCCATGATTCTGATTCTTCAGCTTCAAGGTCAGGGTTACCAGCAAATTCAATGTTGTAATCAAGTGCATCACAATCAAGGCCCGTTGCTTCACATCGGTATGTATCTACAAAGAATTGGCTTTCTTGAGATGGACCTAAACCAACTTGTGCCAAAGAAGGCGCTCTAAAGCCTTGTGCCCAAGAGCCACGCACTGTGATTTCATCAGTAGGCGCCCAGCGAAGAGCTACTTTAGGGTTTGTTGTTGTACCGAAGTCACTGTAGTCATCGTAACGGCCAGCAAGTTGTAGCTCTAAATTTTCAGCAAGAGGAATAGAAAACTCAACATAGGCTGCGTATTGTTCACGATCTGCAGATGCCGATACAGATTCTGTACCAAATATTAAGCCACGTTGAAATTGATCATCAGGGATGTCATTCACATCTTCTTCACGGTATTCAATACCTGCAGCCATCATTACTACATCGTCGCCAAAACTAAATGCTTCACCTGTAATGTTTGCATCAAAGGAAGTCATGTGAGACTCACCACGACGCACTAAGCTTGTTGTAATACGGTCAATTACAGCTGGGTCGTTGTACGTGCCACCAACTGGATTGTAGTTTCCTGCATCAATTTCTTGTTGTAAGAAATCAGTACGAACCCAACCTTGTGTTCTATCACCTGTTTGAAGAGATTTACTACGGCCTTTTTGTACAGCGGTTTCCCAGCTCCAGTCATTAAACTCACCTCTAAGCCCTGCAACAAAGCGAAGAGTATCTGATTCAATATCCCATTGGCGTGCGCCAGCATCAACTGTACGGTAGCGACCAATTTGAATGTCTTCACCAAATGGATTGTTAGGGTGGTTAGCTGGGACAGTTAAGCCTGCATCTTCATCAATTGGAGTAGGGGCTCCGGCCGCAACAGACGTATTGTGCTGTACTGCCATTTCTAAAAAGCCCGTAATGCCATTATCAAAGTTATATTCAAATTGAGAAATAGCACCCACGCGTTCAGACGCTGGTGCGATATAACCGTAAGGGCCGTAATCAAATAAACAACTGCCGCTTGAAGTTGCATTTTCAGCAGGACAAGCCGGATCAATTGTTTTAACACCGTCTACATAAAAATATCCAGGGAAACCACGAGATGAGCGAAAATCTTCACCACCATAAGGTGATTGATTTGCTGTACCTAAGCTGCCCATTTCATCAGAAGAAAGAGATGTATTTTTAAAGTAATCGATAATAACTGACGCGCTACTTTTCTCGCTAGTAGTACCCCATACTAAACTTGCTGTTGTTTCTTCATAATTGGGACCATCAGTACCACCGTAGCCCAAATTAACTTCAACACCGTCAATGTCTTTTTTCAAGATAACGTTTACAACACCCGCTACTGCGTCTGAGCCGTAGATAGCTGAAGCACCATCTTTTAGTATATCGATTCGCTCAATGGCAGAAACTGGGATACTGTTAATATCTATAAATGAGTTTGTGATACCTTCGGCAAATGCACTAATAGAGACACGACGGCCATTGATTAGTACGAGCGTAGCATCAGCACCTAAGCCACGTAAACTAACAGCAGCAGACCCATTTGCAGTTGAGTCTTGGTTGTTACCACGTGTTGAGAAAGTACCGCTACCCGCGACAGGCATTCTTTCGAGGAGTTGTTGTAGGTTGTCATAACCCATGTTCTCAATATCAGCTCTTGCGATTGATTGAACCGGAGAAGGTCCTTCGATATCTGAAAGTTTGATTCGTGAGCCAGTTACTTCAATGCGCTCTACTTTGTTAGCTTCTTCAGCAGCGTAAGTTGTTGTAAAATCTGCTGAAAGTGCGATTGTAGCACCTGCAATTAAGCTAGGTGTAAATGCAGTTGATTACTTCATCCTTAAGTCCTTGTTGATATGTTATAAATTTAGTTGCTCTATACCAATCCTTTTTAAACTGTTAAATAAATCCCATATTTAAGCGGATTGATATAACAAGCGACGACATTAATATCATGTAACTTAAGTGTTAGCAATTAGACTGAAATGTGATTTTAGTATGGTTTTTTGTGTGTTTTTGGATGATTTTAAAACAGATGTTATGCGCTGAAGAAGGTTGAAATAGGCGCATATGCTTTATTTTGGAAATAACAAATACAGCCTAAATGCGAGTAATAATTAAATTAATTAATTCACAATAAAATTGTAATAAATTATTTACATGTATATTCTGAATGAATAGTAATCTTGTTGTATATTAATAAAACAAATAATAGTTGGTTTTTTTTAATAAAAAAAAACGCCTAACTTGTTAGTTAGGCGTTGTGCTTATACTTTGTGTTTCATTAAACGTTCTTTTTCGCGAGACCAATCTTTATTTTTCCCGTCGTCACGTTTATCGTGCAACTTTTTACCTTTTGCTAGATGAAATTCAAGTTTCACCCAACATTTTTTCCAGTACATAGCTGTAGCTATTAATGAATAGCCATCTCGCTCTGTTGCACCGAGTAGACGGTCAAGTTCGCGTCTGCTTAATAGTAACTTACGATAACGCAACGGATCGCAAATTACATGGGTTGATGCACTATTAAGTGGCTGGATTTGCGCGCCAAGCAAAAATGCTTCGCCATTTTTAAGATGAATATAAGTTTCGGTGATGTTTACCTTACCTGCTCGGATACTTTTTACTTCCCAGCCTTGTAGTTCAACACCTGCTTCAAACTTATCGTGTAAAAAATACTCATGTCGCGCTTTTTTGTTTAGCGCGATGGTATTACTTGTCGATTTTGATGAATTTTTCTTAGCCATAGTGCCCTATAATATACGTAATGTGAGATGTTTTACATCGATTTTTTAATAATGCTTTTAAAAATTAAGCTTTAATTTAAGCAGCATGAAAATTTGGGGAAACGCGCAAAGCTTGCTAAAATTCGCCCACACAGTTGGGAGTGAGTATGCCACAAATAGAAAAAAGTGCGCTGGTTATGTACAGCACTAAAGAGATGTTTGATCTAGTTAATGATGTAGAAGCTTATTCGCAGTTTTTACCAAATTGCTCAGACTCAAAAATTGTTTCACAGCATGATAATAACATGACCGCGAGTTTAGAAATATCCAAGGCGGGTATAAAAAAGTGGTTTACCACCGAAAACACCTTTGTTGATGAGCAAACCGTGTTGCTAAGCCTTGTTGATGGACCATTTAAGACGTTAAAAGGGCGCTGGCACTTTCAAGAGCTTGACGCCAAAGCATGTAAAGTTCACTTGCAACTAGAATTTGAATTTTCAAGTAAGTTAATAGAGCTTGCCTTTGGTAAGATTTTTAACGATGTTGCTAAAAATATGGTGAGTGCATTTACTCAACGTGCAAAACAGGTTTATGGAGCGCGAGTATGATTAATGTTGAGGTGGTATTTGCGTTACCAACCACGGCAACGTGTTTATCAATTGAAGTGCCACAAGGGACTACAGTCGAGCAAGCTGTTATTCAGTCAGGTATTATACAAAAGTGCCCTGAGATAGATGCTACATCGCTAACGTTAGGTGTGTGGAATCGAACTGTAAAAGCTAACTATGAGTTAAAAGACGGTGACCGTATAGAGATATATCGTCCATTAATTGCAGATCCTAAAGATGCGCGCAGAAAGCGTGCAGAAAAAGCTAAAGAAGAGGGGCGTGCAAATAAAATAACGGGTGGCCGCCCACTCGAAAAGTAACGCAAATCGGTATAAACGTGGAAAATTTAACTGATTAAATTATACGCTAACGTTGTTTAAAATGGTAAAAGCTTTTAAATAAACCAATAAAAAAGGTGAGCCATGCTCACCTTTTTTTACCACTTGAGAAATTTATTGCTCGAGCGGTGTAGTAAAGTTTTCAGGTTGGTCATAATCACCTGAGATTGAAACTAACTTTTCATTTTCAAAGTTAATTACTAACTCTTTATTTTGCTCGTTTTTACGGCCTTTATTGAAGCTGTAAATATAACGCCAAGTATTGTTATCAAAGGCGTCTTCGGCAATAGGTCTGCCTAATACGTAAACAACTTGCTCTCGAGTCATATTTACACGAAGTTTTTCAACATCCGATTGCTCTAAAAAGTTGCCTTGTGGGATGTTAATTCGGTATACCCAGCTAGAGCAACCTGCTGCTGAGCTAAGTGTTAAAGCAACGATAAGCCAAAGAGAAAAAGTTTTTAACGACTGCATTGTTAGTTGTGATCCTTATTTTTTAATATCTGCATGATACCGATTAGTCACTGAAGGTAAAACCCTTTTAAGCAATTGTTTTATGTTAAGGGCGTTAAGGTAATGTTTTGACCATTAATAATGAAAAAAGTTTACAGCACATCGAAACGAATATTTTAAAAACGGAGTCTATTTGGTTTTTATATATAGTTGAGACACGGTTTGGTCATTGGTACACAGGGATCACGACTAATGTTGAAAAACGCTTTGCAACTCATCAAGCTGGCAAAGGGGCTAAAAACCTTAGAGGGAAAGGGCCGCTTTTACTTATCCATCAACAACAAGTTGGTAATAAAAGTGAAGCAAGTAAACTTGAGTATCAATTAAAAAAGCTTCCTAGAGCTAAAAAGGAAGCATACGTTTTAGCATTTAATACCAGCGATACTAAAGTCATTTAATTAATTTACTTAAATTAAACCGTATTCGTTGTGGGCAAAAGCGAGCTTTTAATATAGCTTTTGCTCACAAAGGAAACATAGCAGTTATAGCTGCTTAGCGATGTTTTTCAAAGGTAGCGACAAGTGCATCGAGTGTTTGAGCGCTGTTTGCTAAATCACGAATAGCTTGCTCTGTATTGATTTGCTCACTCATTGCTTTATCGCTAATTTCACTTATTTGCTCTATGTTACGACCTACATCAGCAACCACATTACTTTGCTGCTCAGTTGCAGTTGCAATAAGCGTAGCCATATCGTTTATTTGATTAGCTGTTTCGGCTATCGCATCGAGTAATTCTACTGAGCTTTGCATTGCACCAACGCTTTGCTGCGCTTTATCTTTTGATTGGCTAATATCATTAACTACATCATCAGATATTCTTGTAAGCTCTTCAATCATAGATTGAATTTCGGTGGTTGATTGCGATGTACGGTTTGCCAGAGCGCGTACTTCATCAGCAACAACAGCAAAGCCTCGGCCGTGCTCACCTGCGCGAGCAGATTCAATTGCCGCGTTTAAAGCAAGTAGATTAGTCTGATCCGATATCCCTCTAATTGAATCCACAATACTTGCTATATCAACCGTTTTTTTAGAAAGCAAAATAACTTGCTCTGTTATGCCATCAATATCGCTAGCTAGGGCTGAGATAGTTGCCTGGCTTTGTAATACTTGTTTGTGGCTTTGAATGGTGTTCTCACGGCTGTTATCGGTTAACTTAGCTGTATTCGCTGCGCTTTGTGCTATTTCTTGCACTGTAGCGCCCATTTCGTTGATAGCTGCTGCGACAGATATTGTTTGCTCTTTTTGATTATCAATTGCTTGCGAGTTTCGTTTTGCCTGTTCAAATACATGATCAGAACTTTGGCGAATATCGTGGCTTTCACTGGCAACTTGAGTAATCGCTGTTTCTATTTTATTTATAAACTGGTTAAAGCCATTACTTAAATTGTTGAGCTCTGGTTGGCTTGATTCTGGTAAGCGGTACGCTAAGTTTGCATCGCCAGAGCCTAAGCGTGAAAATAACTCAGCCATTTTAGAAAGTGGAGATGAAAGAGAGCGAGCAAGTAAGTAACTAATCAAGCTAGCAACTAACGCGGTGATCACTGTAAAAGTAAATATTTGCCATTGTAGGGTGTTTACACTTGCGAATACTTCACTTTTTGGTACTTGAGCTACAACATATAAGTCAGTGTTTTTAATTGGCGTAGCGGCGACAAGAGTGGGTTCGCCATTTAAGTTAATTTCTTCTAGTGCAAAGCCATTACTATTAAATAGTTGGTTGTGGATATTTGCAGTATATAAATCGTCAATATTTGCTTTTGCTACTTTATTGGCATCTTTATGAAGTTGAATTAATCCATTTTTATCGGCTATAAATACAAAACCTGTTTGCTCAATTTTAAATTGCTGTAATAGCTTTTGCATATCAGTGATGCTTTTTGCAAGACCTGCTAAACCAGTACCATTAGCCTGCTGATGATTTATAAACATTTTTACATCATTGGCTGATTCTTGATAAATACTGATAGAATAAGGTTGTTTTGATTGCTTAAAAGCAAAAAACCAGCCATCAGCTGCATCGTTTTTTAACACTCGTAAAAAACCATTTTGATTCCAATACTGTGCAGTGTCTCTATTTGCCCAAGATGCTGTTGCTAAATCGTATTGTTGGGCAACACGATTTAATTCTTTTAATAGTAATGTATCGTCTTGGTTGTTTGATTGAGCCCATTGTAAAATAAATTCGTTTGATGATAGTTGCTGAGCAGCACCAAGTAACTCGTTAATTTCACCGCCTATATGATTACTGATTGTTTGCAGTTTACTAGGTAGCTCTGACTCGATCATACGTTGCTCAATTATGTCTTTAGAGCTGTATAAAGAGGTCAAGCCAATCAGTGCCGCTACGCATATAGCAATAACACTGCCTAAAGCTGTGATTTTTTGAGTAATAGAAAGGTTTTGTATCGTCATGATATTAATTAATTTTACAACTGAGTAGAGGGCTATATTAGCACATTATTTATTTTGAGCTAAATATTGCCTACTGCAAAATGAATAGAAGGTAGCGTGGTATGGTTAAAGTTTTATGAATACGCATAAAAAAGCCCATATGCAAAGCATATAGGCTTGGTTTCTAACAAGCGAAACATTTATCGTTTAGGGTTAAACAATCTTTTTCATTGCTGACATGTAGCCACGTAATTTAGCACCTACTTTTTCAACTGGGTGCTCACGAAGGGCGGCGTTAATTTGAATTAATGTTTGGTTATCAACTTGGTTACTGTGCTCGCCAAGACCTTTACCAATAACATCTGTATCAATGTTTTTCATAAAATCTGCAAGTAATGGTAAACATGCATGGTTATATAGGTAACATCCATACTCTGCAGTGTCAGAAATTGTACGGTTCATTTCAAAAAGCTTTTTGCGTGCAATAGTATTAGCAATTAATGGCGTTTCATGTAAAGACTCGTAGTAAGCTGACTCTTCAATAATACCGGCTGCTGTCATGGTTTCAAAAGCAAGTTCAACACCTGCTTTTACCATTGCTACCATTAAAATACCGTTATCAAAAAATTCCTGTTCTGAGATTTCTACATCGCCAGCAGGGGTCTTTTCAAAGTTAGTCTCTGCTGTTTCAGCGCGCCATTTAAGTAAGTTTACGTCATCGTTATTCCAGTCTTCCATCATAGTGCGTGAGAAAGTGCCGTCGATGATGTCATCTTGATGCTTATTATAAAGCGGGCGCATAATTAGTTTTAGCTCTTCGCTTAGTTCGAACGCTTTTACTTTTGCAGGGTTTGAAAGGCGGTCAAGCATGTTTGTAACGCCGCCGTACTTAAGTGCTTCGGTAATTACTTCCCAGCCGTATTGAATTAGCTTTGATGCATAACCCGCATCAACGCCTTTTTCTATCATTTTATCAAAACATAAAATAGAGCCAGTTTGTAACATGCCACATAAAATGGTTTGCTCGCCCATTAGGTCTGACTTAACTTCAGCAATAAATGATGATTTAAGTACACCTGCACGGTGTCCGCCAGTCCCTGCTGCATACGCTTTAGCTTGTGCTAAACCATGACCTTGAGGGTCATTTTCTGGGTGAACAGCAATTAGAGTTGGTACACCAAAACCGCGTTTGTATTCTTCACGTACTTCAGAACCAGGACACTTAGGCGCAACCATGATTACAGTAATGTCTTCACGTACTTGCATGCCTTCTTCAACAATATTAAAGCCATGAGAGTAGGCAAGTGTAGAGCCTTTTTTCATAAGCGGCATAATTGCACTTACTACAGCAGTATGTTGCTTATCTGGTGTTAAATTAAGTACTACATCAGCTGTTGGGATTAGTTCTTCGTAAGTGCCAACAGTAAAGCCGTTTTCAGATGCGTTCAAAAATGATTGGCGACGCTCAGAAATAGCTGATGCGCGTAATGTGTAAGAAACATCTAAACCAGAGTCACGTAAGTTTAAGCCTTGGTTTAAACCTTGTGCGCCACAGCCTACAATAACTAGTTTTTTACCTTTAAGTGCATCAACGCCATCGGCAAATTCGCCTGCGTCCATAAATTCACATTGCGCTAATTGCGCTAATTGCTCGCGTAAAGGTAAGGTATTGAAATAATTCGCCATTGTTAGTGTCCTATAAAGTCATGTTTGTTAGATGCGCAATGTTTACTGCGCTTACAAACACCATATGTAAAATCGTTGCTTGCGTAAAATGATATATTTGAATTAAAGTGTTTCATAATATGAAATGCAGGGGGTTGGATGGAACATAAGCACTTAAACTACTTTTTAGCGTTGGCTAAAACACTTCACTTTGGGCGCGCAAGTGAGCTTTGCCACATAAGCGCACCCACTTTGAGCCGAAATATAAAACATTTGGAAGAAGAAGTTGGAGTAGCATTGTTTATCCGCGATAACCGAAGCGTTAAATTAACGCGTGAGGGGGAGTCCTTTATTGATTACGCAACGGCAACGCTTGCTAATTGGCAACGTTTTAAAACGAATGTAAAAGACCCACAACAGCATATTTACGGCAAAGTAAGTATTTATTGTTCTGTAACTGCATCTTATAGTTTTTTACATCAAATATTAGAACAACTTCGTGCGCAGCATCAGTACATAGAGATAACATTAAATACAGGCGACCCAGCACTTGCTATAAATCGTGTACTTGATGGCCACGAATTAATGGCAATTGCAGCTAAGCCTAATAAATTACCGTCGCAAATTGCCTTTGTTGATATTGGGCACTCACCACTTTTATTAATTGGCCCAAAAATTCAATGTCCGATCACACAAAAGCTTACACAAAATAGTGATGACATTAATTGGTCTGATTTAGAGTTTATTGTCCCAGAACAAGGTTTTTCTCGCCAAAGGTTAGAGCACTGGTGGCGCAAAAATAATATTCACGGAAAAATCTACGCCCAAGTTGCAGGACATGAAGCAATGGTATCTATGGTGAGCTTAGGGCTAGGCGTCGCAATGGTCCCTAAAATAGTGCTAGATAATAGCCCGCTGCAGGATAAGGTACAAATACTAACACCAAAAATGCAGGCACCTGAAGGGTTTGATATCGGTTTGGCGGTATTAAGAAAAGAGTTAAATGACCCTGCAATCAGTGCGTTGTGGAATATTGCGCAAACTTTAGAAGCAAAAGCAATTTAATATGCACACAGAGCAAGCAAATTAGTTAAATAGTATTAATATAGGTTGCGTATGAGTTTACTATTACTTAACATTGAGTGCTAATAATAAAAACAATGACGCTTGAGAGTTTATTTATGAACCACGCCGTATCACTTGCTCATTCTGCTCAATGCCTTAAAAAGGCGATTCTTTTGATGGTAAAATACCGCATGCCGGTTACGCCTATCAACTATGCAATTTGGTACTGTTACATTCAAGGGAGTAACCCTTCATTAAATGCTGAATTAGACCATGTTATTGCTGAGCAACAAACATGCTCACAAGACAAAGCAAAAGAAATTTTTGATAAGCATTTAACGTAAGACGATCTGGCTTTCTTTCAAGAAATGACTGAAAAGTTCCATACAACTATGGAGCAAGTCCAGCAAGATATAAGCACCACGCTTGAGCATTCCAAAAGCTTTACAACAAGTTTAGTTGATTCACAAAATGAATTAAATATGCTTGCTGATGTAAATTCTTATAATGAAATATTAGGTTGTGTAGAGCGCTTAACCGACGATTCTATTGCTATGCAGGATTATGCTAGAGAATTTCAAACTAAGTTAGCTGTTGCTTACAACGAAATAAAAGATTTAAAAGAAGCACTTAATATTTCAAAAGAAGCAGCTGATACCGACACGCTTACGGGGTTTTATAACCGAGGTAAGTTTGATTCAGATATCGTAAAATTTTGTTTTGAATACTCAGAGAAAGCACAGGAAGATTCTCTTGCCGTACTAATTATGTTTGATATTGATCACTTTAAACGTTTTAACGATGACTTTGGTCATCAAAAGGGTGACGAAGTGTTGAGGTTAGTTGCCAAAAAAGTGAGAGAAAATACAACTGAAACAGCAAATATATATAGATACGGTGGCGAAGAGTTTTGTATAACAGCTTATTTTGACACTATTAACGATATAATAGCGTTTGCCGATTGTATACGTTTAGCTATTGCGAAATTAGCGATTCGTAAAAAGCATGATATAACAGCTAAACGTGCTATTTCTGCAAGTTTTGGTTTAGCTATTTTACGTCCATTTACTAATAGCTCAGTTTTAGTTGAGCGTGCAGATAGAGCCTTATATATCGCAAAAACACATGGCCGAAACCGAATAGAAATAGCCCCTGATATTTAATAAGCATCAGAAGCTTGATTTATTACGGCTAAAGCCGCTATTAACTTTGGTAACCTAGTAGCTTGTAAGGTTAATAAAAAAAAGTTGTTAGAGTTGGCTTCCTGCAGATTTTATTTGAATTAAAGCATTTGCGAGGTTATCCCTCATTTCCAAAGTTTCTCAAAGCAGTGCCAGCTTAGCCAACGCACATAACTAATTTGAAGGGGTTGTCACTTCAAAAACACAAAAGTTAACATTTGTGTATACAAATTGTGAATAATTGTAACCAGCTAGAGCTAGTTTAAAAAGACCTTGCTAGTATGGGGAACTTACTTAATTTAATACTTTGATGTACGCTGATGCGGTATTCCTTCTCCTTATTAACTGCTCTATGCTTTAGCACTTTGTTTGCTTGCCTTTCGGTGCAAGCAACACAGGCAAGCAAGCATGCTGACGATTATACAGAGCAAGATATAACAACTGATCGCCTGCATTTGAGTTTAAGCGTTGGGGCTGGAGTTATAACCAACCCTTTGCATGGTGGAGATCATATTCCGCTTGTGCTTATTCCACAAATTGCATTTTATGCAGAGCAATGGTTTTTTGATAATGGCCGCCTTGGCTATTCATTTTCACAATCCCCAAAGCATCACTTTAATCTAGTTAGTGAACTCAACTCTGAATCTCGCTTTTTTATAGACTGGCACCCTAAAAATGTATTTGCATTGCAAAGTAGTGCTCTTAATAATCAGCTCGTAATGCAAAATGAAGCCTCGTCCTCTCGCTACGCTGATATTGATAATTTGCATAAACGGCAAATTGCCTTGGATGCGGGTATTGCATATCACTATGTAAATGATGACCATGTTTTTTCAGTTCAGGCTCTGCATGATATAACCGATGTTTATCGAGGTGTACGCGGTGCATTGCAGTGGCAATATCATACTGTGCTAGGAAAGCTTAAAATAAAGCCAACACTTGGAATAAACTATAAATCTGCGGAACTAAATAGCTATTTTTATGGACTTAATGAGGGTGAAACTCAATTTGGCAAAATAGACGTTGGTAGTAGTTGGCAACCTTATGCTAAAATCGACGCCCGTTGGCCACTGAGTAAGGCTGACTCTCTTCGTTTTCATGTAGCATATTACGACTATTCGGCTATGGATGGCAGTCCGCTCTTTGAACGTACTTATTCAATGACTGCATTTATAGGATTCGATCGTACTTTTTAATATGAAGTATTCAATATTAGTTGTGTTTATTACCACTTTTTTTAGTGGTTTTAGCGTGGCACAAACCCCTGTTTTTAGTGTTTCTCCAAAAGTCTGCGTGGTTTCCGAACAGCAGGATTTTTGCGATCTTGATTTACAGTTTAAATGGCTATTAAACACCTATAGTGATGTCTGTTTGTATCAACAAGAACAACTACTTCAATGCTGGCAGCAGCAGCGTTCTGGGCAATTTAATTATAAAGCGCGTGTTCAGGTGGAGACCATATACTCCTTAATCAATCCTCATACGGGTGTGTTAATAGCAAAAACACAGGTTGAAGTACAAAGCGCCCATGCTAAAAAAAATAGGCGTAGGCTTCGCTCTCCGTGGAGCTTTTTTTAATTTAGGAGCAACTAATGCCAAAAATTTTACTTGTTGAAGATGATCTCGGTTTACAACAGTTAACAAAAGATTACCTTGAACATAATGGCCTTGAAGTCGAAGTGTTAGACCGCGGTGACGAAGTGTTTAATTACCTAGAAAACAATACACCCGATTTAATGATTCTAGACGTTATGCTGCCAGGTAAAGATGGCTTTAGCGTTTGCCGCCAAGTAAGAGATAAATTTACTCTACCAATTTTAATGTTGACTGCTAAAGGTGAAGACTTCGACCAAGTACTTGGTTTAGAACTTGGTGCTGATGATTATGTAATAAAACCAGCAGAGCCACGTGTATTACTAGCGCGGATCAATGCATTACTTCGACGTGGGCAACCAATAGTAAAATCTAGTGAAGAACTGCAGTTTGGTGATTTAGTCATCGATAAAACAAGCCGTATTGTAAAACTAAGTGATTCAGAGATTGTATTAACTTCGCACGAGTTTGAACTACTATGGCTATTAGCGTCAAATGCGGGTGAAGTACTAAGCAGAGAGCATGTGCACCAACATATGATTGGCCGTCAATACGACGGACTTGATAGAACTGTGGATGTACGCGTATCACGAATTCGTAAAAAATTAGGCGACAACAGTGATAAGCCGTATCGTATAAAAACTGTATGGGGACAAGGCTATTTATTTGTTTCTGATGCGTGGGATCTCTAGAACTATTTAAGGTTAATCGGCTGTAATGGGAAAACTGTTTACCAGCTTATACTTATATATCATTGTTTCATTATTTGTTGTAAGTGGTGTTATTGAGCAGCTGTGGCCCTATGAAGAGTCACAGCAGCAGGTCTTCTTAGACGATGAGTTTGGGCAATCACTGTGGTTGCTTTCGCAAACCCCAAATGGTCTTAAAAAGCTAAAGCATAACTTTGAAAGTAAAGTGATTGAACGACGTGATTTAATACTCCCTCAAAAACAACAATCGCAGCTAAATCAAAATCACTACTTATATTTGTATGATAAGCAACAACGCATTGTTTGGTATGTAGATCTCGGTAATGATTCATTACTTCAGGTAGGGCCGGTAGGTGTATTAACGCAAGAATCATCTTCAGTTTGGCCGTATTTATTACTACTTATTATTGTAGGTATACCAGTTGGGCTATGGAGCTTTTTACTCTGGCGTGACTTTGCAAAGCTACGTAAAGCGTGTGAAGCGGTAGAGGGTTTGCAAGACTTTCAACTAAATGACTCTTCTAAGTCTTTCTTTTTACCTATAACAGATACATTAAAGGTAATGCAGCAACGTATTGAGTTTTTACTTAGTGCGCAGCAAGAGCTTACCTCATCGGTATCACATGAATTTAGAACGCCATTAGCACGTTTAAAGTTTGCAATTGTAATGTTACAAGAGCAAATGCTTGATGAAAAAGGCGAAAAATACCTAACAAACATGCAAACAGACATTAGTGAGCTTGAGTCACTAGTCTCTGAAATGCTTGAATACGCGCGATTAGACTCTCAACAACCAAGTTTACAGCCAATAAACTGCGATTTAGCTGGGCTGGTAAAAACCACTATTGAAAAGCTAAATTTTGAAGCTAGAACAACGCTCTCTATAAACCTCCCTGAGCATTTAAATTACTTCTGTGATAGCCACTTTATGGCGCGAGTATTTCAAAATTTAATTGGCAATGCGCTCAAATACACTCATCAACAAGTCAAAATTTCATTGCTACAAGAGGCAACTCACATCGTATTGATTGTTGAAGATGATGGTGAAGGGATTGACCCCGTTGAGCGAGAAAACGTATTTAAGCCCTTTACTCGATTAGATAAAAGTAGAGGCAAGGACACTGGTGGCTTTGGTTTAGGGCTTGCTATAGTTGCTAAAATTGTGTCGTGGCACCAAGGAGAGTGTAAAGCAGAAAGCTCAAGCTTAGGTGGTGCTAAATTTATTGTATATTTACCTCTCAAATTTAAGACATAAAAAAAGCGCCTAAGGCGCTTTTTTTGCGGTTAAAAACCAAAATCAACAAGTAGCAATATAATAGACCGCAAGTATTTAAAAAAGTTCTCAATTATTTTTTATTTTTTTCAAGTAATGGCATTAACATTTGCTCAAGGCCATTTAGTTTAACCTCATACATCATCGCTAGTTGGCTACCAAGTTTCGAGTTAGGAAATCCCTGCTGTTTGAACCACACCAAATAAGGTTCTGGTAGTAATAATAAAGGGCGCCCAGCATATTTCCCAAAAGGCATCGTTGTATTTACAGCTATTTTTAATTGTTTTGGATCCATAAGAGTTACTTAGGTTTTAAAGTCTGCGTAAGTGTAAGGGATTTTAGAAATATAAAATAGGCTGTGACGGGCAAGAAACAGCCTATTTTGCGAGGGAGTAGGCCCTCTGATTTAATAATTTTTTGTTGATTAATATAAACCTAGTTGAACTTTAATTAGCTGGGATCTAATTAAGTTATTATTAGAACATGGGGTTTTATTTAACCAACATGGATAGTCTACCTGTTTTTTATGGTCGTGGTGAAATGGCTTGTAAAGGAATGTAAATAGAATTGCTTTTCATTTAAAAACTAATAACAAAGCCTTAATGATTTTAAGGCTTTGTTATTTATAGACGTTATAAAAAGTGATTATTCGTTAAATAGCTCTTGTTTAACGTGCTCTGCAAAACCACTACCTGCTTCTAAGTAAAAGTTATAAGTAGAATGAACACCCATTTCTTCTAGCTCTTTTTGTTGATCAGGGTAGTTTGCAATAGCTGTTACTTGGCCTTTATAACCTGAGGCTTGTAGTTGCTCTAGCGCAAAAATATTTTGCATATGCTTTGGCATTGCAAGCATGACCATTTCTACTTGCGAATGATTTACTCGTTGCCAAAAATCAGGATCTGTTGCATCAGCAATTAATACGTTGCGGCCTCTGTTAACGTGCTTATCTACCACTTCAGGTTTTATATCTATGCCTGCAACAACATTTGGGTGAGTCGCGTTGATTGTTTCATAAGCACCAGTACCAATACGTCCCATACCAAAAATGACTATTTTAGTATCGTTTAGGTTAACAGGTAGCTCTTCAGCTAAACGAGTTTTGCTTTCAAACTTTAATAGCCAGTGCTCTATTTTTACGTATAGCTCGTTTGAGCGCTTATTTAACGGCGAGGCAATTACAAAGGTAATAGAAACAGCAATTGCCATTACAGCGAGCCACTCCGAAGTGATCATGCCTGTGCTAGCTGCTACTGCACATACAATTAACCCAAATTCACTGTAGTTAGATAAACTAAAGGCGGTAAGTAATGATGTACGTGCGCGTAGTTTGAATATATTTGTGAACACGTAATAAAGCGCTATTTTAATAGGTAAAACTAAAACAAGTATAATAGCAACGATTAATGAGCTAGTGGTTAGCTCTGCGCTCAAGCCAATACTTAAGAAAAAACCGACTAATAATATGTCTTTTAAATTAAGCAGAGATTTTGATAGTTCTCCTGCTTTTTTATGTGGTGCAAACATCATCCCAATTATGAGTGCGCCTAGGTCGCCTTTTAATCCTGCAAATTCAAATGCATGATAACCAGCAACTAAAGCAAAGAAAAAACCAAATAATGGTAATAGTTCACCATGTTTAGAGCGATTTAATACGCCATACATGACAGGTCGTAATAAAGGCAGAGCAATTATTAATGCAATTGCCCATACATTTGGAATTTTACCTGTACTAATCGCTAAAAAGATAACAGCAAAGATATCTTGCATGACTAGTATACCAATGGCTATTTTACCGTGAAGGCTTGCCATTTCTCCGCGTTCTTCAAGCACTTTTACTGCAAATACAGTACTTGAAAAACTAAGCGCAAACCCAACTAATAAAGCACTTTGCCAACTTAAATCAATAAACAGTGGAATAGCGAAAACACCAAGCAATAACATAAAGCCACTAAAAAGCGCGCTGCTAAAAATAATATGCAATGTTGCAGGCGCCCACACTTGGGGTTTAATTAAACTGTTTACCTTTAGCTTTAAACCAATACTAAAAAGAAGAAGGGTTACGCCAAGTGCTGCTATTGTATCGAGCAACTCTGTACTTTTATAACCTGATAAATTTAAAGCAAAACCTGCTAATAAAAATCCAATAAGAGGAGGCAGCTTTAACTGATAAACAGCAAAGCCACACACAAACGCGGCGGCAAAATAGATTAGTTCCATAATTCTTAATATCACTTCATTTGGGGTTGCAGTGTAACGAAAAATTTATACCATTGAAAATAAAAATAGACCTAAAAATGAACGCGTCTAATCAAATACTTGCCTAGCTGTGTATAAAAAATACGCATCAAACATATATTTAATCGTAAATAGCATGTAAATAACATTTTTTCACTGACATTGGCTTTTAAATATGGTTAAGATGCGATAACGAAGAAGTTTAAGCAAGAGCAAATAATAGAACCGCTCAGCTTAAGGAGAAATATATGTTTAAAAAGATTTTAGCGTCGGTAGGTATTGGTGCTGCAAAAGTAGATACTGTTTTAGAGACTGAACACCTACAACCTGGTCAGCTTTTTAATGCACAAATAGTCATTACCGCAGGTGATGTTAGCCAAGATATTGCAGGCTTAGATTTATTACTTATGACCCGTGTTAAAGTGGCAGGTGATGATGGCGATTATTTTACCAATCATGTGATTGACCAATGGCGAATTACAGATATAGGTACAATTGAGCCTGGCGAAGTTAAAAGTATCCCTTTTGAAGCACGTCTTCATTCTGAAACACCTATTACAGAAATTAATGCAGGTTACAATCAATCTCATGTGTGGCTTGAAACAGGTTTAGATATTGATTTAGCACTTGATCCGAGCGATAAAGACCATTTACATATTTACCCTAATGAAGCTGTTAAAACGTGCATGCAGGCGATGGAAAAGCTAGGTTTTAGCTTAATGAAAGCTGATGTAGAAAAAGGCCATTTGCGCGCTTCAACATTTCAATCGTTATCGGGCTGTTATCAGGAACTTGAATATAAGCCAAATAGCCGTAGTTTATTTGGCATTCAAGAGATCGAGTTGTCATTTGTACCAGAGGCACATAAAACACACGTGCTTATAGAGCTAGACAGGGCCTTTAGAGGCGATGGTTATGTAGATTTAACGATAGAGCATGACCACGTGAATTTATCGCAGTTGTGCGACCAACTAGAGCGCTTATTTGCTTAATATAAACTAACAAGTGAATAATTTTATTAAACCCGGCCTAGGCTGGGTTTATTGTTTATAGGATTTAAAATGCAATTTAAATGTGAGCAGTTTAATGCTTTAGATGCGCATACTCTTTTTACTATTATGCGAGGACGTGTAGACGTATTTGTTGTAGAGCAGGCGTGCCCTTACCCTGAACTTGATGATGTAGATATTGATTTAAATACACAGCATTTATATACACTAGACAATGGGCGGCTACACACTTATGCCCGATGCTATGAAAAAAATGAGCAATACAGCGCAATAGGGCGCGTGCTGGTAAGTAAAAGTGCGCGTGGCAAAGGCGACGCCACTGTACTTGTAAGTAAAGCTATAGAATGCTGTAAAGAGCGGTGGCCTGAACGAGATATTTATATTGGCGCACAAACCTACTTACTTGATTTTTACCGCTCCTTTGGCTTTGAAGATTACAAAAGTGAATATCTAGAAGACGGTATACCTCATCAAGATATGATTTTAAAACTCACTCAATAAATCCAATTTAAGCAGCTATAAAAAAGCCCACTAATGTGGGCTATTTTATTTAAAACTATTTTAAGGCTAAGGTATCATTTAGCTTAATAGTGAATGTAAAAACACCATGCCAATAGCAAGTGGACATACAAACTTAGTATACCAAGGCCATATTTTCCAAAACAATGTATTGTGAACTTCAGGGTTACCCTCTTGAATTGCTTTTAGTAATGAGCCTCTATACCAAATCCAGCCTACAAATATACAACACATAAGACCAAGTAAAGGCTGAGCTACTTTTGTAGTGAGAGTGATTACTAAGCCAAATAAGCTGCTAAGGTTACACACAATTGTAATACTGACGATAGCGATTAGCGCCCCAATTAACCACGTTGCTTGAACGCGTTTCATCCCAAAGCGCTCTACGGTGTATGATACTGGCGCCTCTAACATTGAAATAGATGATGTTAAAGCGGCAATACTCATTAACGCAAAAAATGAAAAACCCACAAATAAGCCAACTTCGCCCATTCCATCAAATAAAGCGGGGAGTACCTGAAACACTAATGTATCTTCAGAGAGTAGCTTACCCGTTGTGGCCGAGAATATTTCAACGCCTTGAGCTTGTGCTACGTACATAGCCGGAATAATCAGTAAACCTGCAACAAAGGCTATAAATACATCAATAAGGGTCACATAGGCACCTAAAGAAACGAGATTTTCTTTTTTACTAATGTACGAGCCGTAAATAATCATTACGCTAGTGCCAAGCGATAAAGAGAAGAAAGCTTGCCCTAGTGCACTTACTAATAGTTTTGCGTCAAAAATAGATGAAAAGTCAGGAACTAAGTAGGCTTTTAAGCCTTCCATAGCACCATCTTGCGTCATCACATAAGCAATAAGTGCAAATAAAATGCCTAAAAGTGCAGGCATTAAACGCTTAGACCACTTTTCAATACCGTTTTCAACGCCTCTACTTATAATAGCGACAGTTAGTACGATAAAGATCATAGTGAATATAATATTTCGAGTAAGTGATTGCTCGCTTAACCATGTAGATGCTGTGTTGGCACCAACTAAAGTGGCTATGGGTTCAGCTGTGGCGCTGAGCATCCAACCGGCAACAATGGCGTAAAAGCTTAGTATAAAGCCAGCGCATAAAATACCGCCAAAACCAACAGCAAAAGCAAAGTGTTTTTGCCATGGCTTATTAGATATTTTTTGAAGAGATGACACTGCGTTTGCTTGGCCATGACGTCCAATCATAAGTTCAGCCATTAAAGCGGGGTAGGCTAAAAAGAACGCAAGCACTAAATATGCGACTAAAAATGCAGCACCGCCATTACTGGCTGTTTGTGTAGGGAATCCCCAAATATTGCCCAAACCAACGGCAGAACCCGCGGCGGCCATAATAAAACCAAAGCGAGAGCTAAACTCGCCTCTAACTGCGCTCATATTATTGTACTTCTCTATTGTGTGACGGCGGTGACAATCTACTGGAAATGTAAAAAAATAAAAAGTGCTTATTTGCTGATCTAGCACAAATTAATAAGTAAAGTGTATGTTATAACCATCGATTTTAATTGTTGTTATTAAGTCGTTTAAAATAACGAGTTGATTTTGTTTAATAATTGTTAATTACAGTCTGTAACTATTGCTTTACGGATTATGGTGCTGTGCAATAGTGAGGGTAAAGCACGCACCACCTAGCTGGGTGCTTTTAGTTACTTTAACGCTGCCATGATGCCAATCAGCTACTTTGGTAACAATGGCTAAGCCAAGGCCATAACTTTTATCGGCTCTGTTACGGTGGTCTTCCTCTCTAAAAAATGGGCTAAATACGTTACTAAAGTTTTCTTGTGCGATACCTGGGCCGTCATCTTCTACCGTTATTATAAGCTGTTGCTCGTGTAACCTTGCACTGAGGTAAATATGTTGGTTTGCAAAATCACATGCGTTAGTTAATAAATTAGTAATTGCACGAGCCAACCAGTGAAGATCTGCATTTATTATTTTATCTGTACTATTGAGTTGTACGTTGAGCATTTGCATTTCAAGTTTTGGTGCAAGTTGAACTAAAATATCTTCAAGGTAGGATTTAATATTGGTTGATGAATAGGTCAGTTTGTTCGCGTTTTGTTCTAAAGTAGCAAATGCTAAATAGCTACTAAGCATCGATTCCATATGATCTAAATCGTTCTCCATACGGATTAAATACTGTTTTATTTTTTGCTCATCATGGCTATCTAATGCCGCATCTAAACCAAATCGCAGGCACGCGATAGGGGTACGTATGTCGTGAGACAAGCTTGAGGCCATTAGTTTGTTTTCGGCGACAAGTTTCTCTATTTGGCTAGCCATGCGGTTAAAAGTAAGTTCTACGTCTTTTATATAGGTAAAGTGCGATACTTTTATTCGGGCTTGAACATTACCTGAGGCAAACTTTTTAGCGGCTTCGTTTAAGACAGTCAGCCGTTTAGCTAAAGGGGCGATAATAAACCCCATAAATACACATAAGCCTGCGTAAAATAGTAGAGTTAATATAATGTCGTTATGCTGCTCGCTATCAAAGATTTTATCTAAACGCATTGATAAGTGAAAAGGATTTAAAACGTCGCTACTATAGAGCATATAAAAGCCTTGCTGATCCTCTAAAATCAGCCCACCTGGCGTGTGCATTTGTAACAATAGCGAAGGTGGTAAAGCGAGTGACTCATTTGGCTTGTAGTCAATTAAAACATCAAACTCTCGGGCTAGTTGTTTCACATAATCGCTGCGCTCAGATGTAGGTATGTTAGCTAATTGCTTATTAAAACCCATGATCATTTTACTTTGCTGACTAAATTCATCTTGTGGGGTATGCGCTTGTTGACTAAAAGCATCAATAAGCCAGCCCAATACCACAATAGATAAAAGTGCACTGCCTAGAAGCGATATATAAAACTTTTTCATTTATTTATTCATCGCTCTATTACCACGCGGTAGAAACAAGTAAATAGCCACGGCCCCAAATGGTTTTAATTTTTTCAGGGTTTTGTGGGTCATCATTAAATTTTTTACGAAGTGCAGAAATAAGTACATCAACACTTCTATCAAGCCCGTCGTACTCTCTACCTTTCGTCGCTTTAAATACGGCATCGCGTGAGACAACTTGACCTGCATTACTTGCAAGGTAGTGCAATAATAGATATTCGGCGCTTGATATGTTTACATCTTGCTCGTTAAGGGTCACATTTCTTGATTCGGTATTAATACTAAGCGTACCAACTTGAATAACGCTTTGGCTAACCTGTGGCTTATTTGGCTCATTGTTTTGACGCAGTGCTGCTTTTATTCGCGCTAGCAATGCACGTGGACGCACCGGTTTCATTATGTAGTCGCTTGCGCCAACTTCTAAACCAATAACTTCATCCATCTCTTCATCGCGTGCGGTGAGCATTATAATAGGCGAATTATAAAAGCTACGAAGCTCTCTACATACGCTGATACCATCTTGCCCCGGGAGCATAATATCAAGGAGTACAATATTTGGATTTAACGTTTTGACCTGGCTAACAACTTCGTCACCACGATGACAAACATGCGTTGTATAGCCTTGCTCTGTTAAATATTCAGCAACCCATTGCGCTAGTGATGCATCGTCTTCAACAAGTAAAATAGTCCCGTAGTTATCCATAAAATATCCCTAATGCGATTGGTATTAAAATAGTCGCCAGCGGCGTTTTTTTTGTCTGTTTTGATAAACCCATTGTAGTTTTACTTCTGCTGTACTGATGACTTTGGATGTATTGCTATCAAATAGTTCAAATGAAATACTTTGCTGTGAGTCAAAAGCATAATTAAAAGTACCACTTTGTTGCTTTAGCCAACATTGCATAATGTACTTTGAAGTTGCATCGCGTAGGCAGTAATTACCAATGATAGGTTGCTCCCACGTAAGTGTGACATCGGCATAGCAATTACGCCCTTCGCGCAGTGCAACACAAGTGTCGGGTAGTGCTATGAGTGCTTCAGGGGGCTCCTGCGCTTTAACAGTAAAGGTACTGGGAAAGATCAGTAATACCCAAATCCATCTAAAATACATAACGTAGGCCTACCTTGGCTTTATGCTGATATCCTTGGGAAATAATGGGGCTGTCGTCAATTTCTTTTGAAAACCATGTAGTGAGCCAACCGGATAAAAACACCCAATCTTGGCTTATTGGATATTCAGCATGGAACTCAAAGATAATACTCGTACTGGCATTGCTGCTATAAATCGGGCGAAGGCTGGTGGCTTCATCGTTATCAATGCCAAAGTAATAATTGGTAAAATCGGCAGAGTAGGCGCTTAAACCAACACCAGATCTAAACTCCCAGTTTCGCCATGGCAAAATGTGGCTAAAAAAGCTATTTATAACCCAGCCATTATGAGCACCAGATACGTCATGAAGGTATTCAAAGGAGAATTGTGAGTTTTCAAATCGGCGGGTGAGCCTAAGACCAACATCAAAATCGTAATTACGTTTCTTAATACCTTGAAGCTCTTTTATAACACCGTGGTTATAAAACCCGAGGCCTTTTTCGTCAAACCCGGCTTGAGTATTTGTGCCAAGTATATCTAAGCCCCAATCAAATTTATCTATAAGACTGTAACCAATTACAAGACCACCGCTGAGTTGATTGTGATCAAAATCAAGATAAAATTTATCGTAAGAAACAGCAAGACTTAAATCAAGCTCAACGCCTTTATCGTAAGATTCGATACCGATTAGGTAGGAATCTTCAATATAAAAGCCCGCACCAGCACTCCAATCCCACGCAAAGCCTTGGGTTGGCTCTAACGTGTTATCGGCATAATAGCGGTTACTTGCCATACTTGTGGTGCTAAAAATAAAGCAAAAAAGCAATGTTATGCTCGCTAAAGTATGGTTAAGCAAAGTGTTTCTCATCCCTAAGGGCCTAATTATTATTTGTTATTAAGCGTAGTATATTGTTAATTCGTCCCTTTAATCTGTAAAAAAATGTAGTAAGTATAAATTTACTGAACTTTAATTTTATCGATTAATATACTGCTTAAGTAGAACTGCATCATAGGCGTTAATGCGCTTACTTCTGTTCTGTTACACGGACCACTAAGCTTAGTAAGGCTTGATAATTTTGACAACGTTTTGTACTGAGGAATTTGAATGTCTTTTCCAAGTCTTTCCATGCGGGCTTCATCAGTATTTTGCTGATGGACAAAAGCGACAACCTCAAGCTCATTAGTTATTTTTTGCTCTTCGGTGAAACTATAAACTAGTGGCTCACGATGAAAACTAGCACTATCAATAGAAGATTTAGCAAACCAAACAACATCACCCGATGCTTTGTGTGTGAGGCGCATACTTACTTGTGCAAATATTGCAGCACATTCCTGAGTTGGGTATTGCTGAGCAATATCTGAATATAATGTAAAAGGGTTCTCAGGTTGCTTTATTGCGTACTTAACATCGTCAGTGAAGGTTAAATCAAGTTGCTGAATAGTTAGTGTATAGTCGCTGTTATTTTTAGTGGTTACTTTTAGCTGTTTATCGTTAAGTGCTTGGCTAATTTGTGATAAAAGTTTATCGGTTACACTTGCCTTATCGGTAATAATTTTTACTGTTTGGTTTCTAATTACCTTATGTGCAGGAAGTTGAACGGATTTAACTTTTGGTGATGAGTGCCCTGTGGTGTACTCAAGCTGGTAGGTCTGGCTTTTTAATGTTGGCTTTAATGGCATAGCCAGTGGTTCGGCCGGCTGCTTTGTAAGAGTACAACCAGTTGATAATATAACAAAAAGTGACACAACGAAAAAACGCATAAGTACTAAACACTCACTAAAAACCAAATAATCGTCGTATTGTACGTTAGTCCAAACAAAACTTCATGATATTATCTACATAGATGTAGTTAAAAAGATAAATTTTATAAAAATGAAGTATCTCAAATCTTTATTGTATAGCCTACCTGCTTTGTGTTTGTTGTTTAGCTCTGTGAGTTTTGCAGCAAAAGCAGATCCTGATTGGGATGCATTTGTAAAAAAGTACGGCCGTTACGCACAAAAAAAATTAAAAAGTAAAGGTATACCCGGTGCAGCGCTTTCGATTGTAAATGCAAACAACTCTGATTATATCCACACTATGGGTGTTACTAAAGCACGCAACGGGAAAAAAGTTAATAAGCATACTCGGTTTAGGCTCGCGTCTGTTTCTAAAACATTTGCAGGCTCGTTATCAGCTAAATTAGCCAGTGATGGCTTACTTGAACTAGACAAAGCTGTTAGCGAATACATAACTGATTTTAAAGGGACTGTTTATCAAGATGATTTAAAGGTGTTTCATCTTTTAAGCCATT
The DNA here is from genome assembly GCF_015864495.1 of Pseudoalteromonas sp. SWYJZ98. Lineage (NCBI taxonomy): Bacteria > Pseudomonadati > Pseudomonadota > Gammaproteobacteria > Alteromonadales > Pseudoalteromonadaceae > Pseudoalteromonas > Pseudoalteromonas sp. SWYJZ98. The sequence goes on along the minus strand of NZ_JADYXA010000005.1, from coordinate 41,580 downwards.
CAAGCGGGTTAGTGCCTAATGCATACGATAATTTAATTGAGTCTCGTATGGATTACCCCGGAATTGTCGAAAAATTACTTAGCGTTAAACCTATTTGTAAACCAGGTGAGTGCTATGGCTATCAAAACGTAATGTTTAGCCTCATCGGTGATGTAATATTGCAAAGCAGTAGTAAAAGTTACGGACAGTGGTTACGAGAAGCTATTTTTGAGCCTTTAAAAATGAGTGATGCCAGCTTAGGTTTTGAATCTATGATTCAGGATGAAAATTACGCATTACCACACGTGCGCGGTACAAAACGTTGGTATAGCGCTAAGCTTAAAAAAAATTATTATAAAGTGGGACCTGCAGCGGGTGTAAACGCAAGTGCAAGTGACATGGCCATTTGGTTAAAAGCCCAGCTAGGGCAATACCCTGATGTTTTGTCATTGGATACTCTCGCAAAGCAAACGCGTCCTTATACACATACAAAAAAAGAAATGCATCGCAGGGTGTGGAAAAAACACCTTAATGAGGCTTATTACGGACTAGGTTGGCGGGTTTATAATTACGCTGATGAAACGCTTTACTATCATAGTGGCTGGGTGCAAGGATATAGAAGCGATGTGGTTGTGTTTCCCCACTTAAATGTTGGTTTTAGTTTAATCGTTAATGCTGAAACCGGCGTAATAAATGAATTAACAACTGAATTTATCGACAGGCTATTAGAATACAAACGAGGTGAAAAAATATGAATAAAATAATATTAGCAATCACTTTTTTAGCCTTGTCATTTAATTGTAGTTTGGCATTTGCCGCACCTGATGAGGTATATTTGTTTCGTCATAGCGAAAAGTTAACGGGGAAAAACCCAGCGCTCTCAGAAGAGGGGAAGGCACGTGCAAATAATTTAGTTACTTTGTTTAAAGAACATCAAAATATACATCTTTTTAGCAGCAACTATAAACGCACGTTGCAGACAGCCGCACCTTTGCAGGCACATTTTAATACCAAATTAAATGTGTATAACGCAGGTGAGCTAGGTGATTTAAAAAATGAGTTACTCAAACTAAAGGGTGTAGTTGTTGTTATTGGGCACAGTAATACTACGCCGCAACTGGCTGAACTACTCTCCAATGAAAAAGTGCCAGCTATGAGTGAGACACAATTTACTCAGTATTTTATATTGCATAATAAGCCCAGAAGTAATGGCACTGATTATGATGTAACGCACCATACAATGAGCTTTTAAATTAAAAAGTGTTATATAACAAAAAACCAGCATTAAGCTGATTTTTTAATTTAAACGTGCTAAATCCTTTAAATAGGATTAATTAATTACGTGGTAAATGTATTTTTTTCTCAACACTTTGACGATAAAGCACAATAGTGTGACCTATCGTTTGTAGCTTAGTCGCACCAGTTTCACGTACGATTGCTTCAAAAATAAGTGCTTTTGTTTCACGATCATCAGTTGGAACTTTAACTTTGATTAATTCGTGAATTTCTAATGCACTTTGAATTTCGACTACTACGCCTTCGGTTAAACCGTTAGAACCTAGTAAAACTACAGGCTTGAGGCTATGTGCCTGACCTTTTAAAAACTGCTTTTGTTTGTTTGATAATGTCATGTTTATACAAATTTTGCTGAATATGGCTTGAATTAAGGGTATTCTAACGCCATCTAGAGAATATTACTAATTAGTTGCGTGTTAATTTATGACAAATAAAAAACAGTCAGCCAGTTCACAGCGATGGCTGAAAGAACATTTTGATGATAAATATGTTCAAGAAGCGCAAAAAAAAGGCTGGCGTTCACGAGCGGTTTTTAAATTAGATGAAGTACAAAATAGAGATAAGTTACTTCGCCCTGGTATGACCGTTGTTGATTTAGGAGCAGCTCCAGGAAGCTGGTCACAGTATTTGGCAGAAAAAGTAGGTGACAAAGGTCAAGTAATTGCCTGTGACATATTACCTATGGACTCACTTGCGGGTGTTGACTTTTTACAAGGTGACTTTCGTGAAGAAGCTGTGTTAAATGCGTTGCTAAAACGTATTGATGGTAAAAATGTTGATGTGGTACTCTCTGACATGGCACCAAATATGAGTGGTAATAACTCAGTAGATCAAGCGGGTAGTATGTATTTGGTAGAACTTGCGCTGGATATGTGTAGTCAAGTACTAAAGAAAAATGGCGCATTTATTGTTAAGGTTTTCCAAGGTGAAGGCTTTGATCAATACTTGCAAGATGTACGTAATAGTTTTAAAGCAGTGAAAATACGCAAACCTGATGCCTCACGTGCCCGTTCTCGGGAAGTATATATAGTAGCGACTGGATACAAACTGTAGTACAGTTGCTTGGCGTTTAGTTGAATTTAAATTAATTGGATACAAGAGGTTAACCCCTTGAGCGATATGGCGAAAAATTTAATACTATGGCTGGTGATTGCAGTTGTGCTGATGTCAGTCTTTCAGAGCTTTAATGGTGGCGAGCAAGTTGATCGTCAAACAAGTTACACTCAATTTGTTAAAGATGTCCGCAGTGGCTCTTTACAAGAAGTTATTATCGACCGCGGTACAGGAAATATTACTGGTACTAAGAGCAGTGGTGAGCGTTTTCAAACAACGATGCCAATGTACGATGAAGACTTAATAAATGATTTACTTAAAAATGATGTAAATGTGAAGGGGGTACAACCTGAAGAACAATCATTCTTAGCAAGTATATTTATTTCTTGGTTCCCGATGATACTGCTTATAGGTGTATGGATATTCTTCATGCGTCAAATGCAAGGCGGTGGCGGTAAAGGCGCTATGTCATTTGGTAAGAGTAAAGCCCGTTTAATGAGCGAAGATCAAATTAAAACCACGTTTGCAGATGTTGCTGGTTGTGATGAAGCGAAAGAAGATGTTACCGAATTGGTAGACTTTTTACGTGACCCTTCTAAGTTTCAAAAGCTTGGCGGTAGTATTCCTAAGGGCGTACTAATGGTTGGTCCTCCTGGTACTGGTAAAACTTTACTTGCAAAGGCTGTTGCGGGTGAAGCGAAAGTACCGTTTTTTACAATTTCTGGTTCAGATTTTGTTGAAATGTTTGTCGGTGTTGGTGCGTCACGTGTACGTGATATGTTTGAACAAGCTAAAAAAGCGGCACCTTGTATTATCTTTATAGATGAGATTGATGCGGTTGGTCGTAAACGTGGCGCAGGTATGGGCGGCGGTAACGATGAACGTGAGCAAACACTCAACCAAATGCTAGTAGAAATGGATGGTTTTGGTGGTAACGAAGGTATTATCGTTATTGCGGCAACTAACCGACCAGATGTTCTAGACCCTGCATTACTTCGTCCAGGTCGTTTTGACCGTCAAGTAGAAGTAGGTTTACCTGATATACGTGGTCGTGAGCAAATACTTAAAGTACACATGCGTAAAGTGCCATTAGGCGATAACGTAGAAGCGGCTCTTATAGCACGTGGAACACCAGGTTTTTCTGGCGCTGATTTAGCGAACTTAGTAAACGAAGCTGCACTTTATGCTGCACGTGGTAATAAACGTGTTGTAAGTATGGCTGAATTTGACGCTGCTAAAGATAAAATCATGATGGGCGCAGAGCGCAAAACCATGGTGATGAGCGAGCAAGAAAAAGAAATGACAGCATATCACGAAGCAGGCCACGCAATTGTGGGCCGTATGGTTCCTGAACATGATCCAGTTTACAAAGTATCTATTATTCCACGTGGCCGTGCGCTAGGTGTAACAATGTACTTGCCTGAACAAGACCGTGTTAGTCATTCAAAAGAACTTTTAGAATCAATGATTTCAAGCCTTTATGGTGGCCGTATTGCTGAAGCGCTTATTTATGGTGCTGACAAAGTAACAACGGGTGCAAGTAACGATATTGAGCGCGCAACTGATATTGCACGTAAAATGGTTACACATTGGGGTTTAAGTGAAAAGCTAGGTCCATTGCTTTACGCTGAAGATCAAAACGAGATGTATATGGGTGGTGGCGGAAGCCGTGCATCTAGTATGTCGGATGATACTGCTAAAGTAATTGATGCTGAAGTACGCTTGTTTTCAGATCGTAACTACCAAAGAGCAGAAGAAATATTAAAAGAAAATATTGATATTCTTCACTCAATGAAAGACGCGTTAATGAAATACGAAACAATCGACGCTAAGCAAATTGATGATTTAATGGCACGCCAACCAGTGCGTGAGCCGCGCGATGCTCATGACCGCCATGAAGCTAAGCCGGTAAAAGAGCAAGAGCCAGTGCTTGATGAAAGTCAAAAAGCGGATGATTCATCGAAAAAAGATGAAACAAACCTTGATGATAAAGCTGAATAATCGTTAAAATAGTAATGAAAGCCCCGAATTTCGGGGCTTTTTTGTATCAGCTATTTAGAAAAAGAATAAAGGTTGGCAATGACTAATATATTAAAGCTTCCCAGAGGACGTACGCTCAATATTGAAAAGCCTGTTATTATGGGAATATTGAATGTAACGCCAGACTCATTTTCTGACGGCGGGCAGTTTTTAGACCCTAAAATAGCGCTAAAGCGCGCAATGCAATTATTAGATGACGGTGCGCAAATTTTAGATATAGGGGGAGAATCTACCCGCCCCGGCGCGCCAGATGTGAGTTTAAAAGATGAACTTGCCCGAGTAATTCCTGCTATTAAAGCGATACGTGAGTACAGTGATTGCGTTATTTCAATTGATACTAGTAAAGCGCAAGTTATGGAGCAAGCAATACTCGCTGGGGCAGATATAGTCAATGATGTAAGAGCTCTACAAGAAATAAACGCCTTAGAAACGGTTGCGCAGTATGAAGATGTAGCAATTTGTTTAATGCATATGCAAGGGCAACCCCGCAGCATGCAGTGCGCACCTCATTACGACAATCTGTTTGCAGATATAAATATGTTTTTTAGTGAACGTATTAAAGCATGTGAAACAGCAGGGATTAAGTTTGAGCGACTTATTCTAGACCCTGGTTTTGGATTTGGAAAAACACTTAGCCATAACTATCAAATATTGGCTAAGTTTGATGATTTTAACAAGTTAGGTTTGCCATTATTGGCCGGATTATCTCGTAAGTCGATGATAGGTAATCTATTAAATAGAGAAACAAATGAGCGATTAGCGGGCAGCTTAGCAGGTGCGCTAATCGCAGCGCAAAATGGCGCAAAAATTATTCGTGTACATGACGTTAAAGAAACAGCAGATGTACTTGGTGTATATCAAGCCTGCGAGAAAGGAATTGCATAATGAAAGAAAGAAAATATTTTGGCACTGACGGCGTACGTGGTTTAGTAGGTACAGCGCCTATAAACCCTGAGTTTGCAATGAAGTTGGGTTGGGCTGCTGGGCGTGTATTATCGCAAAGTGGTACTAAAAAAGTCATTATAGGTAAAGATACGCGTATTTCGGGCTACATGCTTGAAACTGCACTTGAGGCTGGTTTAATTGCCGCTGGTATTGATGTTGTATTACTGGGTCCAATGCCGACACCTGCAGTTGCGTATTTAGCGCAAACATTTCGTGCTGAGGCAGGTATTGTAATTAGTGCCTCACATAATCCGTATTACGATAACGGTATTAAGTTTTTCAATGGTCAAGGCTTAAAGCTTGATGATGCAGTAGAGCTTCAAATTGAAGCGATGCTTGATGAGCAAATGACCTGTGTTGCTTCAGATAAACTAGGTAAAGCTTCGCGTTTAGTTAGTGCAGACGGCCGTTATATAGAGTTTTGTAAGAGCCAGTTTCCCCAAGGTTTGTCTTTAGAAGGTCTTAAAATTGTTGTCGATTGCGCAAATGGTGCTACATACCATATAGCTCCTTCTGTCATGCGCGAACTTGGCGCAGAAGTAATAACACATGCATGCGAGCCTAACGGCGTTAATATCAACCATGAATGTGGCGCTACTCACGTAGATACCCTTAAACGTAAAGTACTTGAACTTAAAGCCGATGTAGGTATTGCATACGATGGTGATGGCGATCGTGTAATGATGGTTGATCATAATGGTCGTGTATTTGATGGTGACGATTTAGTTTATATTATTGCTTGCCAAGCTGCCGAAGATCACATGCTGGGCGGTGGTGTAGTCGGCACTGTTATGTCTAACATGGGCCTTGAAAATGCTTTGAAAGCAAAAGGTATCGAGTTTGCTCGCAGTAAAGTGGGTGATCGCTATGTAATGGAATTACTACAGCAAAAAGGCTGGAAAATTGGCGGTGAAAGCTCAGGCCATGTATTAAATTTAGATTTAATTAGCACGGGTGATGGCATTATATCAAGTTTGCAAGTACTTGCAGCTATGGTTGCACAAAACCGTACACTACAAGATTTGGGTGCTGGTTTTACTAAATATCCAATGAAAATGATTAACGTGCGCTATACCGCTGGAACAGATCCGACAAAAGCGCCAGAGGTACTTTCAGCTGTAGCAGAAGTTGAGCTTGCTTTAGGCGACAAAGGCCGAGTTTTACTGCGCAAATCAGGTACTGAACCTGTGGTTCGTGTTATGGTTGAAGCCGAGCAAGAAAAAATTGTAATAGACAGCGCTCAAAAAATTGCAGCTGTTGTAGAATCTATGAGCAAACAGACTGATTAATAACAATAACCTCTTGTAACTTTGGGCGAGAAAAGTTAATATCTCGCCCGCTTTCTAATGTGGAGTGGAAAATGGCAATACGCAAGGCGATGGTCGCAGGCAACTGGAAAATGAATGGTTCGTTAGACCTAGTTAAACAAATGTCTGATGCTATTAACGATGTAAAATCACAAGAGATGGACATTGTTTTATTTCCTCCATTCCCACTTGTACCAGCGATGATAGCTAGTGGTGTTTCTACAGGCGCTCAAACTGTTTCTGAAAATACACCTGGTGCGTTTACCGGTGAAGTAGACGGACAGCTTCTAAAAGATTTAGGTGCAACTTACGTACTCGTTGGTCACTCTGAACGCCGCAGTATTTATAACGAAAGTAATGAAACTGTCGCTGAAAAGTTTGCTAGAGCACAAGAAGTTGGGTTAACACCAATTTTATGTGTTGGCGAAAGTGAAAGTGAGCAAGAAAACGGTCAAACCGAACAAGTAGTTGCTGCACAAATTGATGCAGTAATTGAAAAGTTAGGTGTAGCAGCACTGAAAGATTCTGTGATAGCATACGAGCCCGTTTGGGCCATAGGCACAGGTAAGACTGCATCGCCAGAGCAGGCACAAACTGTTCATAAATTTATCCGTGATAAAATTGCTGCACTTGATAGCACTTTAGCACAAGGGCTTACCATCTTATATGGTGGTAGCGTTAATGAAAAAAATAGCGAATTATTATTTGCACAAACAGATATAGATGGCGGCTTAATTGGCGGCGCAAGTCTAAAAGCAGAATCTTTTTCTGCAATCTGTAACAGTGCAAAAGGGACTGTATAAGATGTACGAAATTTTATTAGTAGTTTATTTAGTTGTGGCTTTAGCTCTAGTTGGAATGGTTTTAATTCAACAAGGTAAAGGCGCAGATATGGGTTCTTCATTTGGCGCTGGTGCATCAGGCACGGTTTTTGGTTCGTCAGGTGCTGGTAACTTTATGACAAAAACAACCACAAGCTTAGCAACAGTATTTTTTGTTTTAAGCATTGTGCTAGGTAACCTAACTGCAGGTCAAATTAAAAAGACTGACGAGTGGGAAAACCTAGAAGCAGCTCCTGCAGTGGAAACTGTAGTTCCTGTTGAAGAAGATGTTCCGGTAACATCTACGAAAGAGCAAAGCTCTGACGTACCGAACTAATTTAGCGTAATGTTATCGTTAAACGATTTATACTCCTCAAATAAATCATATGTTTAACAAATAAGCGAGAGCTTAAAAATGCGGATGTGGTGGAATTGGTAGACACGCCACCTTGAGGGGGTGGTGCTTTCGGGCGTGGGGGTTCAAGTCCCCCCATCCGCACCAAATTTAGAAACCAGTAACAGAAATGTTACTGGTTTTTTTGTGCCTGCAATTTAAATTGAATGTTATTTGTACTTTCTTTTTTAAAGGGCAATTAGTTATGTAGAATTTTGAATTATTTGTAAAAAAAACTAGAAATATTACAAATTTAGTTAACACTTATGAGTAATAAGCCGATAATAGATTTAGACAATAAAATAAGCTATTCACAATGGCTTCAGGCTTCTCTTTTCAAAATCTCAGCATAAGTAAAAAAATACATGCGATTACGAGTATTGCTGTCGTTGCATTTTTAGTGATTGTTCTGATCAACTATTTTGCTATGAATGATAATAGAATTGCACTTGATGAAATGGAAAAATCATCCTACAAAGTTGTTAAGTTAACATCAGCTAATGTTGGTATTTTAGAGAAGCTGGACGAACTTTACACCCAAGCCGTAACATTTGGTGAGCAAGATTTAGTCGAGAAAGCATCTGACACATACAAGCAACTTGAATTGAATATTATTGCGATAGAAAAAATAAATGCCTCTTACATTCACAGTGACACTAAAGAGCAGCTCGCAAATTACGAAAAAATATCAGCGACTATCGCAAATGGCATGGTAAATGGAACAGCAGATTTTAGTAAAATTCAACAACAAGCACAGAGGAAAACAGCGCTTTATAACGATGTCCTAGAAAAGTTTAAGGCAGCACAAGTCAAAGCTGACGATCGTTTTTTTGAACTTGTTGCAAGCACAAAGGACCGCTCTGATTACGCCCTTACGTTAATGTTAGTTGTTTCTATTGTATCGCTTATTTTATTGCTCTTTATGGCTATTTGGATAGCTAAGCGAATTGCTTCTTCGGCAAGTGATGCGGCAAATAATTTAAGCTTATTAGCAAGCGGTAAAGGCTCGCTAAGCACTAAATTGACAGTTAACTCTGAAGATGAAATAGGTCAAGTATCTATAAACTTCAACTCTTTTATTGGCATATTGAAAAAAACGGTGTTAGAAATTATCGCGGTTTGCGAACCGTTAATGGAAAACTCTACTCGCTTAGTGCAGGGGATGGAACAAGCGGAGCGTGCAACGACTAAATAAACCACTGATGCTGAGATTGTAAAGCAATCGATGGAAGAGATGAAACAGAGTGTAGGAGATATCTCTCAATCAGCTGCAAGTGCTTCTCATGCAGCGCAAACGGCTGAGAAAGAAGTTGAGCAAAGTCGAACTCAAGTACAAACATCAGTAACCGCTTCTCGTACGTTAAGTGATGAGATTAATCACGCTGCTACAACTATAAATAAATTAGCAGACGATACAAAAAATGTGTCGCAAATATTAAATGTTATTACATCAATAGCGGAGCAAACAAATTTACTTGCACTTAATGCTGCCATTGAGGCTGCCCGTGCTGGTGAGCATGGCCGAGGCTTTGCTGTTGTTGCTGATGAAGTTAGAGAGCTTGCATCGCGAACTGCTCACTCTACAAATGAGATTAGAGAGCTGTTGACTACTTTAACTGAAGCGGCTAACGAATCAGTTACTGCAATGACGACTGCAAGAGATATGGCTACAGATAATGCAACTGCAGCAGAAAAAACAGGTATTTCTATAGAGAAAATTGCAGAGCAAATGTTAGAAATAAATGGAATGAACTCACAAATTGCTGCTGCCACAGAAGAGCAAACATCAGTTGCTGCTATGGTTGTAGAAAACGTGACAAACATGCACGTATCATTTGAAGATACAATGGACTCGCTAACAGCTGTGAGGGATGTAGCTAAAAACCTTCATTACCTTTCAGATAACCTATTAGATGCCACGGCTAAATTTAAAATTGAGTAATGTAACTGCACCAATTCGCAGTAATGCTTATTCATTTTGAGAGGGCAGGTCAGACGCTAGCCACGTTAAAATTTCTTATTTAGAATACTAAATAAGAAATTTTTGCCTTGCTATTGAACAGTTTTTCTCCCTCAAAATATCTTACTTAATTGAGCGAATTGTTATTAAAGTTTAGTTATAAAAAAACCACCGATTAGGTGGTTTTTTTAATTTAATAATAGCAATTAAAAGGTAGCAATCACTTTAACTTTATCAGTTGCTCTACTGCTATCTATATAGCCGATTGAATCACCATTAGCGGCAACAAAGTCAATGACAGCTTGAGCTGAGTCAAACTTTTCAGGCGGTGTCCCTTTACCTGTAAAAACAAGTTTTGACCAATAGGCATTTAATTGGCTGCTCGATTTACCTACCACTTTAGAATTGAATTCATCAGCAATAGCGGTACCGTTTTGAGTTGCTGGGTTGACCTTATTGCCGTTATCAAACGACTTGGCCTTTCCTAAGTGAATTTTCTTAATAGTCTCTGCATCGAGTGCATTTGCATTACCAGGATTTACAATTACTGCAACTTCAGCCAAAGCACCGAAAGAACATAATGAAAGCGCACTAGCTAGGATTAATTTTTTCATATTCCGCTCCAATTAAAATACTAAATCAACACCAACGGCTACTACATCCGTTTCAGTGTCAGTGATGTCATCATCAAATCGACTAAAGTCAATTTTAAATGCAGCTGAAGGGTGGAAGTCATAACGTGCGCCAATTGTGTATACGTTACTCTCTGCACGCATGCTCTCTAGGGCAAAGTTCACTGTAGTATTTAATAAAGGAATTGATTCAAGTGTATTAAAACGTGACGAATCATGTTTATCATCATTTTTTTCATAGGTGAAGTGAATGTAGTGGTCAATAAAATTTGGCCACAGTTTTAGAATCTTTGTATCTGACCTCAGACTCATTTGGCGCTAAACCGGCATTATAATTATGTGGTCTGATGATTTAGGCACAACCGTTGCAGGTATTGAATCAACTTCTTACTCAGGTTGGGGCACATCGTTCTCGGCTGATTGGGCAATTAACGATACTTATACTACTAAGTTTATCTCAAGCTACCGTACATCTGAGTATGAAGGTGGCCTAGATGACGATGCATCACCTTTAAACTTATCTGAGTTTCCAGAAGAGGGCGGAGCTGATCAGTACTCGTTTGAAATTCAACTAAATGCAACATTTGATAATATGGACTTTGTGTCAGGCCTTTACTTTTTTAATGAAGATGGCTTTACACGTTCAGGCCCATTTGTATTCAGCCCATTTAATACACCCAATGGCTTATTGAATGACGGAGTAACAGAATCATTTGGTGGTTACGGCGATTTTGAAATTAACCAAGAAACTAATTCTTACGCAGCCTACTTTAATGCAAGCTATGATTTAACTGACGATTTAACCGTTGGTGGTGGTCTTCGTTATTCAAAAGATGAAAAAGATGCAAATGCTATATTCCCATCATTTCCTACTCGTAAGTATGTAAGTGCAGATTTTGATGCAGTTACCTGGGATGTAAATGCATCTTATCAGCTTAGTAATAATATGAATGTGTATGGCCAAATTCAAAAAGGCTACCAAACAGGTGGTTTTCCACCGCGCCCATTTGGAGGGCCAGACCAGTTTGTATCATTTGACGAAACGAAAGCGGTTAACTATGAAATGGGTCTAAAAGGCCAAGTACACGAAAATGTATCTATGATGCTTGCGGTATTTGTGACTGATTACACTGATTTAGCATTACCGTTTTCAGACCCAACAGCAGGTGGCGGTTTCGTAACAATTGTAGAAAATGCGGGTCAGTCTAAAGCACAAGGTATTGAGCTTGAAACAACCGTCGCTATTACTGATGACTTTACTATTCGCAGTGCAGTTGGTTATTTAGATTCTGAAATAACAGAAGTGGCTGAGGGTGTACAAGGTATAGGTAAAGGCGATTCACCAGCACTTACACCACGCTGGACTGTCATGGTTGCACCTTCTTACTTTATGGATTTAGAGAGCGGCGCAACACTTGCATTTAATGCTAACTATTCGTACCGAAGCGACATGCAAGGGCAATCAGTTTATAACCAAAGTGAGACAATAGATTCACGTGAACTAGTTGGTTTTAATATTTCCTACACTAATCCATATGGCGATATGGAAGTTACACTGTATGGTGAAAACGTTCTAAACGAAGTTTACGATGTTGGTCGTCTACAACAATCAGGTTTTGTTGGCGTAATGCGTAGTAATGATCGAAGTGAATTTGGTTTGAAATTCAAAAAAGACTTTGAGCTATAAACTAAAATCAAGTAAATAAAATATAATGTAATTGAAGTTTATTTTGCATAATAAAGGCCGAATCATGCTGTGATTCGGCCTTTGTGTATTCAATAGTAAGGTTATTATTTGCATCGTTTAAATTCCTAATTTTAATTGCTGATTTAAAACAATCCACATCCCCATTTTTGAGTGTTTGTATTAACTAAAATGCGCCTTTTTAGTTTGTGTAAAGGCTAGGTTGTTCGCTACAATGGCGCCTCTTAATTGCCAAACGGACTCTGTAATGAAAATTCTTGCCGATCAAAATATGCCTTTAGTTGAGCAGTACTTTGCAGACTTTGGTGAGGTTGAGCGTTTTGATGGTCGTAAATTAACGCCTGAACAATTAATAGATGTAGATGTTCTTCTTACTCGTTCGGTGACAAATGTTAATCATGAACTTTTGGTACAAGCTGACAAGTTGAGCTTTGTAGGTACTGCCACAATCGGCATTGACCATATTGATACGCAATTACTGCATGATAGAAATATTGCTTTTACAAGTGCACCTGGTTGTAATGCGGTTGCTGTAGCTGAATATGTAATTAGTAGCTTATTTGCATTAAGCCAAGAAAATGCGCGTCCATTGTGTGGTCAAACAATTGGTATTGTAGGGATGGGCAACATTGGTACATGTTTGGCGCAAAAATTAAAAGCATTAAACGTAGTTGTACTGCTGTGCGATCCGATTAAGCACGAACAAGGCTTATTACAAGAGCATGTAGCGCTTGATGAGTTATTAGCGCAGTCAGATGTTGTTACTTTTCACGTTCCCCTTGTTAAAAGTGGCGAGCATAAAACACTGCACATGATGGGTAAAGAGCGTTTAAAGGCACTTAAGCCAGGAACCACGCTAATTAATGCAAGCCGTGGCGATGTAATTGATAACCAAGCATTACTTGAGGTAATGGAAGCTGGGGCTGATTTAGATTTAGTACTTGATGTATGGGAGAAAGAACCCAATATTTTAACTGAATTACTAGAGCATGTTCGTTACGCTAGTGTGCATATTGCAGGGCATACACTTGAGGGGAAAGCTCGTGGTACACAAATGTTGTATCAAAAACTGTGTCAGCTCAAAGGTGTTGAGGCGATTAAATCGTTGGATGATTTTTTACCAACACCAGCCGTTACAAATGCAACTGTTACGCAAAGCCTTAATGAGCAAGATATTGCCCGTTTAGTGCATTTAATTTATGACGTTCGCCGCGATGACGGAATATTACTTCGTCGTCTAGAGAGCGACGGCTTTGATAGTTTACGTAAAAACTATCCTATAAGGCGAGAATTTAGCACCTTATTTCTACAAGGTGATAGCCCACAATTAGCAGCACTTAGCCAGCTTGGCTTTAGCATAGCTGAATAATTATTTAACTAACGATGTTGTTTTAATGTCGTTTATAGAGGAAGAAATATGTCGCAAAAATATAACGTTGCCGTACTTGGCGCTACTGGTTTAGTAGGCCGTCAAATCATTGAAACGCTAGCAGATCGTAAGTTTCCTGTTGATCAGCTTTTTTTACTTGCTAGCAGCCGCAGCGCAGGTGAAGATATAAAGTTTCGTGGTGAGACCATTGAAGTACTTGACGTTGAAGGCTTTGACTTTAGCCAAGCGCATATAGGTTTGTTTTCTGCTGGTGGCAGTGTATCTGAAAAATATGCTCCTATTGCTGCTGAAGCCGGCTGTATTGTAATCGATAATACATCGCACTTTAGAAATGATTTTGAAATACCACTCGTGGTGCCAGAAGTTAATGCTTCAAGCCTAGCTGATTTTAGAAATCGTAATATTATTGCTAACCCTAACTGTTCAACTATTCAGATGATGTTAGCACTTAAACCAATTTATGATGCTTACGGAATAGACCGTATTAATGTATCTACTTACCAAGCTGTATCGGGTGCAGGTAAAGACGCGGTTGATGAACTTGCAAAGCAAACAGCTAATTTGATGAATGCACGCCCTATGGATAATAAAGTATTTCCAAAGCAAATTGCATTTAACGTTATTCCTCAAATTGATAGCTTTGAAGATAATGGCTATACGCGCGAAGAAATGAAAATGGTAAACGAAACTCATAAAATTTTGGGTGATACCACTATTGCAGTGAACCCAACGTGTGTACGTGTTCCCGTATTTTTTGGGCACTCAGAATCAATTAATATTGAAACGCGCATGCCTTATGACTTTGAACACGTTAAACAACTTTTAAAAGACGCGCCTGGTGTCGAGCTAATTGATGATGAAGGTGACTACCCAACAGCAGTGTCTGACGCTAGTGGTAACGATACTGTGTATATAGGTCGATTACGTGCTGATATTTCTCATCCTCATGGATTAAACATGTGGGTTGTAAGTGACAACACTCGTAAAGGTGCTGCAACTAATAGCATTCAAATTGCAGAAGAGCTTATTGCCAATTACATGTAATAGTTAATTGCGCTAAACATGCTTTTGAAGCGGTAAACAGTAGTTGTTTGCCGCTTTTTGTTTATATGGCTTGTCAAATTTTTGCCGTTTAATTTTAAAAATACAAAAACTGATTGATAACACTCAATAAATTAATATTTATAAAGATGTTTTAAGGCATTTATTTTCAAGGTGTTGCGATGGATATTACGCTCTAACTGGTTTATAGTTTGTAATTGGAATAGAGCTTGCAATAAAAATAGATTGTAATAATAAATGCGAGTCAGTCATTTGGCTGATAATAGCAATAATAAACAATATTTATGCACTTAAGTTTTAGGTGTTTTATTAATATTTAAATATTAAAGGATCAGCATGCGCGGTTTAGCTACACTTATTATATTAGCGTCTGCATTGATAGTAACGCCAGTTTACTCTCAGGACAGTACCCAATTAAAGGGGCCTAAAGGCGTTGACTATGGTGCGCAAGGGCGATCAATTGGGCCAATTAAACCAACTGATACGCTTTGGCGTATAGCGGCTAAAGTGCGCCCAGACAATTCTGTCAGTATTTATCAAGTTATGCAGGCTTTGTATAACAAAAATCCCGATTCATTTTTAGAACAAAATCTTAACCACATTCAAAATGGTACCTATTTAAAAATCCCTACCTTAGCCGAAATAAAAGCTGTAAATACGCAGCTCGCAAAGCAACGCTCTGAGCAAGATGATGCATTATGGGAAAAGAAAAAAAATGGCACGCTTACACAAAGCGAAATTAACTCAGCGCAAACAAAAGTAACTCAAGCGCGTAAAATTGATGTAGACGATGCTAAAAAAGAGATACAGAAAGAATTAAATGAAATAAAAACAGAGCAAGGTACTAAGCTTGTTGAGTTACAACAACAGTTTAAAAGCTCAGTTAGTAATGTAGAAGAGATTTTAGTTGAAAATAATAATCTTAAAAAACAGTTATCAGGAATATCTAAAGAGCTCGAAAACTTACGTTTGCAATTAGGACAAGACAGCGAAATTCAAAATCAGTTAAAAGAACTCATCGTTAAACAAAACGAGATTATTGCCCAACAAAAAAAACAAGAAGTAATACCAAAAGAGTCATTTGATTTTGGCTCATTATTTTCAAACCCCATAGTACTGGGCTTGTTAATGTTTATTCCTGGGTTACTGATTATTTTTGCAATCGTTATGTTTTTACGCAAACGAGCAAGTAATCAAGAAGAGCCGCAAAACGATGATGACTTTTTACCACAAACCCCAACTTATACTGGCGATGATGATTTAGGCCCAAGCTTAAATGACGATCCAATTGTACCTGACCCTTTAGATGACTTGAGTGTTCAATTAGATGATAGTCTCGAAAGTGATATGTTGCCTAATGATGATTTAGACGACGGCTTAGATGATTTTTCTGGCGACGAAAATTTACTTGATCAGGATGAGCTCGAAAGCTTGCTAAGCGATGACATTGTTTTTGATGATGAAAATACCGATGACGATGATGAGCTCGATATTTTTATGCAGCAAGGGTTTGATCAACCTTCAGATGAAAACGCTGAAGATATAGATTTAGACTTATCTGATGACTCAATTAACAATGACGAAATCCTAACTAATGACGATTTAGATAGCTTGTTTGATGAAGACGATAGTCTACCTGAGTTTGATGCACCGCAAACAAGCGAAGCTTTAGAGGATGACAGCTTAGAATCTCATGATGAAATGGCGGCTTTAAGTGAAGAGCTTGCAGATGAAGATAATTTTGATATAGATGAATTATTAGATCAAACATCAACAGAATTAGATACCTCAAATAACACTACAGCTGAACTTGATACAAGCGACGACTTTGATTTAGACGACATAGATAGCTTAATTGATGAGGCTGCAGTTGATACTGCAGATGACTCATTAGTTGAGGAAAGTGACGACTTTGATTTAGACGATATAGATAGCTTAATTGATGAAGCAGTAGTTGATACTGCAAATGATTCATTAGTTGAGGAAAGTGACGACTTTGATTTAGACGACATAGATAGCTTAATTGATGAGACTGCGGTTGATACTGCAAATGACTCTTTAGTTGAGGAAAGTGACGACTTTGATTTAGACGACATAGATAGCTTAATTGATGAGGCAGCAGTTGATACTGCAAATGATTCATTAGTTGAGGAAAGTGACGACTTTGATTTAGACGACATTGATAACCTAATTGATGAGGCAGCAGTTGATGCTGCAAATGATTCATTAGTTGAACAAAGTGATGGCTTTGATTTAGACGATATAGATAACCTAATTGATGATGAAGTAAAAAATTCAGATGTAAGAGATTCAGAAATTGATAATGCATTGGCAGACTCAGTTGAGGATTTAGCAGATGCTCAAGAAGAATTAAATGTTGATGATATTGAGTCGCTTGCTTCATCATTAAATGAAGAGCCCGAGCTTGACGATGAGCCTGAACTCGCAGAAGAACCTGAGCTTGAAGAAGAGCCTGAGCTTATAGAAGAACCTGAACTTGACGATGAGCCTGAGCTTGAAGAAGAGCCTAAGCTTGTAGAAGAGCCTGCGCTTTACGATGAGCCTGAACTCGCAGAAGAGCCTGAGCTTGAAGAAGAGCCCGAGCTTGACGATGAGCCTGAGCTTATAGAAGAACCTGAGCTTTACGATGAGCCTGCGCTTGAAGAAGAGCCTGAGCTTGACGATGAGCCTGAGCTTGTAGAAGAACCTGAGCTTGTAGAAGAACCAGAGCTTGACGATGAGCCTGAACTCGCAGAAGAGCCCGAGCTTGAAGAAGAGCCTGAGCTTTACAATGAGCCTGAGCTTGCAGAGGAACCTGAGTTTGCAGAGGAACCTGAGTTTGAAGAAGAGCCCGAGCTTGACGATGAGCCTGAACTTGCAGAAGAACCTGAACTTATAGATGTAACGGTTGATGATTTTTCAGATACATCAGAGTCGCTTCTTGATCCTGAAGATGCGCTTGAAGAATATACAGATGATACTTTAAAGAGCGTTGATGAGCTTTTAAATGAGCTACAACAAGCGACGGATGATGACTATATAGAAACACCAGATTGGTCTTTAGATGAGCTTGACGACGATCTTGAAGAAATAGAAGTAGATCTTGGTGACGATCCGTTAGCGGGCGACGATGACTCAGATCTTACCAAAATTGAAGAGCAGCTTGATAGCGATCTTATAACGCCAAGTGAAGAGTTAGATGAATATCCTGAACTTGAATTAGACGATGATCATTCATTATTGGAGAATGAACCTTCGTTTGAGCAGCAAGAACCTAAAGAAAATGCACCGCGTGAAGAAAATGCAGTAGCACTTAGTCAAACAGAGAAAGATCTCGCAAATGCGCTTTCTGAAAATGCTAACTTAGATAGCTTAGAAGATGATTTTGATGATGAACTATTAATTGATAATGACTTCTCTGAATCAGAAGCTAAGGTTGAAGACGAGTCGTTTGATGATGATTTACTGCAAGAAATTAATGACGGAATTGATTCTGTTGAACCAGTTAGTATAGAAGAGGATACTAAACCTCTTAACCTTGATGAAGTTCAAGAAACACTAGAAAGTGAGTTGCCATTTACCCCCGAAGAATTACAAGGTGATGATTTAGACGGTGAGGCGCAGGGAGTCGCTTCCAGCCAAGCTGAGCAGGACTTATCAAATGCGCTTTCTGAAAATAATGATTTAGATAGTTTAGAAGACGATTTTGATGATGAAATTTTAATTGAAGACGATTTTTCTGACTTAGATGTTGAGTTTGACGAAGATACTTTAGAGCAAGCGCTACCTGATGAGTTATCAGACGAGCAGCAAGAGCAAACAAATGCAGAGCGCGAAGCACAGTTAACAAACTCAGATGAAGCAGGTAGCACTGATATTAGCTCTGACGATGAACTTGATGAAGAGTTTATGTCAAATTTGACGCAAACTGATTTTGATTCATTACTTAGTGAGTTAGCGGAGCCTGAAGGATTAAGTGCTGAGGATAGCAGTGAATTTGATGTCGACTTTGACAGCTTGCTAAAAGAAGACTTAGAGGAAGATGACTCATTAACTACAAAAGAGCCACTTGTTGAAAGTAGTGATATTGAGCAACTTGATAATGATGAATTTGTAGATATAGATTCATTATTAGAAGAAAGTGAAGAGGCTGAACTTGAACACGAACCTTACACCGACGTTAATATGGATGTCGGTTTGAGTGAGTTTGATGCATTACTTGCTGGTGATAACCCAACCGATGTTGATGCTGAAAGTGGTGGCTATTCAGCTAAACTAGATTTAGCGCGTGCTTATATTGAAATTGATGATTTTGATTCTGCGCTCAAGGTCATTGAGGATGTCATCAACAAAGGCCCTGAAGAAGTTCAAGAAGAGGCACTTAGTTTAAAAGCGAAACTAAAATAACAAATTGTTTTAAAAAACCCTTAATTGGTCATTCTAATTAAGGGTTTTTTTATGGAAGTTAGTTTAATTATAACAAGGAAAAGCAACGTATTAATGAAGCGAATTTTATAGTATGTAATTGTTATAAAAGAATAATTCACATCGTGATTATTAAGTTATTTGATTCATTAAAATGATCATGTTTTTAATAAAAAGGGTATTACTGCACACCTCCTTTTATTGCGTCGAGAGATAGCATAAAATGCCGTGTTCATTAGCACAGTAGGTAAAGCAGTAATTATGCGAGTAGCACTTGGAGTTGAATACAACGGCGTACGCTATAGTGGGTGGCAACGTCAATCACATGTAAATAGCGTACAACAAGAAGTAGAAAAGGCATTGTCGCGTATTTGTAATCACCCAGTTGAAGTAGTATGTGCGGGGCGAACTGATGCGGGTGTGCACGGTACAGGTCAAATAATACATTTTGAAACTGAAGCTTCGCGTGACATGGTCGCATTTACAATGGGTATGAATACCTTATTGCCTAAAGATATTGCTATTCGCTTTGCACAACCAGTTGCTGTCGATTTTCATGCTCGTTTTAGTGCAACCGCTCGCCGATACCGCTATATTATTTATAACTCTCCTTTTCGAGGAGCAGTGTTAAGCGAAGGGGTTACGCATTTTCATCACCCATTAGATGAAGTTAAAATGCAGGAAGCCTGTCAGTATTTGATCGGGACACACGATTTTACATCTTTTCGAGCGATCCATTGTCAAGCGAATACACCGACTCGTACTATTCATCATTTATCGGTACAGCGCCAAGGGTGTTACGTTATTATTGATATTAAGGCGAATGCGTTCTTACATCACATGGTACGTAATATAACGGGGAGCTTGATGGATATTGGCATACATAAGCAACAGCCTATTTGGTTGAAAGAATTACTTGATTGTAAAGAGCGTGCTAAAGCAAGTGCTACAGCTAAAGCTGCAGGTTTATACTTGGTTGATGTCGATTATCCTGAAGAGTTTAATATTCCTAAAATGCCTTTAGGTCCATTGTTTTTACCTGACGCTGAAATTTAGTTATGGTTGTCGTTAGTGCTTTTTATGAACACTTTTAACTACTAAGACCAGTTTTTTATACCGCGTTAGTGTAATTCATGTTTTAATTGAAAAAATTTGTCTGCTAATTGCTATTGGCAGGCTCGCGACACAGAACAGCATTAAGAGAGTTGCAAATGAGTTGGCTAGAAAAAATCTTACCTAAAACGACAAAATCATCAGGTCGTAAAGAAATCCCAGAAGGTATTTGGGCTAAGTGCACATCGTGTGATTCAATTTTATATAAAGCTGAATTAGAAAAGTCATTAAACGTATGTCCTAAGTGTAACCATCATATGCGTGTTAGTGGCCGTAAGCGCCTGGAGCACTTTTTAGATGAAGGTGACCGTCAAGAGCTTGGCACACAACATGAGCCTAAAGACATTCTTAAGTTTAAAGATTCTAAAAAATACTCTGATCGTATCAGTGCAGCCCAAAAAGCAAGTGGTGAAAAAGATGCACTTGTAGCTATGAAAGGCCGATTAAAAGGTATTCCAGTTGCAGCAGTAGCATTTGAGTTCTCGTTTATGGGTGGTTCAATGGCTTCTGTTGTTGGCGCTCGCTTTGTTGATGCTGTTGATCAATGTTTAGAGCATAACATGCCGCTTATTTGTTTTTCTGCATCAGGCGGTGCACGCATGCAAGAAGCGCTTATGTCGCTTATGCAAATGGCTAAAACAAGTGCTGCACTTGCAAAAATGACTGAAAAAGGTCTTCCGTTTATTTCAGTCATGACTGACCCAACTATGGGTGGTGTATCTGCATCACTTGCTATGCTGGGCGATATTAACGTTGCGGAACCTAAAGCATTAATTGGTTTTGCGGGTCCTCGTGTTATTGAGCAAACTGTTCGCGAAACATTACCTGAAGGCTTTCAGCGTAGTGAATTTTTGCTTGAACACGGTGCAATTGACATGATTATTGACCGCCGTGAAATGCGCGATACCCTTGCACGCATTTTAGCTAAATTTATGAACTTGCCTTCTACGGAACAAGAGCATAGAGTAGCGTAAATTTCAGCTTTACTGATTACACGCTATGACAAAAAAAACTCCTAGCCAATCATCAAGCCTTGATGATTGGCTTTTTTATTTAGAAAGTGTTCACCCAGCTAACATTGCTATGGGCTTAGAACGAGTTGCTAATGTTGCTAACAATATTGGCCTGTTAAACACTCCAAGTAAAATTATTCTTATTGCCGGTACAAACGGTAAGGGCACCACAGCACGCTGCTTAGAGTCGCTATTGCTAGCGCAAGGTTTCAATGTGGGTACTTACGCATCTCCACATTTAATTCGTTATAACGAGCGTGTACGAGTTAATGGGGAAGAATTGGCAGACCAATTTCATATAGATGCTTTTCACCAGCTTGAGCAAGGCCGTAAAGACACTCCTCTGACTTATTTTGAATATGGTACTTTGGGTGCGTTGGCAATTTTTAAACGCTGTAACGTCGATTATGTATTACTCGAGGTTGGTTTAGGTGGGCGCTTTGACGCCACAAATATAGTCACTCCCTTTGCAAGCGTGATCACGACTATAGACTTAGACCATAAAGAGTACTTAGGTGATACCCGTGAGTTAGTGGCTTATGATAAAGCCGGTATTTTTCGTGAAAATACTCCCGCTATTATAGGGGATTTAAATATTCCTCACACAATGACTGATTACGGCAAAGAAATTAATGCCAATATGACGTTGTCGGGCAGTGACTTTATTTTTAAAGAAAATGCTGAGAGCTTTAATTGGCAATATAAAGAACATAATCTTGAAATAGATAAGCCAGCAATACCGTGTCAAAATGCAGCAACCGCATTAACCACGCTCAGTGTTTTAAACTTATTACCAAGTGAGCAAGTTATACGAAGTTGTTTAGCTAATTTAGTTGTCGAAGGGCGATTTCAACAGTTAAGTATTGAGCCTTTAGTCTTTACCGATGTAGCACACAACCCTGAGTCGGCGCGTTATTTAGCCAATAAGTTATCAAGCTATAAAGATAAAGGCTTTAAAATTCATGCATTAGCCGCTATGCTTGCTGATAAAGATAAAACGGGTGTACTTAAAGAAGTAAGTCACTTGGTCGATGAGTGGTCATTAGCGAGCTTAAGTGGCCCGCGAGGCGACACTGCAAGTAATTTACAAAATGCACTGCAGGAATTGTCTCATCATAATACTATTAATAGCTATGATAGTGTGGCACAGGCACTGAATGTAATTTTACCAGAACAACAAAGTGATACTATGTTGATTATATTTGGTTCATTTTTTACAGTTGCTGGCGCTATTAATTACTTTAAAAAATAGAGAGGATGTCGGTGAACTCAAGTTTTATTAATCGCTTAGTCGGAACAAGTATAGTGGTGATCGCAGCAATTGTGTTTATCCCTAATATACTCGATGGCGAAAAAGTGCATTATAAAGAAGGCTTTAAAGCGATCCCAGACCGCCCTGAGTTCAAAACAATCGATCTTCAAGAGTCAATTGATGAAAATATGGCTAATGCTGAGCCACTAAAGCAAGATGAAATTGAAGACATTCAAGCTGACGATGAAGCTTTTGAGCAGCAAAGCGCGAAGGATGAGAGTGATTACGCTGTGGAAGATAAAGTTGTTGAAGCAACTATAGAACCCAAAGCTACACCAATTACAAAAGCACCTGTTCAAGCTAAGCCAGAGCCAATTGCACCACGTAAAAGTGATGAAAACCTAACGAGTATGGCCTATGTTATTCAATTAGGTAGTTTTTCACATGTTGCAAACGTTAAAGCATTACAGGCTAAATTAAAGGCTGAAGGGTTTAAAACGTTTACTAAACCGATTAAAACCCCAAATGGGGCATTAACCAAAGTATTTGTTGGTCCTTCGCTTGATAAAAGTGAATTACAAAAGCAGCTCCCCCAGCTCAAAGAGCTTACTAAATTAAATGGTAAAGTTACGCAGTACGAAGTAACAAAATAAATAAAGGCTTGTATAACAAGCCTTTATTTATTTATTTATATTTTTTTTATCATTATCTTTATCTCACAATACCTAGACTAGAATGTTAATTTTTTGTATTAACTACAACCCAGTAATCTCCCGTTTAAACTTGCATACTAACGATGTTTGGGTATAGAATGCGCCCCAAATTAGCGACTAATTGGTTCTTATGATCTGGGTTGATTACGCCATTATTGGCATCATTGTATTGTCTACCATCATCGGTTTAATACGCGGCTTTGTAAAAGAAGCAATGTCATTAGCGGTATGGGCTGGCGCCTTTATCATCTCTAGCTTATTTTACCAATATTTAGCTTCCTTCCTAACAACCATTTCTGAACCCCTTTTAAGAAATGCGGCGGCCATAGCCATATTATTCTTTGCGACGCTACTGTTAGGCGGTTTACTAAACTACATTTTAGGTGAACTTGTACATCGTACTGGTTTATCGGGTACCGACCGTGTCTTTGGTATAGTGTTTGGTGCTCTACGAGGCGTGTTGGTCGTGAGCGCGTTACTCTTCTTTCTTGATGCTTTTACTGGTGCACCCAATACGCACTGGTGGGGCAATTCTATTTTGATTCCAGAATTTGGCTTTGTTGTTGAATGGTTCTTTTCGTACCTAGAAAACAACTCGAGCTTTTTAAATTCAGTAAACCGTTAATCGGCGAGGATAAATTACATGTGTGGTATCGTTGGAATAGTCGGAACATCCCCTGTCAATCAGGCGATTTATGATGGCTTAACTGTTTTGCAGCACCGTGGTCAAGATGCCGCGGGTATCATTACCATTGAGAATAATACGTTCAGCTTACGCAAAGCAAATGGCTTAGTGAAAGATGCCTTTCACACTCGTCATATGAAACGACTACAAGGTACGATAGGTCTTGGCCATGTGCGCTATCCTACAGCAGGGTCTTCAAGCTCATCTGAAGCACAGCCTTTTTATGTTAACTCACCGTTTGGTATAGCGCTTGCCCATAATGGTAACCTTACTAATGCAGAAGCTTTAAAAGAGCAGTTATTCTCAGAAGCACGTCGTCATGTAAATACAACATCTGATTCAGAAATCTTACTCAACATCATGGCACATGAACTAAGTAAATCTGATAAGTTGCATTTAGACCCTGAAGATATATTTACTGCGGTAACCGAGGTAAATAATAAAGTAAGCGGTGGTTATGCAACAATTGCTATGATTATTGGTCACGGTATTGTTGCTTTTCGCGACCCGAATGGTATCCGTCCACTTGTATTTGGTAAACGTGAGACTGCAAAAGGGACTGAGTACATGTTCGCCTCTGAAAGCGTTGCGTTAAAACCGGACGGCTTTGAGTTTGTACGTGATGTTGCCCCTGGTGAAGCTATATATGTTACAGAAGAAGGTGAATTTCATTCACTTAGTTGTGCAGATAAAGCATCTTACTCGCCGTGTATTTTTGAATTTGTTTATTTTGCTCGACCTGATTCAACAATAGACCGTATGTCTGTTTATGCAACACGCGTAAACATGGGCACAAAACTAGGCGAAAAAATTGCACGCGAATGGGCTGATAAAGACATTGATGTAGTTATCCCAATCCCAGAAACTTCATGCGATGTAGCACTGGAAATTGCACGTGTGCTTGATTTACCGTATCGCCAAGGTTTTGTTAAAAACCGTTATATTGGTCGTACATTTATTATGCCTGGTCAAGAGATGCGTAAAAAATCAGTGCGTCAAAAGCTAAATGCAATTGATCGCGAGTTTAAAGGCAAAAACGTATTATTGGTTGATGACTCAATTGTTCGTGGTACAACATCAGCACAAATTGTTGAAATGGCTCGTGAGTCTGGTGCTAAAAATGTTTACTTTGCATCCGCAGCGCCTGAAATACGCTTCCCTAATGTGTACGGTATTGATATGCCTTCAGCAGCTGAGCTTATTGCTCACGGCCGTGAAGTTGAAGATATTAATGCAAGTATTGGTTCTGACGGTTTAATCTTTCAATCGTTAAAAGATTTAATAGCTGCGGTTAGCCAAGAAAATCCTGAAATTACTAAGTTCGAAACCTCAGTATTTGATGGGCAATATATTACAGGCGACATTGATCAAAACTATTTAAACCGTATTGATGAGCTACGTAACGATTCAGCAAAAAGCACCCGCGAAAGTGCGATGTCTTCAAGTTTAGAGATTCACAACCAAGACGAAAACGAAGCTGATTAATAATTAGTTAATAAAAAGTCGTTACATAAAAAAAGGAGCTAATTAGCTCCTTTTTTGCGAAGGAAAGAAAGGGAACATTTCTATCAAACACGACTCTTTATTAGCTAAACTTTATTAAGTAAACATTGGACTAACAATCCCATTTGTCCAAAGCATAGCTGTTACAGCTAAAATAATAACTAGTAATATTAATCCACACGTTACAACCGAGCTGGCATAAATAAAGCCACGCTCTTCTGGAATATGCATAAGTATTGGTACGCCGGTATAAAGTAAGTAGACCGAGTAAGCTAGTGCAATAATTCCAATACACACTACAAACCAAAGTACAGGCCAAAAGGCGGCAAGCGCCGACATAAACACAGGTGTTGCAGTATAAGCTGCAAGTTCAAGTGTTTGTGTAAATGTAGGCTTAGAGCCAAATGTAACGGCCATCCAATGAGCCAAATACGCCAATGCAAAAACGCCCGCTATTAAAGCAAAATACATTGCACCTGCAATTAATAGCGCACTATCGTGCGTTAAAAATACGGGATCGCCTGCGCCTATACTCCATCCTAAATAAACAGATGAGTAATAACCCATTATTGAAGGAAACAAAGCAATCAGTAAAATATGCGACAAACTATAGGTTAAACTTTCATGGCGATTATCTATTGTTTGCCATTCTTCAAGTGGGTGAGCATAAATGCCCCAGAGGTGATTTAGTATCATAGTACTTACTCCATAAAAGGAACGTATTATTGTTTTGGTTGGTTTATTTTTATACAGTCTATGTACAGTTATGGTTCACTTATCTTGCAAAGTCAAGTTAACTCAATATTAACATTTTTGCACAGGTTAGGGCTTTGATTTATCCCAAACAAAATTTCGTGTTAAAATAACGCTCTATCAAATTTATTTAGTAATGAGCAGTCAACGTGCCACATAGCCAACTTTTAGAGCCGATCAATAACTTTTTAGTGTGTACAACCCCACAGCAGTGGGTGGAGCAGGCAATTAAAAAAGAGAACTTATCAGTAATCTTAATCGATCACTTAATTTGTGAGTTAAAAGCGGCTCAAAGTGCGATGTTTTTAATACGTAAATACGCTGTTGATAAAGAGGGCAGTGATGCCTTACTCGAGTGGCTAAAGCCATTTGAATCGCTTATTTATAAGCGTGAAGGAAATTGGCGTGATCTCGCGGCTAAAAATAAGCTAACTAAATCAATAATTCCTAAATCTAATTCGCCATATGGACAAGATTTAATTGATAAAATGGTATTGTTGATAAAAGAAGAGTTGCATCATTTTTACCAAGTGCTCGAAATTATGGACGAGTACGGTGTAGAGTACCAAAGCATTACACCATGTCGTTATGCAAAAGGCATGCTTCGTCATGTTAAAACGTTTGAGCCAAACGCCCTTGTTGATAAATTAATTGTAGGCGCTTACATTGAGGCGCGTTCGTGTGAGCGTTTCGCAAAGCTTGCGCCGCATGTTGACAAACGTTTAGGTGATTTTTATATTTCGCTGCTGCGCTCTGAAGCCCGTCATTACCAAGATTATCTAACTTTAGCGCAAGAAATTGCTGATTTTGATATTACCGAACGAGTTAAAGAATTTGGCGAGATTGAAGCTGAATTAATTTCATCACAGGATGAAAATTTTAAGTTTCATAGTGGCCTGCCAATAGCATAAAGCTAATTTTCTTTTAAAAAATTAATGTATTCAGCTGTTTTTTGATTGCTGAAATTGTGTTTCTTCATGATTTCAGCAATGCTTCCGTTTTCAATTATTATATCAATCCCTCTATTAAATTTTTGTAAGTACTCTTTTGCCCTGTAATTTGATTTAGAGACAACTAAATATAGTTTATGAGAAGCAAGATCTGGCAATAAGTACTCAATATTATTATCATCTGAATCTTCGGTTTTAGTGTGTTCAAGCCAATAATTTCCAACCTCTTTAGTACCTGCGACCAAATCAATACGTCCTTGTTGTAGCAGGTATAAACTTGTAGGAAGGCTTTTAGTGGATGTTATTGCCAGCTCAGTATTTCTAGCAAACTCTTGGCTTACAAAGGCATTGTCTTCTGTACCAATACTATAAGGTGTTAATGACTGAACTGTACCATCGAAGTTAATAGCACTCTCTTTGCGTTTAAAAATTCCTGAATGAGCAACTGCAAGTGGGCGAGAGTAGTAAAAAACTTCATTTCTTTTTAATGAATAAAAAGCGCCTAAAATAGCTGTTTTTCTCTTTTTTTCTAATAGCTTTAGGGCGCGGTCCCATGTCGTAAACTCGGCTTCGCTATTAATGCCTTGAGTTTTAAGGGCTGATTGAGTGATTTCATATAACCAACCGTTATCAGGAAGGTTTTCGCTAAAATAGGGAGGGTAGTTTTCAGTAACAATTTGCCATGTTTGCTCGCTAAATACTTTGGTAGGAATGGCAATTACTACGATGAAAATTAACAGCTTAATCATTAAACCTCTCACTATTATTCAAATATATAGTTAAATAATAGTCAGGATTTTAAATTATGCGAAAGGCGTGCTAATTAATTCTTGTGATTGAGGGGTAACGACTAAATAAGAGCCTTGGGTATACCAGTCACCTAGCACTGTACGAGTAAGCGTTTGTTCATTAACTTTATAGTTATGAACATTAGGGCGGTGAGTATGACCATGAATCATATTAGTAACGTTATGTTTGGCAAAGGTGGCAAGCACGGCTTCATCTACAACGTCTAAAATTTCGATAGGTTTATCAGCTTGGCTCAACTTACTTTTTTCACGGGCATTACGCGCTATTTTTTTACGATACCAAAGTGGCATTGCAAGCATTAGTTTTGGCCACCACCAACCA
Source organism: Pseudoalteromonas sp. SWYJZ98 (assembly GCF_015864495.1). NCBI lineage: Bacteria > Pseudomonadati > Pseudomonadota > Gammaproteobacteria > Alteromonadales > Pseudoalteromonadaceae > Pseudoalteromonas > Pseudoalteromonas sp. SWYJZ98. Next base: position 13,458 of record NZ_JADYXA010000005.1, on the reverse strand, counting down.
CGGCTTTTTTTACGAAATTTTTGATACTCAGTATCTTGAGTGCACATTTCGTCGCCATGTAAAATAACGGTAGGCGTACCATATAAATCAATGACTGTTTGTTCATCGAGTAAAGTCATTGCGGCCATGTCTGCATATTGCTTGCGCATGATGAAATCACGATTGCCATGTATAAAATAAACAGGTGTCCCACCATCATTAACGGCGCTTAAATGCTTTGCTACATCGGCACTCAGCGCTGTAATGTAGTCATCTCCAACCCATACTTCAAAAAAATCACCCAAAATATAAAGTGCATCTACATCTTTATTTAGTATATGCGTATTTAAAAAGTCAAAAAATGCAGCGCTAATGTCGGGGCGGTTTTCGCTTAGGTGTAAATCTGCAATAAAGTAAGTTTGGCGAGTCATAGGTCAGTCTTTTCGATATAAATAAAGCGGGCGTATACACATTGCGTAAATGCCCGCTGATACTCCACATTACGTGGGTAAACTTACTATTAGCTAACAGTAACGCTTTCGATGATCACATCTTCAAGAGGCACGTCTTGGTGAAAACCAGTACTACCTGTTGCTACGCCTTTTATTTTATTTACTACGTCCATACCTTCTACTACTTCAGCAAAAACACAGTAACCCCAGCCTTGCGATGTTTCGCTGCTGTGGTTTAAAAAGTCGTTGTTATTCACGTTAATGAAAAACTGCGCTGTAGCTGAATGAGGATCAGGTGTACGTGCCATTGCTAAAGTACCTATCTTGTTAGATAGGCCATTATTAGCTTCATTTTTAATTGGGTCGTTAACTTCTTTTTGTTCCATACCTGGTACAAAACCACCGCCTTGAACCATAAAACCATCGATTACACGATGAAAGATAGTGCCGTTGAAAAAATCAGCATTTGCATACTCTAAAAAGTTTTTAACAGTGTTTGGAGCTTCTTGCTCAAACATTTTAATGGTGATGTCACCAAAATTGGTGTGTAGAACAACCATGTGTTTTCCTATATCTGGTTTAAATATTGGCGCTATTTTATCGTAGTTGGCTAAGATTAACAAAGTAGATGTTTGGTTTGTTATAAAGCGCTAGAGCAGGGGCTTTTCAAGTGGTAACATAACTGTTCAAGTAAATAGTCAAGGACTCAAAGTAAATGGTAAATATATACAACACACTCACGCGACAAAAAGAGCAATTTAAACCTATGGTCGAAGGCAAAATCGACATGTATGTGTGTGGTATCACCATTTATGATTACTGCCATATTGGACACGCTCGTACTTTTGTTGGTTTTGACGTTATTGTGCGCTACTTACGTCATATTGGTTACGATTTAAAATATGTACGTAACATTACAGATATCGACGATAAAATAATTAAACGCGCAAATGAAAATGATGAGTCAATAAACGATTTAACTGTGCGCATGACTAAAGCGATGCATGAAGATTTTGATAGCCTAAATATGCTACGCCCAGATATTGAACCAACAGTTACAAGCCATATGGATGAAATTATCGTTATGGTTAAGCGCTTGATTGAAAAGGGCCATGCCTATGTTGCAGCTGATGGCGATGTATTGTTTGATGTATCAACGTTTGAGCAATACGGTGCGCTTTCTCAGCAAGATTTAACTATGCTGCAATCGGGCTCTCGCGTTGAAGTAGCGCAAGATAAAGACGATCCACTTGATTTTGTGTTATGGAAAAAAGCCAAAGCAGGTGAGCCATCATGGTCATCACCGTGGGGTGAAGGGCGTCCTGGTTGGCATATTGAATGTTCGGCAATGAGCTCAAAACACTTAGGTGAGCATTTTGATATTCACGGTGGGGGGTCTGATTTACAGTTTCCACATCATGAAAACGAAATTGCCCAGTCGTGCTGTGCAAACAACGGCAAGTATGTAAATACATGGATACATACTGGCATGGTGCAAGTAAATAAAGAAAAAATGTCTAAGTCGTTAGATAACTTTTTTACTGTGCGTGAAGTTTTAAAAGCATACGATGCCGAATCTGTTCGTTACTTTTTAATTTCAGGGCATTACCGCAGCCAATTAAATTACTCGCAAGAGAATTTAGACCAAGCGCGCTCATCACTTGAACGCATTTATACAGCGCTTCGTGATGTCGTACCGGTAGAATGCGATTTAGAAGGCAATGAGTTTGTTGCTAAATTTAGAAAAGCAATGAATGATGACTTTAATACACCAGAAGCACTACCTGTGTTGTTCGAACTTGCTAAAGAATTAAACCGCGTAAAAGAAAGTGACGCAGGTCAAGCTGGCAAGTTAGCGTTTATACTGCGTAGCCTTGGTGAAGTGTTAGGCGTTGCTCAACAAGCACCGGAAGCTTTTTTACAAGGTGGGCAAGATGACGACGAAGTTGCGACAATTGAAGCATTAATTGTAAAACGTAATGAAGCACGTGCTAGTAAGGACTGGGCTGCTGCTGATGAAGCTCGCGATGCACTTAATGCATTAGGTGTAATACTTGAAGATTCAGCTGGTAAAACAACGTGGCGTAAAGCGTAAGCGTTTAAAGTAATTCAGGTCAAACTAAAAAAGGGTTGCCAAACGGCAACCCTTTTTTGATTTTTTAACAGCTTAGCTGTGATACTTTTCACACGCTTCAAGTGTGTTTTCAATTAAGCTTGCGACAGTCATCGGGCCAACGCCACCTGGTACAGGTGTAATAAAATGCGCTTTTTGTTCGGCCACACTGTATTGAACATCACCGACTAATTTACCCGTATCTAAGCGGTTAATGCCCACATCGATAACAATAGCGCCTTCTTTTATCCAATCTCCCGGTATAAATTCAGGTTTACCGACAGCCACAACTAATAAGTCAGCGCGGCGAACATGTGTTTCTAAGTCTTGAGTAAACTTATGACACACAGTGGTAGTACAACCTGCTAATAAAAGCTCTAACGACATTGGACGACCAACAATATTTGACGCGCCAACGACAACTGCATGCATCCCTTTATAACGTACACCCGTTGAATCAAGTAATGTAATAATACCTTTAGGCGTACATGGGCGAAGGGCAGGCATACGCTGTGCTAATCGACCAATGTTATATGGATGAAATCCATCAACATCTTTATGTGGGGTAATACGTTCTAAAATCTTTTCAGCATCAAGACCTTTTGGCAGTGGTAACTGCACTAAAATTCCATCAACTTCGGCATCATTATTTAGCTCGTCAATTAAATCTAAAAGAGTTTGCTCTTGTGTGTCTGCTGGTAAATCAAATGATTTAGAGATAAAACCTACTTCTTCACAGGCTTTACGTTTTGAACCAACATAAACTTGGCTTGCTGGATCAAGTCCTACAAGTACTACTGCAAGTCCTGGTGCACGTAAACCATTTGCTACACGTTCACTTACGCGTTCTGCTACAGCGCTACGTACTTGTTTTGCGATTGCCTTACCATCAATGATGTTTGCCGTCATGGGTGACCTTTAATTGGGGTTAATTAACTAGATACCGATACTCTAAAAACGAATGCATAATAAAATAGGGGTAAAAATGCTAATAAAGAAAAATACGCTCTTTATTTAACTCGTTTTATAATGTGCCTACTATTTTCGCAGAAAAGCATAGCAGCGCCAAGTTGCTTTTAAGGTATATAACGTTTGAACTGTTAAATAGTTTAAAATTCAGCCGACCATTGTAATATTTAACCATTATGCACTAAAAATGAGCACTTGATTGGTTTTCTTAAAAAAACGTTTGACCTAACCCCGTCAAATCACTATTATGCACCCCGTTGTCAACGAGGTCACTCGCTAGCAATAATAAGTTTCGGCGATTAGCGCAGTTTGGTAGCGCACTTGGTTTGGGTCCAAGGGGTCGCAGGTTCAAATCCTGCATCGCCGACCATTTTTTTATAATTTTTTATAATCGAATAGCTTATTGGTAAACTATGAAGTTTTCGATGCGCCCATAGCTCAGCTGGATAGAGCAACGCCCTTCTAAGGCGTCGGTCGAAGGTTCGAATCCTTCTGGGTGCACCATTTGAAAACATGTAAATATAGCGGTGATTGTAGCTCAGTTGGTAGAGCCCCGGATTGTGATTCCGGTTGTCGTGGGTTCGAGCCCCATCAGTCACCCCATTTACAACGAATATCGGCGATTAGCGCAGTTTGGTAGCGCACTTGGTTTGGGTCCAAGGGGTCGCAGGTTCAAATCCTGCATCGCCGACCATTTTCTTAAAATGGTCTTAAACTCTCAGTTTAAGTGTTCAGTATGAAAAAAGAAGTTAACTCTTCAATGTCGGCGATTAGCGCAGTTTGGTAGCGCACTTGGTTTGGGTCCAAGGGGTCGCAGGTTCAAATCCTGCATCGCCGACCATTTTCTTATCTAATAAGAACAATAAGTAAATTCCTCTAATTTATAAATCTAAATCTGTTAGCCTATAATTCTATTAAATAATTTCTATTTTATTCTATTTAGTCCGTAGTTAGCCTGTTTTTTATTCAGTTAGTCTTTATAGTCCCTTATCTAGTCCAAATAATTGCCCCCTATACTCGACTATCATAAATATTAGGTTATAATGCCGCGTCTATTGTTTAACATAGTGCCCGAAGGGCAAAGCAGCAATGGTGTCTCATGGTAGCGACGGATGCTTTTAAGTGTGAAAAACCGCTTAAACTTTATCAAGACTCATGCAGAACACTTTGTTTGTAAAGGAAGGCGAACAGTCGCCAAAATTGAATATTGAGGTAAATCATGCAAGTTTCTGTTGAGACGACCCAAGGCCTTGAGCGCCGTATAACTATCACCGTTCCTTCAGAGAACGTTGAGACCGAAGTAAAAAAACGCCTACAACAACTGTCAAAAACACAGCGTATAGATGGTTTCCGTGCTGGTAAAGTTCCAGTATCTGTAATTAATAAGCGTTTTGGCCCTGCAGTTCGTCAAGAAGTTGCTGGCGAAGTAATGCAACGTAATTACATTGAAGCAATCGTTTCTGAAAAAATCAACCCAGCTGGCGCGCCTACATTCGCTCCTAAATCACTTGAAGCAGGTAAAGATTTAGAATTCTCAGCAACGTTTGAAGTTTACCCTGAAGTTGAAGTTCAAGGTTTAGATAAAATTACTGTTGAAAAACCAGCAGTAACAGTAACTGACGAAGATTTAGCTAACATGCTAGAAACACTTCGTAAGCAACACGCAGCGTGGGCTAATGTTGATGCAGCTGCTGGCGAAAACGACCGTGTAACAGTTGATTTCGTAGGTACTATCGACGGTGAAGTATTTGAAGGCGGCAAAGCTGAAGACTTCCCATTAGAACTTGGCCAAGGTCGTATGATCCCAGGTTTTGAAGATAACATCGTAGGTAAAAAAGCAGGCGAAGAAGTAGTTGCTGATGTGACTTTCCCTGATGATTACCACGCTGAAAACTTAAAAGGTAAAGCGGCTCAATTCACTATCACAGTGAAAAAAGTTGAAGCGCAAGAATTACCAGAATTAAGCGAAGAATTTGCAACTAAATTCGGTGTTACCGAAGGCGGCGTAGACGCGCTTAAAGAAGAAGTTAAAAAGAACATGACACGTGAGCTAGACCAAGCGGTTAAAGCAAGCGTTAAAGACCAAGCAATCAAAGGTCTTTTAGCTAACAACGAAATCGAAGTGCCTAAAGCACTTGTTGATCAAGAAGTTGATGCTCTACGTCAGCAAGCAGCTCAACGTTTTGGCGGCGACGCTCAAAACATGCCAGAGCTTCCAGCTGAATTGTTCCACGAGCAAGCTGTAACACGTGTAAAAACTGGCCTTTTATTAGGTGAAGTGATTAAAGCTAACGACATCAAAGTTGATGATGCTAAAGTTGAAGCATTAATCGCAACAGTAGCTTCTGCATACGAAGATCCAACTGAAGTAGTAGAATACTACAAAGGTAATGATCAACTTATGCAGCAAATGCGTAATGTAGCAATGGAAGAGCAAGCTGTTGAAGCTATTTTAGCTAAAGCAGTTGTTACTGATGTTGAAAAAGCATTTGATGACATCATGAATCCACAGCAAGGTGCTTAATAAGTCATTGACTTAAGCTCTCGCTAACGATTAAATGGCTCGTGTTACACTGTTTATACAGCGTGCCCGGGCCATTTTAGTTTTTGGCTCTAAATTTGCGAAAAACGATAACTATGCTTCCTTATAATAAGGATAAGTATAAGCGCATAAGGAATTAAATAAGTATGAATACTGGTATTACAGATCCCCTAAATGCATTGGTCCCAATGGTTGTTGAACAAACACCAAAAGGCGAGCGCTCGTATGATATTTATTCGAGATTATTAAAAGAGCGTATTATCTTTTTAACAGGTCAAGTTGAAGACAACATGGCAAATCTGATCTTAGCGCAAATGCTATTTTTAGAATCAGAGAACCCTGATAAAGATATCTTTTTATATATCAACTCACCAGGTGGTTCAGTAACTGCGGGTATGGCTATTTACGACACAATGAACTTCATCAAACCAGATGTAAGTACAATATGTGTAGGTCAAGCTGCAAGCATGGGTGCTTTTTTGCTTACTGCTGGTGCTAAAGGTAAGCGTTTTTGCCTACCAAACTCACGTGTGATGATTCACCAACCATTAGGTGGTTTCCAAGGTCAAGCATCTGACTTTGAAATACACGCTAAAGAAATTCTGTCTATTAAAGATAAGCTTAACCGCTTAATGGCTGAGCATACAGGCCAACCATTGGATATTATCTCTAAAGACACAGATCGTGATAACTTCATGAGTGCTTCGCAAGCTGTAGATTACGGTTTGGTAGACTCTGTGTTTACAAATCGCGACAAAAAGTAAGCGCTTGGTAAGCAGGACTACCTGTTTGCCACTTTGAGTTACTATGCGAAAACCAATAAATTTTGGTATAGTTAAAGCGTATTGAAATAGCCGCCAATAGTTTTGGTGGCCAACGTAATAAAATGAGGTAGCTGAATGTCTGACACTCCTACAGACGGCGACAAAAGTAATAAATTGTTATACTGCTCTTTTTGTGGCAAAAGCCAACATGAAGTGCGTAAATTAATTGCAGGCCCTTCAGTATACGTTTGTGATGAATGTGTAGAGTTGTGTAACGATATTATCAGGGAAGAGATCAAAGACATTGCTCCTAAGCATGATACGTCTGACAAACTACCTGTACCAAAAGAAATTCGTAAACACTTAGACGATTATGTTATTGGTCAAGATCATGCTAAAAAAGTATTGTCTGTTGCCGTTTATAACCATTATAAACGCCTACGTAACCAATCGACTAAGCAAGACATTGAATTAAGTAAAAGTAATATTTTGCTTATCGGCCCAACAGGTAGTGGTAAAACATTACTTGCAGAAACATTAGCGCGCCTACTTGACGTGCCGTTTACTATGGCCGATGCCACTACATTAACCGAAGCAGGTTATGTAGGTGAAGATGTTGAAAACATCATTCAAAAGCTTTTACAAAAGTGCGATTACGATGTTGAAAAAGCACAGCGCGGTATTGTCTACATCGATGAAATTGACAAGATTTCTCGTAAATCAGATAATCCTTCAATTACGCGTGACGTATCAGGCGAGGGCGTTCAACAGGCGCTACTTAAACTGATTGAAGGCACCGTTGCTTCTGTTCCACCGCAAGGTGGTCGTAAACATCCACAGCAAGAGTTTTTACAAGTAGATACATCTAAAATCTTGTTTATTTGTGGTGGTGCATTTTCAGGCCTAGATAAAGTAATTGAGCAACGTAGCCATAAAAACACCGGTATCGGTTTTGGCGTTAGCGTAAAAGAGTCTGCGGCGAGTCGTTCTTTAAGTGAAACATTTAAAGATGTAGAGCCAGAAGATTTAGTTAAATATGGCTTAATTCCTGAGTTTATAGGTCGTTTGCCGGTAGTGGCTACGCTAACAGAACTTGATGAAGCAGCTCTTGTACAAATATTGAGTGAACCTAAAAACGCGATTACTAAACAGTTTTCAGTATTGTTTGGTATGGAAGACGTTGAACTTGAGTTTCGCGATGATGCCTTAGCTGCAATTGCCCACAAAGCAATGGAGCGTAAAACAGGCGCACGTGGTCTTCGTTCAATTGTTGAAGGTGTACTACTTGATACTATGTACGAGCTTCCTTCAATGGATGATGTAAGCAAAGTGGTTATCGATGAAACCGTTATTAAAGGTGAGTCAGATCCAATCTTGATTTATGAAAATAATAAACAAGATAAAGCTGCATCAGAATAGTTTTTAAGCTATTTGAATGGAAAAAGGAGCCTTAGGCTCCTTTTTTTATAATTAATTTAATCGAGTTAGGGAAAATTGTTGAACTTTAATTAGGTTATCCCCATATACTTGAGTAATCTTTAAAATAAATGAAGTGCGAAGAGAAACTATAATGACGCTTGAGAGAACCGACCGAGTCGAAATCCCAGTCCTTGCACTGCGCGATGTTGTGGTATACCCGCACATGGTGATCCCGCTTTTTGTTGGCCGTGAAAAATCAATAAAATGCCTAGAAGCGGCAATGGACAAAGACAAACAAATTTTCTTGGTTGCACAAAAAGATGCAACTGTAGATGAACCAGAGCAAGATGATATTTATCGTATCGGTACTATTGCCACTGTACTTCAGTTATTAAAATTACCAGACGGTACAGTTAAAGTTTTAGTCGAAGGTACACAGCGCGCACAAATTGAAGAATTTGTAGATAACGATGACTTTTTTGTCGCTAATGCTCAATTTATTGAATCTGATTCTGTAGATGAACAAGAGCAAGATATTTTTATCCGAAGCGCAATTAGCCAGTTTGAAGGCTATGTAAAGCTAAATAAAAAAATTCCACCTGAAGTACTAACTTCAGTTTCAGGTATTGATGAGCCAGCACGTCTTGCCGACACAATGGCAGCGCATATGCCGCTTAAAGTACCTGAAAAACAAAAAGTGCTCGAAATTTCAAGTGTCACAGAACGTCTTGAATATTTAATGGCACTAATGGAAGGCGAAATAGACTTATTGCAAGTTGAGAAGAAAATTCGTACCCGCGTTAAAAAGCAGATGGAAAAATCTCAGCGCGAGTATTACCTCAATGAGCAAATGAAAGCCATTCAAAAAGAACTTGGTGAGCTTGATGATGTGCCTGATGAATTTGAAGCGCTTAAAAAGCGTATTGAAGATTCTGGCATGCCTGATGAAGCTAAAGAAAAGGCAACTACAGAGCTCAATAAGCTTAAAATGATGTCGCCAATGTCTGCAGAAGCGACTGTAGTGCGTTCATACATAGATACATTAATTAATGTGCCATGGAAAAAACGCTCTAAAGTGAAAAAAGACTTAGCAGGCGCACAAAAAATTCTTGATAGCGATCACCACGGCTTAGATAAAGTAAAAGAACGCATTATTGAGTATCTCGCAGTACAACAGCGTACTAATAAGCTCAAAGGGCCAATTTTATGTTTAGTTGGACCACCAGGTGTTGGTAAAACATCACTTGGGCAATCTATTGCACGTTCTACTGGTCGTAAGTATGTTCGTATGGCGCTTGGCGGCGTACGTGATGAAGCTGAGATTCGCGGTCATCGTCGTACATACATAGGTTCAATGCCAGGTAAGCTAATTCAAAACATGACAAAAGTGGGCGTTAAAAACCCATTATTCTTATTAGATGAAATCGATAAGATGTCATCGGACATGCGCGGCGACCCAGCATCAGCATTGTTAGAGGTGCTTGATCCGGAACAAAACAGTCATTTTGCCGATCACTATCTTGAAGTCGATTACGATTTATCTGACGTTATGTTTGTAGCAACATCAAACAGCTTTAACATTCCTGGCCCATTATTGGACCGTATGGAAGTTATTCGCTTGTCGGGTTACACCGAAGATGAAAAGCTAAACATTGCAAAAGAGCACTTAATTACTAAACAAGTTAAACGTAACGGTTTAAAAGAGTCTGAAATAGTTATCGAAGACAGCGCAATTATTGGCATTATTCGTTATTACACACGTGAAGCGGGTGTACGTAACTTAGAGCGCGAAATTTCGAAACTATGTCGTAAAGCCGTTAAAAATATCTTACTTGAAAAAGACACTAAGATAGTGACCATCAATCAAGATAACCTAGAAGACTTTTTAGGTGTGCAGCGCTTTGACTATGGCAAAGCTGAAGATGGCGACCGTATTGGTCAAGTTACAGGTTTAGCATGGACAGAAGTTGGCGGTGATTTGCTAACAATTGAATGTGCGGCAGTGCCAGGTAAAGGCAAGTTAAGTTACACCGGTTCTCTTGGCGATGTAATGCAAGAGTCGATTCAAGCGGCAATGACGGTTGTGCGTAATCGAGCAGATACTTTCCGTATTAACAGCGACTTTTACGAAAAACGTGATATTCACGTACACGTACCTGAAGGCGCAACACCAAAAGATGGTCCTAGTGCTGGCGCAGCAATGGTAACGGGTCTTGTATCTAGCTTAACGGGTAATCCTGTACGAGCAGATGTTGCTATGACGGGTGAAATTACGCTACGCGGTGAAGTGCTTCCGATTGGTGGCTTAAAAGAGAAGTTATTAGCGGCGCATCGTGGTGGAATTAAAACAGTGATCATTCCAAAAATTAACGAACGTGACTTAAAAGAGATACCAGACAATGTGCTGGCAGGTCTTGATATTCACCCAGTTACTTGGATTGACGAGGTGTTAAAGCTTGCTTTAGTGCATCCTGTTGAGAGTTTTTCGGTCGAAACACCTAAAAACCAAGAAAAAACATAAAAAAAGTGCTTTTTAGGGCTTTTCAAATCTAAACGGTATGATAAGTTAAGCACTGGTTTTCAAGCCTAGCCCTTACGGGGCCTAGGCTTAAGAAAAATATAATCATGTGGGCATTAAAAGTTTGCTCTAAAATTTTCAAAAAAGTGATGTTAGTTTAAAAAACCATCGCTCTTGATAATAACAATGAAAGAGGATGATATTGTGAATAAATCTCAATTAATCGATCAAATCGCAGCTGATGCTGACATTTCTAAAGCGGCTGCAGGTCGTGCACTAGATTCATTCATCGAATCTGTATCTGGCGCGCTAAAAGATGGCGACTCAGTTGCACTTGTAGGTTTTGGTACTTTCTCAGTACGTGAACGTGCTGCACGTTCAGGCCGTAACCCGCAAACTGGTGAAACTATCCAAATTGCTGCTGCAACTATTCCAGCTTTCAAAGCCGGTAAAGCGCTTAAAGACGCAGTAAACTAATCACTGTTTTAAACACATTAGTTATGGCGAGTGTAAAGTTACTGATTCACCACAACAGATGAGTTAAGTAACTTTTCCGCCAGTTACTTCAAGTGAAAAAGCGTATCTGGTAAGATACGCTTTTTTTACATGTGACAAGGTAAAATACCTTGATCAAAAAGAGATAAACAAATGCTTGAGAAAATCAGAGAAGGTTCGCAAGGACCTGTAGCCAAAATAATTTTAGGCGCGGTGATTTTATCTTTTGCCTTAGCAGGGATCGGTAGTTACTTAGGTCAAACCACAGAACAACCCGTTGCTGAAGTAAATGGAATTAAAATTAGTCAAACCGATTTTAACCGTGCTTACCAAAATGAACGTAGCCGTTTAGAGCAACAATTTGGTGAATACTTTACACAAATTGCAGCTGATCCTAATTATATGGCACAAATTCGTCAAGGTGTAGTTGACCGCTTAGTACAACAAGAATTGCAATCACAGCTAGCGGCTGATTTAGGCCTTCGCGTAAGCGACGAAAGTGTACGTAAAACAATTTTAGAATTACCATACTTTCAAATTGGTGAAAAATTTAATAACGACCGTTACCTACAAGTAATTCGTCAAATGAATTTTCAACCAGATGCTTTTCGTGAATATTTACGTAAAGATATGACACGCAGCCAGGTAGTATCTGCTGTTGCAGGTACAGACTTTGCTCTAGAGAGCGAGCTAAAAAGCGCAATTGCTCTTCAGCAGCAAACTCGTAGTATTGATTACGTAGTTGTAAACAAAGAGGCACTTGCCGCGAATGTTGAAGTATCAGATCAAGAAGTATCTGATTACTACGACTTAAACGCATCTCAATTTTTATCTCCAGAGCTTATCTCAGTAAGTTACATTGAGCTTAAAGCAGCAGATATCAATGTTGAATCGGTAACCGAGGATGACGTTAAAGCGTATTATGAGCAAAACAAAGCACAATACGTTGAGCCAGAAAAGCGTCGCGTATCGCATATCTTAATTGATAACAGTGAAGACGATGATGCAGCAAAAGAAAAAGCCAATGCTCTTCATGCACAGCTAGAGCAAGGTGCAGACTTTGCTGAGTTAGCACAATCATCGTCTGACGATATCGTTAGTGGCGAAATGGGCGGCGATCTTGAGTGGATTGAGCGTGACGTAATGGACCCTGCATTTGAAGACGCGGCTTTCGCGCTTGAAAATAAAGGTGATATTTCTGACGTTGTTACTTCTGAGTTTGGTTATCACATAATTAAACTTACTGACATTCAACCACAACAAGTTAAAGCGTATGACGATGTTAAAGCTGACTTACGTGCTGAATTAGAACAAGCTGAAAAAATAGATGCATTTTACGAAAAGCAAACTGAAATGGGTGCACTTGCATTTGAAATTTCAGACCGCTTAGATGATGCTGCAGAAGTTGCTGAAGTGGAAGTTAAATCTACACCTCTTTTAGCACTTAATGCTCTACCAGAGCCGTTAAACAGCCCTGCAGTTGTTACAGCATTAACATCAGTTGATTTACTTGAAGATAAAGTAAATTCTGAAGTTATTGAGCTTGGTGATGAGCATGCAATCATTGTTCGTATTAACGAGCACAAAGCTGCTGCTACTAAGCCGCTGGATGAAGTAAGCGAGGAAATTAAAGCGCGTTTAGTTAATGAAAAATCATCTGAGCTTGCTAAAGAAAAGACACGTAGCTTATTTGCAGAAGTACAAGCAGGTAAGAGCTTAAACGATGTTGCTAACGAGCAAAGCTTAACACTTCGCCAAGAAGCGCAGTTAACACGTCAAAGCTACACTGTTTCACCTGCTATTGTGACTCAAGCTTTTAAAATGGCTCACCCAGCGGATTCTGCGGTAGTCGATCTCGTTAATTTAAATAATGGTGATGCAGCAATTGTTGCGCTTAAGTCGGTAACAGATGCACAAGTTGCAGCTAATATTGACCCTCAAGCAAAACAAAGCATTACTATGGCGCAAGCTAATAAAAACTACATGGTATTTATTGAAGCGCTTAAAGCCAATGCTGAGCTTAACTTACCAACGGCTACACAAACTGTTGAGTAATTAATTTTAGCTCATAAAGAAAGGCGCTTTTAAAGCTGTCTCTTATACACAAATCCCTGCTAAGAAATTAGCGGGGATTTTTTTGAACTAAATCTCAATGTCATGATCAGATCTTCAAATCTTGTTTGAGGGCACATTATGATTAACGAACA
>NZ_JADYXA010000049.1:0-23166 GCF_015864495.1 Pseudoalteromonas sp. SWYJZ98 | reverse complement strand
GTAAGACCTTTACCAGCCTGAAGTTCAGCTAATGCTTTGTTGAAATCGAAAGATTGAGTCATGTGTCACTCCTGTTTTCTTAATAATACTGAAATGACACAGATTTCTAAACACTACCTAGTAATGCCACTAAAAAGAGCTCACTGATGAGGTGAGCTCTTTAGATCAACAATGGGTATTTTCTCTAAAACTTTACAAAGCCACCCACAGGTTTCATAAATACACTGCTTGGACCTGCAAAGGCTTGTGCAAACTCTTCTGATAATTGAGTAAATACCGTTACTTTATCCATATCAACTACGCTTAAAAATAGTGGGCCACTTTCGCCCCAACCAGCAAGATGCGCTTTAGCAGCATCTTCATCTTGGTAACGCTCGTAAATATGTACATTGCGCTTGTCTTCACTTACTGTCCGCTCATACATTAAAGTGCCCGCTTCACTTTTAGCCAAAGTAACTAATCGTGCCATTACCAGTAAAAACTCATCGTATTTACCTTCTTTAATTTGGCCTTGTACTGTCCAGGTAACATGATTTTTCATTATGCTTTACCTAATTTAAGCTGTGCTAAAATACTGTCTAACGTATCTACTAGTTGTTGATTTTTAGCATTATTAAGTGCATCAACATGAGGAGGCGCGAAGTGTCCTGTATCGTTATCAAAATACAGGCCTGCGGCATCTTTAAATTCATCACTAAGCGCTGCGCGACAAAAAATATCTGCGCCAATTTTTAAATCCCCACCATCTATACCGTAAGCGTCTTTTACCATTTTGCTTCCCAGTAACGATTTAGGGTTTACCGATACAACTAATGGCCCAGTATCTTTAAGCTCAAGCCCTAAATGACGCGACCACATAGTAATAGCCAATTTACTTTGTGCATAAGCCGCACTATCAGAAAGTTCAGTGTTAACCATAAGTGCATTTAAGTTAACGCTTGATTGCGCAGCTGATGACACATTAACCACTCGCGAATCATGACCAAGAACAGGTAATAATAGTTTTGTAAGAAGATATGGCGCAATCGTGTTTACAACAAAGCGAGCATCAAGGCCGTCAATTGTTGTAGCATCAACTAATTGATAAACGCCTGCGTTATTAATAAGTACGTCAAGCTGGTTATTATTTTCGGCCAAATCGGCTAATACATTTTTTGCCAAAGTTTGAACTTGGCTCATATCGCTTAAATCAGCAATATAAGTATGTGTACTTGCATTTGGGTATTGCTCGGTTAAAGCTACTTGTAGCGCATTGAGCTTTGCTTGGCTGCGGCCATGTAATAATACGGTGTGACCTTGTGCTAATAATATCTTTGCAGTTTCTAGCCCAATGCCATCGGTTGCGCCGGTAAGTAAAATTGTTTTGTTCATGTTGATCTCTCCTTACTTTATTTTCGCTATATTAGCACCCCGACTTACTGCTGATAATTAGGCCAATAGTTGAATCAGTTTATAGAATTAATTGATAAAGCTAAGCCTAAGTTAGTTAATATAAAAGCATTCCTTTAAGAGGAAGATGAGTGTTTAAGCTGAATGTTTTTTATGCTTTTATTTGAATTACTCAGCAATCATAACTATTGTTTTTAAATCACCTTAATAGTAGTATTTATCATATAAATACACTTTTCGAGAAATAACATGAAAGTTTTAGTTACTGGCGGCATGGGTTACATAGGTAGCCACACATGTATTGCATTGCATGAAGCAGGTGTTACGCCTGTTATTTATGATAACTTGTCTAATGCAAGTGCGCGGGTACTTGACCAACTCGAAAAGATTACGGGTACTCGGTTTGAGTTTATTTTGGGCGACATACAAGACGATCAACAGTTTAAGCTCGCTCTAAAACACACTAAAGCCGAAGCTGTTTTTCACTTTGCGGCTTTAAAAGCCGTTGGCGAATCTACCGAGCAACCGCTGCGTTATTATCAAAATAACGTGTCGGGCACATTAAGCATGCTACAAAACATGCAAGATGAAGGCGTTAACCATATTATATTTAGCTCATCGGCTACAGTATACGGCGAGCCAGACTACCTCCCTATTGACGAAAAGCACCCTATACGCGCAACGAACCCTTATGGTTGGACTAAAGTCATGGTTGAACAAGCCATGCAAGACGTATGTAATGCCAACAGTCAATTTATGGGTATTGCGCTTCGTTACTTTAACCCTGTAGGTGCACACCCAAGTGGTTTATTAGGTGAAAGCCCTAATGGTATTCCTAATAACTTAATGCCCTTTATTGCTCAAACTGCAGTAGGTAAACGTGACGTGGTCAATATTTTTGGTGACGACTACGACACCGAAGATGGCACAGGCGTGCGCGACTATATTCATGTTTTAGATTTAGCGAAAGGTCATGTTGCGGCATTTATGCAGCATAAAACAGATACCGCCTTTCATGCTTACAACCTAGGCACAGGGCAAGGTTATTCTGTGCTTGATATGATCAAAGCATTTAGCGCATCAGCCAATAAAGATATTCCGTATAAGATTGCACCGCGCCGAGCAGGTGATATTGCCTGTAACTACGCCGATGCCACAAAAGCGCAAAACACACTTAACTGGCACGCAGAACTAACACTTAGCGACATGACAAACGACACATGGCGCTGGCAAACTAATTACCCAAGTGGGTTGGAGAGTTAATATGGCTTTATTAGAAAGTACTCACAGACGTAAAAATCCGCTAACGGGTCGTTGGGTATTAGTGTCACCACATCGTAATAACCGTCCATGGTTAGGCGCAACAGAAGCCGTTAATGAAAACGTATTACCAAAACATGATGAAAGCTGCCCACTTTGCCCAAGCAATACCCGTGCAAATGGCGACAGTAACCCTGATTACAAATACACACACGTATTTAGAAATGACTTTGGCGCATTAACACCTAATGCCAGCGAGCAATTACAAAGCTTAGAATCAGACAGCGATTTATTTATTGCCGACGAAGCCAGTGGCGAATGCCGCGTAATTTGTTTTTCTCCAGAGCATAATAAAACACTTCCAGAGCTTGAGCACGATGCATTGCACGAAGTAGTAAAAACCTGGAAACAAAATTACACAGAGCTTGCACAGCAGTACGAATGTGTACAAGTTTTTGAAAATAAAGGCGAGATCATGGGTTGTTCGCAACCTCATCCTCACGGCCAAGTATGGGCTCACTCGCATTTATCAACCGAAATAGAAGCCGAAGATACCCAGCAGCTTGCTTATTATAAAAAGCATGGCACAGCTATGCTTGCCGATTACGCACAAAAAGAGCAAGCGGATCAAACACGTGTTGTATTTGAAAACGAACATTGGCTTGTTGTGGTGCCATTTTGGGCAGCGTGGCCGTTTGAAACAATGCTAGTAACTAAAGATAATATTCAAAACTTTAGCCAGTTAAACGATGCGCAAACAGACGCTTTAGCACAGGCACTTAAAGTATTAACCACTAAGTACGACAACGTATTTAATTGCAGCTTCCCGTATTCTATGGGGTGGCACAATGCACCCGCTAACAGAGGCTCTGATGAGCAACATTGGCGCTTACATGCACATTTTTATCCGCCGCTACTTCGCTCTGCTACTGTTAAAAAACACATGGTAGGCTACGAAATGCTAGGCGAAAGCCAACGCGATTTAAGCGCAGAAACCGCTGCTTCTATTTTAAAAGCAGCCAGTACAACACACTATAAAGATACAGCAGGACACACAGATGAAGCTTAACGAATTCCAACAACAATTTTTGTCACTGTATGGCGCGCCTGCTCAAGGTATTGCAGCAGCACCGGGGCGTGTAAACCTCATTGGCGAATTTACCGACTACAACGACGGTTTTGTTTTACCGTGTTCGTTAGAGTTTCGTACCCAAGTAATGTTTAAAGAGCGCGACGACAATATTATTACTGTGCATTCTTTAAATTACCCAGGCGAAAAAGACAGCTTTAGCGTTGATGAAGAAATCACTGAAGGCCAGTCGCAATGGGGTAATTACATTCGTGCTGTGACTTATGTTCTTAAAAGAGCGGGCTACACACTGCGTGGCGCCGACCTACTTATTGACAGTAACTTACCGCAAGGTAGTGGCTTGTCGTCATCGGCCGCACTAGAAGTTGCTGTAGGCGGTATGTTTAACCATATTGCACAGCTTGGTTTACCGCCAGAGCAAATTGCGCTATTTGGCCAAGAAGCCGAAAACGACTTTATGCATTGCCAATGCGGCATTATGGATCAGCTTATTTCAGCTAAAGGCGAGAACGGTCATGCACTATTAATCGACTGTGAAAACCTCGCAACTAAATCAGTTAAAGTTCCTGATGATTTAAATATTGTTATTGTTAATTCAAACTACCCGCGTAAGTTGGTTGATAGCGAATACAACCAGCGCCGTATTGACTGCGAACTAGCTGCTGTAAAAATGGGTGTAGAAACACTTCGCCAAGCCACCATGGCTGGCCTGCAAGCAGTAAAAGCGACATTAAGCGAAAACGAATATAAACGTGCACACCACGTAATTAGCGAAAACGACCGTGTAATTGCAGCAACTACTGCACTACAAAATAACGATATGGATGCACTTCGCACGCTAATGGCAGCATCGCATCAATCACTTAAACACGACTTTGAAGTAACCGTACCTGCAACCGATGGCTTAGTAGAAATTTGTAAAGAAGCGATGGGCGAGCGTGGCGCAGTTCGTATGACAGGGGGTGGTTTTGGTGGCGCAATTGTATGTTTATGTCGTGATGCGGAAGTACCACTAATTAAAGCAGCGGTAGAAAAGCATTACTTTGAACGCTTTAATTTAAATGCTGATATTTACGTATGTTCAGCGGGTTCAGGATTACAAATTACGTCTTTTTAAATAAACTTAAGGAATAAGCATGGCAAAGGTTAATTGGGGAATTATTGGGTGTGGCAATATAGCTCACACCTTTGCTACAAGCATTGCGCATTGCAGTGATGCACAGCTTACTGGCGCGGCATCAACGAGTATACAGCGCGCTAAAGAATTTGCCACACCGTACAATATTCAAGGCTATGAAAGCTATCAAGCTCTTATGCAATGCCCAAATATAGATGCTATTTATATTGCCAATACCCACGATCAACACTTTAAAACGATAGCCCAATGCTTAAAACACAATAAGCACGTGCTAAGCGAAAAACCAATCACCGTTAATGCTAAGCAGTTGCAAAGTCTCACTGAGCTTGCC
The DNA here is from genome assembly GCF_015864495.1 of Pseudoalteromonas sp. SWYJZ98. Lineage (NCBI taxonomy): Bacteria > Pseudomonadati > Pseudomonadota > Gammaproteobacteria > Alteromonadales > Pseudoalteromonadaceae > Pseudoalteromonas > Pseudoalteromonas sp. SWYJZ98. Next base: position 17,958 of record NZ_JADYXA010000049.1, on the reverse strand, counting down.
AAGCAACAAAACTGCTTTTTAATGGAAGGCGTTTGGATGCGGTTTTTACCAGCCATAGTAAAATTACAACAGCTCCTAAGTGAAGGTGTTATTGGTAATGTGCACAGTGTTAATGCCAACTTTAGTTTACCTGGCAGCTTTGCCGACACTCACCGATTAATGAACCCTGTAACAGCGGGTGGCGCCCTGCTCGATTTAGGTATTTATCCTATTTCGATTGCTGATGTGGTATTTAATAAAGCACCTGAACACATCAACTCCTTTGTACATAAAAGCACAACCGGCGTTGATGAGCGAAGCACTGCTATAGTTGATTACGGTAACGGGCAATTTGCATCTCTTGCCAGCGCACTGCAGCAAAATGGCCCAACAGAAGCATGTATTAATGGTGAGCTTGGCTATATTCGAATACCTCAGTTTGTAGGTGCACAAACGCTAGAGCTACACATAAAAGACCAAGACCCTCAGTACTTTGAATACAACTTTAGTGACGATGAAAACTTTAAGTTTGAAATTGCACATGTAACGCAGTGTATATTACAAAAACAAACCCAAAGCAGCGTGTTGCCCCTCAGTACTAGCTTACGAGTTATGAACATAATGGATACCTTGCGAGCACAGTGGCTGCTGCAATATAGCAATGTCGTCGAGTCGGCTGAACTGACAAATTAAAAAATAAAAATACACAACAAGGACACACAATGACACACACACTCAAGGCGCTTTCAAAAGCCATATTACTTGCAACGTGCAGTTTATCTGCCAGTGTAGCTGTTGCTGAATCTAATAAACCAGAGCAGCTATACCCGCCAATCACTAGCGAAGTACTGCCAGAGCTTGCAGCTAAAGGTAGCTACAATGTAGGTGTGCAAACACTTGATTTAGTTAACCCTGCGCAATTTGACCCCGCTACACAAGGTCAAAAAGATCGTCCTTTAAAAGTAGAGGTGTGGTATCCGGCTGCAAATACAGCAAAAGCGCCACTTAGCAGCTACACAGATGAAACTCGCTCAGGTAAAGAGTTTACTTTGCAAGCCGATGCAATGCGTGATGTCGCCATTAATAATAAAGAGCACTACCCTGTGATAGTGCTTTCGCACGGTTATACCGGTTACCGTACAATTATGTACTACCTTGGCGAGCATTTAGCGTCGCACGGTTACATTGTGGTAGCTATTGACCATACTGACTCAACCAATGCCGATGTTGATTTTGAAAACGCACCGTTTTCTGGCTTTTTTAGCACGCTTATAAATCGCTCACGCGATCAGCAGTTTGTAATTAATTACTTTAATGAGCAAAACAACTTTGCCAGCAAGCAGGTAGATAACAAAAGCGCAGGTGTAATTGGTTACTCAATGGGTGGCTATGGCGCGGTAAATACGATAGGTGGTTGTTACGCTTTTAATGAGCAAACTACGGCTATGTTTACGGGTATGAAAGACCCAGCTCAAATTAAAAAAGTACAGCAATTACTAAACAGCTGCGCTGGTGGACAATACCAAAACCCAAAAATAGACCCTCGTATAAAAGCGATGGTGGCCTTTGCACCATGGGGCGGACAGCACGCTATATTTGATGCCAAAGCAATGGAAAATATTAAAGTACCTTCGCTTTATGTAGCCGGTAACTTAGATGACATTTCAGGCTATGAAGGCATTAAAAGTCTTTATGAACAAACAGGCAGCAAAGATAAGTACATGCTTACTTACAAAAATGCACGCCATAATATAGCACCACACCCAGCCCCTGCTATTGCACAAAGCAGCAGTGAGCTAGATATAGGCCATTACTATGAGCCTTCGTGGTCTATGCGCACACTAAACGAGACCAACAAACACTTTGTACTTGCCATGATGGATTGCCACGTAAAAGGCATAGCCAGCGAGTGTAAATACTTAGATTTACCACAAAACGGCGACCAAGCTGTTGTTGATGGTAAGCCGCTGCCACAGTGGCGCGGGTTTGATAATCGCTTTTCTACCGGTATGGATTGGCAACAAGCTAAACCTCACACCAAGTAATAATAAGCTTTAAGCGGTTGTTTTAATCAATAGCCGCATACGCCCTTAAAATAATGCAAAAATAAAACGCCTTTTATATAAAAGAGTTACCAGCAAATATTGGCGTGTTTATTTTTTAATCTGCTATTTTAAGAAAAAACCATTGCCATTAACTTCGGTTAAAGGCAATCTAGTCATATATAAGATAAGATAAATAACACAAATATCATGTCCAAATACATACTCTCAATTGATCAAGGAACCACAAGCTCTCGGGCCATCTTGTTTACAAAAGATGCAGACGTTTTTGGTACAGCACAACAAGAATTTTCGCAGCATTTTCCACAAAATGGTTGGGTAGAACACGACCCTAACGATATTTGGCAAACAGTGCTTAGCACTAGTCGCGAAGTGTTAACTAAAAACGATGTAAAGCCTGAAGAAATTATTGCCATTGGTATCACCAATCAGCGCGAAACCACTTTGGTGTGGGACAAAAAAACAGGCAAAACAATTTATAACGCTATTGTATGGCAAGACCGTCGCACCAGTGACTATTGCGAAAGCCTAACAACTGATGAGCTTTGCCAAACGATAAGCGATAAAACAGGCTTATTGCTCGACCCTTATTTTTCGGCCACTAAAATTCGTTGGATTTTAGATAACGTTGAAGGCGCACGCGAACAGGCCCTTGCAGGTGAGCTCGCCTTCGGTACGGTTGACACTTACCTACTTTGGCAGCTAACAGGCGGCAAAGAGCACCGCACAGATGCAACCAATGCATCGCGCACCATGTTATTTAATATTCATACCCAGCAGTGGGATCAAGAGCTTTTAGAGTTATTCGATATTCCAGAATCTATGCTGCCAGAAGTAATGGATTCTGCTGACGAGTTTGGTTCAACCAGCGCTGATATTTTTGGCGCGCCAATTCGTGTTTGTGGTATTGCAGGCGATCAACAAGCTGCGCTTGTAGGACACGCATGTTTTGAACAAGGCATGGCTAAAAGTACTTACGGTACTGGCTGTTTTTTAATGCTTAACACTGGCGAAAAAGCACTGACCTCAGAAAACCGCTTATTGACCACTGTTGCCTACAGATTAAACGGCAAGCCAACTTACGCCATTGAAGGCAGTATATTTATGGCTGGCGCAACTATGCAGTGGATTGTTGAAGGCTTAAAGCTACTTAGCCATGCTGGCGAAAGTGAGTCGATGGTTAAAGATGTACCGCTCGATCATGGTGTATTTTTAGTGCCTTCGTTTACGGGTTTAGGCGCTCCTTACTGGGACCCTAATGCGCGTGGCGCTATTTTAGGGCTAACACGCGACTCTGGTATTAGCACTATTGTTGCGGCTGCTTTGCAATCAGTTGGTTACCAGACCAAAGATTTACAAAAAGCGATGGAGCGTGATGGCCTTCGCCCAAGTGTGCTTCGTGTAGATGGCGGTATGGTAAAAAATAATTGGGTTATGACCTTTTTATCAAACATTTTAGGTGCAACAGTTGAGCGACCAACAGTGACCGAAACCACTTCTTTAGGGGTCGCTTATTTAGCGGGCTTGCAAGCAGGTGTGTACGAGTCGACTGAACAGTTATCTAAAATGTGGACATGCGACCGTCGCTTTGAGCCCACCATGAGTGCCGACGAGCGTAACGATCTATACGCAAAATGGCAGCACTGCGTAGCCCAAGTCTGCTTAACGAATAAAAACTGCCCGCAGTAAATACTAAGTGGCTAAGGCTAATACTTTAGCCACTTTGCTTTTTTAACTTAGCTAAATGCTAGATTTAAAAGGCATGCTTTACTGCTTAAAATTGAAAATGGATTGGCGTCAAAATTAACGAATGAAAATCTGGGTTTTCTATTGTCAAATGAAAACAGCAGCTTTATGATGTTTATGTCTTATTTATATTACAAATAAAAAGGTTAGCTCGGTGGAATTAGCAGATAACGAATATGACTTACTAGTCATCGGTGGCGGTGTAAACGGCACTGGAATAGCAGCTGATGCAGCTGGCAGAGGGTTAAAAGTTCTATTGTGCGAACAATCAGACCTTGCCTGTGCAACATCTTCAAACAGTTCTAAGCTGATCCACGGCGGTCTGCGCTACCTTGAGCATTACGAATTTAGATTAGTAAAAGAAGCGCTAGCAGAGCGAGAAGTGCTACTTAAAAACGCACCTCATATTATGTGGCCGCTAACCTTTAGATTGCCGCATCAAAAACACCTGCGCCCTGCGTGGATGATTCGTATTGGCTTGTTTATGTATGACAACCTAGCAAAACGCGAAACACTAGCGGGTTCTCGAAGCATTAAATTTGGTGAAAATAGCGTTTTAGAACCCTCTATTACTAAAGGTTTTGAGTACTCAGATGGCTGGGTTGATGATTCTCGCCTAGTCGTTTTAAACGCCCTAGCAGCGCAACAAAAAGGTGCTGTTATTACCACGCAAACTAAGTGTGTAAATGCTAAACGTGAGCAAGGTAAATGGCAGGTAACGCTTGAGCAGCAAAAGAGCAAAGCTAAATACACCATTTCTGCCAAAGGGATTGTTAATGCTGCGGGTCCTTGGGTTGCTAAATTATTTGACGAAGCTCTAACAGAAAAATCACCACAAAATATTCGCCTTGTAAAAGGTAGCCACATTGTAGTGCCTCGCATTCACGACGAAAAACAAGCTTATATTTTACAAAATAAAGATCAGCGTATTGTGTTTGTTATTCCGTTTGAAGATGACTTCTCACTTATTGGCACAACCGATGTAGAACACAAAGGTGAAGCACAAGACGTTAAAATTAGTGATGAAGAAATTGATTACTTAATTGATATTACTAATACCTACTTTAAACAACCGATTAAACGCGAAGACATAGTACATACCTTTTCTGGTGTACGCCCATTACTTGATGACGAATCAGTTAATGCACAAGCCGTTACTCGCGATTATAAATTAGAGCTTTCGAGTGATGCTAAGCAAACACCTCTACTGAGTGTGTTTGGCGGAAAAATTACAACTTATCGCAAACTTGCCGAAGCTGCGGTTAATAAGCTTGAAGATTTTTATCCGCAAATGAGCAAAGCGTGGACCAAACATAGTCCGCTCCCTGGTGGTGATTTTAGCTCTGTAGAAGCACTTAAATCAGAGCTAAAAGCAAAATACGAATGGCTACCTGAAATAACACTTAAACGCTTTGTACGCACTTATGGTACTCGTGCTAAACATATTTTAGGTAGTGCAACTGGCCTGAGTGATTTAGGCCAAGATTTTGGCCATGGTTTATTTGCAGCAGAAGTAGATTACTTGCTAAATGAAGAGTGGGCAGAAAACGCATACAATATTTTATGGCGCCGCAGTAAATTAGGACTACGTTTTAATGAGGCGCAAGTTGCTGCGCTTAATGATTATATTGAGCATAACCAAGCAGCTAAAAACGCTTAACTATCAAGTAATAATAGCTTCCTGTTAACCCCTTTTTAATTTAACCGTTATAAAGGGGTTTATTTTTTTGACTCTAAATTAAATAAATAATTAAAGCCGCTAAGCGTCGCTGTTTTAATATCAAACTCAACACACTTCACACCTATTTGGTTAAGCGCCGTAGTAAAACACTTATTCAGCTGCTTTGTGCCAATCACCACAACTTGCGTATCACTTAATAATTGCCATTCACTAGCGTGGCGAGCTGCTCGTACATCGCTGCCAATTAATACACCCGACAAATAGGCTTTAGCTTGTACTGGCGTTAACTCCTTTGAAAGCTGGCGGGTACGCACACTAAAAATACCATGTGCCAAGTTACCGCTATCACTACCTAAAGTTAGCTCACAGCCTTGCTCAAATGCTTTAAAGTCAAACTCACCTTCTGCGCAGTCGTTAGGAATTAAAACACTTTGATGACATAACAAATCATATAACTCACCGGTCATGGCTGTTTTAAAGCAAATGATTTCGCCATTGTTTATAAGCACCCATTTGGTATGTGTGCCAGGCAAACAGAGTAATATTTTACCTTGTTGATACTGTGGGTTTTGCTTTAAAAACCCTAAAATTTGCAGCTCTTCGCCGCGCATTACATCAAACAAGCCATTTTGCAGCGTACACTTTGTGCCAGGTAACGCTTTAGTAATATGTCCATCGCAATCAAAGCTAACAGCAGCATTAAGTAACCCTTCGGGATTAATTGGGCATTCTAAATAAGGCGTTTCGTGCCAGCCGATGCTTGAGGTAATTTGTCCTGCAATATATATAGGTAAGCTGCCATATTCTTGCTTCCACACCGCAATGGTGTCGATTAGGGTTTGCTCAAAATTTTGATTTGCCTTAATAACACCAGGGCCATCACGTTGTGCTAATAGTTTAAGTGTTGATTGCGCTCGTACTTCGCACAAATAAGCGCGTAAATGGCTCGTGCCCCAGTCAACAGCAATAAAAAGAGATGAAGTAGCCAAGCTTTAAAGCCTCCCACCGTCAATTTTAATACTTTGCCCGGTGATCATACTGCTTTCATCGGCGGCTAAAAAGAGTGCCAAATTAGCAACATCTTCAGGAGTTACTAATTTTTTAAGTGCCATGGCTTCCATCCACTTAACTTGCTCTTCTTCGGTAAACCAGCTTGCTAGTTGACGGTCGGTAGCCACCCACCCTGGTAAAATAGCGTTAACGCGAATACCAAACTCGCCGTAATCGCGAGCCAATGCCTTAGTCATACCAATTAGCCCTGCTTTTGCGGTTACATAGCCTGCCATTTGTGGCTGGCCCATAATCGCGTTAATAGAGCTAAAATTAATGATACTGCCGGCTCCATCGCCTTTCATAAAAGACATAGCAACTTGAGAGGCAAAAAATGCAGGGTTTAAGTTTATTTGTAAGCACTGATCCCAGTCTTGCACTGTAACGTCTTCGCTCGCTTGGCGGCGGTCGTTCGCTACATTATTAACTAGTACATTAATGGCACCAAAAGCGGCGCATGCATCCACAAGTGATTGCTGAAGTGCATGAGAGTCAGTTACATCAACTTGCCTATACCATAGTTTTGCATTGGGTAAATCACGAATAAGCGATTGCGCTGCCTTATCATCAATATCTATAAATGCTACTTTTGCATTTTGGTTTACAAAGGATTTAACCATTGCTCTACCAATGCCTGATGCACCGCCTGTAATAAAAATAACTTTACCAGAAAGACTATGATATTGAGCTAGGGTGTTCAAATTCAACTCTCCATACAGCGCATTTTCAATTTTAATTAAACCCTTTATAAACTTACATTTACATTATAAAGAGCCAAACTAAGTTGTTATTGCTGTGCTAAAATATTTAACTAATTAAAAGTTTATATCATATCCTTAAGTACATTAATATGATATATGATATATAATAAAGCAATATATCAACTCGGAATCCTGCGCAATGAAAAGCCAACCCCGTCAAAATTTAACACAACAATTAACCCACGATTTGGGTTTTGCTATTGTGCGTGGTGTTTACCCTGTAAGCGAAGGCCTGCCTTCTGAAGCCGATTTATGTATAAAGTATGATGTAAGTCGCAGCGCTACCCGCGAAGCGGTAAAAATGCTCTCTGCTAAAGGATTAATTTCATCGCGTCCTAAGCAAGGTATTCGTGTATTACCTGAAAGTAGCTGGAACATGTTTGATACCGACGTACTACGTTGGATTTTAAGCAGCAAACCATCACTGTCGTTATTAAAAGAGTTTACTCAAGTACGCGTAGCCCTTGAACCACAAGCGGCCGCTCTTGCAGCACTAAATGCAACTGCTGAACAACTCGCTGATATAGATAGTGCCTTAGCCCGTATGGCTGAAGCAGACGAAGGCTTAGACGACCCACTAGAAGCCGACATTGCTTTTCATACCAGCATATTAGTGGCCAGTAACAATCGCTTTTTTGTGCAGTTAACTGAGTTTATTAGTACAGCCCTTAGAGTAAGTATTCGTTATACAAACCACATTAAAGGTGTACCGGGCGCAGATGTTGCTAAGCACGCTGATATTTTAGAGACCATAAAGTCACGCGACCCTGAGCGCGCTAAAAAAGCAGTAGAAACAATTTTAGAAGAAGCACTACAGTTAATTGAATCTAAATTAGTGTAATGTTAGTTCAACATATTATATAAATATTGAGTCCATCGAATTTACTCTTTGCAGTATATTTTATGGACTTTTTTATTGTCTATAAAACTTAAATTACAGGCATTAAAAAATCCGATATCAGTCTCCTGATATCGGATTTTTAATTATTTAAATCAGCTTAATAACTCGGGTTATTAACTAAGATAAAACGCCTTTTTACAGGCTAGAATTACAATCCTAATTTCTTCTCAAGATAGTGGATGTTAGTACCACCATTTTGGAAGTTTTCATCTGCAAGAATTCTCTTATGCAAAGGAGTATTAGTTTTAATTCCGTCAATTACTAGCTCGTTAAGTGCATTGCGCGCGCGGGCAATAGCTACGTCACGATTTTCACCGTAAGTGATTAACTTACCAATCATTGAATCGTAATGTGGTGGAACCGTATAGTCAGCGTAAATATGGCTGTCCCAACGAATACCTAAGCCACCAGCAGGATGGAAACGTGTAATTTTACCCGGTGAAGGGATAAACGTTTCAGGGTCTTCAGCATTAATACGACACTCAATAGCATGACCACGAATAACAACGTCGTCTTGCGTGAATGATAATGGCTGACCCGCAGCAATTTTTAACTGCTCTTTGATTAAATCAATACCAGTAACCATTTCAGTTACAGGGTGTTCAACCTGAATACGTGTATTCATTTCGATGAAGTAAAACTCGCCGTTTTCGTATAAAAACTCAAACGTACCTGCACCGCGGTAACCGATTTCGATACATGCACGTGTACAGCGTTCACCAATAAATTTACGTGTTTCTGCAGTAATACCTGGCGCTGGTGCTTCTTCAACTACTTTTTGGTGACGACGTTGCATAGAACAATCACGTTCACCTAAATGTACTGCATTACCTTGGCCATCTGCTAATACTTGAACTTCGATATGGCGTGGGTTTTCAAGGAATTTCTCCATGTAAACCATGCTATTACCAAAGAACTGCTTAGCTTCTTGCTGTGTTAATGCAATTGAATCAATAAGTTCAGATTCGCTACGAACAACACGCATACCACGACCACCACCGCCACCAGCGGCTTTGATGATTACCGGGTAACCGATTCGTTTAGCGATTTGCATGTTACGTTCTTTATCATCTGATACCGGACCATCAGACCCTGGTACACATGGAACGCCTGCTTTACGCATTGCTGAAATAGCAGAAACTTTATCACCCATAAGGCGAATAGTGTCACCTTTTGGACCAATAAATACAAAACCACTTTGCTCAACTTGGTCGGCAAAATCAGCGTTTTCTGCAAGGAAACCGTAACCTGGATGAATCGCTACAGCGTCAGTTATTTCAGCCGCAGCAATAATGCGCGGGATATCTAAATAACTTTCAGTTGCTGATGGTCTACCAATACAGATGGTTTCATCTGCAAGCAATACATGCTTAAGATCGCGATCCGCCGTTGAATGCACAGCAACCGTTTTGATCCCAAGCTCTTTGCAGGCGCGCAATATACGAAGTGCAATTTCACCTCGGTTTGCAATGACTACTTTATCTAACATTAGAGTTGGCCTTTTAGGTTACGCTATTATTCAATGATGAATAGAGGTTGATCAAATTCTATTGGCTCGCCATTTTCAGCTAAGATAGCTCTTACTGTACCGGCTTTATCTGACTCAATTTGGTTCATCATTTTCATAGCTTCGATAATACAAAGCGTATCGCCAACTTTAACTTGCTGACCAACTTCTACATACGCTGGAGCTTCAGGAGACGCTGCTGCATAGAAAGATCCAACCATTGGTGATTTAACTTGATGGCCAGTAGGTTCTGCTGGAGCTGCTGCTTCAACTGCTACAGGAGCTGCTGCAACTGGAGCTGGGGCTGCTGGCGCCGGTGCATATTGCTGTGGAGCAAATTGCGGGTAACCAGGGCCTGCGCTCATGTTGTTACGGTTAATACGTACTGATTCTTCACCTTCAGTGATTTCTAGCTCAGCAATACCTGATTCTTCTACTAATTCGATAAGCTTCTTTATCTTGCGAATATCCATTACACGACCCGCCTGTTTGTTTGTGTGTTAATTTAAAATTAAATCGAGTTTTTCAACCGGCTCACAGCGGCATTTAATGCTGCGTGGTAACCCATTGCACCTAATCCACATATCACGCCTTGTGCCACATCAGAAAAATACGAATGATGACGAAAGGCTTCACGTGCGTGCACATTACTTAAGTGCACTTCAAAAAACGGAATATCAACACTTAGCAATGCATCACGTAATGCAACGCTTGTATGCGTAAATGCAGCAGGGTTAATTATTATGTAATCAACCGTTTGCCAAGCACTGTGTATTCGATCAATGAGGGCTTGCTCACTATTACTTTGAAAATGTGCTAACTCAACATCTAGACTATCAGCGGCACTGGTTAGTTCGCTCATAATTTCACTTAGCGTTTGAAAACCGTATTTATCCGGTTCACGTTTGCCAAGCATGTTCAAATTTGGACCATTTATAACTAAAAGGTTAAATTTTGCAGCCATAATACGCGATATATCCTATAAGTAATGAGTTAAGCGGTTGCTAAGTAGTTTTTCGCTTTTAAGTAAGCAGAAAAAAGTAATGTAGCAACAAATTCTCACGTTAACCAACTATTATAGTGATTTCGATGTAAATAGCAGCAAAATACTGGTCCAATCTCTGTTTTGGGAACGGATAACTAGGAGGGAGTCGTAAGCCACTTGCTATATCCAAGTGGCTCTATTGCACTATTATTGTGCGCTGGCGCGCACTGTAGCAAGGTGTGTAGCAAAATCTTCTGCGTTTAAAAAGCCGGTTACACGTTGTGTAGTTAGCTCTTTACCTTGGGTGTTAAAAAACAAAATACTAGGTAAACCAAACACGGTGTACTCTTCCATTAACTCAATTGTTTTATTGTCACTGTTTGTTAAATCAACTTGAATTAGCTGATAATGGCTAAATTCACTTTGCACTTTGGCATCTGGAAACGTGTAATGCTCAAACTCTTTACACGCCACACACCAGTCAGCATATAAGTCGACCATAACCATTCGACCTTCATTACTCGCTTGCGCTACGGCTTCTTTTAGCTCAGCTAAATCCGCCACCTTTTTAAACTCATTACTTTGTAAGCTAACTTGCACAGCTTGTACTGGCCAAAAGTAGTTTTTAGTTAACGTAAACCCTGTCATAACTAATAGCGTTGCAGCAAACCATAATGCAGTTTTTAACTTGCTTTGTGTTTGGCTACTTTGCCAGTGATGTAGGTAAAGTGCCGTTGCTAATGCAAGCACACCTGCCATTAATAATATAATGTCGGCGCTTACTAGTCGCTCAAGTAATATAAGCGGCACAACAAGCATTACAAAGCCAAACAAAGTTTTAACTTGCTCCATCCAACCACCTGCTTTAGGCAGCAATTTACCGCCAGATGTACCAAGTAATAAAAGTGGTAACCCCATACCTAAACTAAGCACGTATAGCGTTAAACCACCCACTAAGTAATCACCACTTTGCGCTACAAATAACAGCGCAGCCGACAGTGGCGCAGTAGTACACGGTGATGCAATTAACCCCGACAGTACGCCCATTAAAAATACGCCAACGTAGTTGCCGCCTTTTTGGTTATTACTTACCTGAGTTAGCTTGCTCATCATACTGCTTGGCAGTTTTATTTCGTACCAACCAAACATCGACATAGCCAATAATACAAATAGTAAACTAAAGCTAACTAATACAAATGGATGCTGTAAATACCCCTGCACTTGCCCACCAAGCGCCGCAACAACTAAACCAAGTGCTGCATAGGTAACTGCCATACCTTGTATATATACAAACGACAACGCAAACGCTTTTTTAGTTGAAAGGTTTTGCTGACCCGCAATTAAGCTCGACAAAATAGGAAACATAGGGAATACGCAGGGCGTAAAAGCAAGGCCTACACCAACAACAAAAAATATAAGTAAATTAGTTATTAAGCCCTGACTTGCTAATTGCTCAGTAAAAGTAAGCTCTTTTTCGGTATCATCAGAATTTGTTGTAGGTTCAGTAGCTGGCTCGTTAAGTGCTGCAAATGTACTTTGCGCAGTTGCTGCTTCATCTGTAGTGTTATTTTGGTCTACATTTTTAATCTGTGCGCCACTAATAACACTAAGTGGGATGCTAATTACTTCTGGTGGATAGCAAAGCCCTGCTTTTGCACAGCCTTGGTAACGAACTTTAACCACGGCGCTTTCGGTTACATTACTTAGCTTACTAATAACACTCGCGGAATTAAAAAAAACCTCTGTTTTACCAAAAAATTCATCTTCAATAATTTCGCCACTGCCAGTGTCGCCTACTTGAATGTTTGCACCTTTGGCGATAATTTCTATTTTCTTTTTATATAAATAATAGTCTGGTGCTATATCCCAACCTACAAACAAGGTACTGCCTTGTTGGTCAAAATCAAAAACAAACGCTTGGTCTACAGGTAAAAAAGTCTGTTGCGGAGGCCCAAGTAGATCACCAAGCACATTATTAGTCGCAGCCTTTACGGGTACGGTTAATAATGTAACCAACAATAAAAAGAAAAAACGCATTAATTCAGTACCTCGTCCATCCAATTAAAATACGCCAAATTACCAGTTGAAACTTCTACAACCTGAATCTCCGGCACTTCGTAGCTATGTAGATCTTTTATTGTTAAAAATACATCGTTCATTTTATCTGCTTTTGTTTTTATAAGTAGCTTGGCTTCAGTTGCTTCTGCTACTTCGCCTTCCCACATATAAATAGAGCCCATGTTAGGTAAAATATTTACACAAGCTGCTAGCTTTTTTTCTACCAACGCCCTTGCTAGGCTGCGTGCTTCTGCTTCATCTTTGCAGGTCGTAAAAATCATTTTAAAATGCGTAGTCATTATGAACCTATTCTTATTGGACAGTGTCTAGCTTCATAGTATCTGATAGCCGATACAATGTGTAGACGCTTAAATATCAGTAAAATGACTATACCTATGCCCTAACCTTGAAAAGAGACCTAGTCACCCTCATTTATATTTCATCAACTCTTTTGAGTGTCATTATTTAGAGAGCGCTATGTTTAGATTTTTATTTGTGTTGTTTATCATCATCCCTATTATCGAAATCGCCTTACTGATTCAAGTAAGCGATGTGATTGGCGGATTTGCAACAATTGCACTTGTTGTTATTACCGCGATTTTAGGTGCCAAAATGGTTAAAACACAAGGTATGGGTGCGCTGCAAAACGTACAAGCGCAAATGGCGCAAGGGCAAATGCCAGCCAAAGAATTATTTACCGGAATATGCGTTGTAATTGCAGGGGTATTATTACTTACTCCTGGCATTATGACCGACGTGTTTGGGTTACTATTATTAACGCCTGCAATTCGTAACAAACTGGCCGCAGGCCTTGCTAGCCAAGCAACTGTTAGAATGAGCGCAGGTAGGCAACAAGGGCCATCGCCGTTTGCTGGGCAGCAACATGCTGAACGAGAGCAAGGGCAAATGGAACGACCAACGACTATTGATGGCGAATATGAGCGAAAAGATTAAAAATTTATCATTTTTTCTCTTGGAATTTTACACTCTACCCCCATTAATGAATGCAAATTAGAAAAGCTTTTTTCTGTACTGTTCAGAAACTGTTAGGAGAACTAAAAAACATGAACATTCGTCCTTTACAAGATCGCGTAATCGTTAAACGTCTAGAAGAAGAAACAAAATCTGCTGGCGGTATTGTATTAACTGGCTCTGCAGCTGAAAAATCAACTCGCGGAGAAGTTGTAGCCGTAGGTAATGGTCGCGTTTTAGATAACGGTGATGTGAGAGCGTTAGAAGTTAAAGCCGGTGACACTGTGTTATTTGGCTCATATGTTGAAAAAGTTGAAAAGATCGAAGGTCAAGAGTACCTGATCATGCGTGAAGATAATATTTTAGGCATTGTAGGCTAAACCTACTTTTCGTTTATAAACATTTAAGAATTTAGAGGAATTTAAAACATGGCAGCAAAAGAAGTACTTTTTGCAGGTGACGCACGCGCTAAAATGCTAACTGGCGTAAACATCCTGGCAAACGCAGTAAAAGTTACATTAGGTCCTAAAGGCCGTAACGTTGTACTAGACAAATCATTTGGCTCTCCAGTTATCACTAAAGATGGTGTATCTGTAGCAAAAGAAATCGAACTTGAAGACAAGTTTGAAAACATGGGCGCACAAATGGTTAAAGAAGTTGCATCTAAAGCAAATGATGCAGCCGGCGATGGTACAACTACCGCTACAGTACTTGCACAGTCTATTGTTAATGAAGGCCTTAAAGCTGTTGCAGCAGGCATGAATCCAATGGATCTTAAGCGCGGCATCGACAAAGCAGTTATTGCTGCTGTTGCAGAGCTTAAAGCGTTATCTGTTCCTTGTTCTGATACTAAAGCAATTGCACAAGTAGGTACTATTTCAGCTAACTCTGATCAAGAGATTGGTAATATCATTGCTCAAGCAATGGAAAAAGTAGGCCGCAACAGTGGTGTTATTACTGTAGAAGAAGGTCAATCACTTGAAAACGAACTAGATGTTGTTGAAGGCATGCAGTTTGACCGTGGTTACTTATCTCCTTACTTTATCAACAGCCCAGAAAAAGGCACTGTTGAGCTAGATAACCCATTTATTCTACTTGTAGATAAAAAAATATCTAACATCCGCGAATTATTGCCAACATTAGAAGCGGTTGCTAAAGCAAGTAAACCACTACTAATCATTGCAGAAGACCTTGAAGGCGAAGCACTAGCTACATTAGTAGTTAATAACATGCGCGGTATTGTTAAAGTATCAGCTGTTAAAGCACCTGGCTTTGGCGATCGTCGTAAAGCAATGCTACAAGATATTGCTGTTTTAACTGGCGGTACTGTTATTTCTGAAGAAATCGGCTTAGAGCTTGAAAAAGCAACAGTTGAAGACTTAGGTACAGCTAAACGCGTAATTATCACTAAAGATGATACAACTATCATTGACGGTGCTGGCGAAGAAGCGAGTATTACTGGTCGTGTTTCTCAAATTAAAGCACAAATTGAAGAAGCTACATCTGACTACGATAAAGAAAAACTTCAAGAGCGCATGGCTAAATTAGCTGGCGGTGTTGCAGTAATCAAAGTAGGTGCTGCTACTGAAATCGAAATGAAAGAGAAAAAAGACCGCGTTGAAGATGCATTAAATGCAACTCGTGCAGCGGTTGAAGAAGGCGTAGTACCTGGCGGCGGTGTTGCACTTGTACGTGCTGCTAGCAAGCTAGTTGATTTAGTTGGCGACAACGAAGATCAAAACCACGGTATTAAAGTTGCACTTCGTGCGATGGAAGCACCACTTCGTCAAATCGTAACTAACGCAGGCGACGAAGCATCAGTTGTAATTAACGCAGTTAAAGGCGGCGATGGTAACTACGGTTACAACGCAGCAACTGGCGAATACAACGACATGATTGAAATGGGTATCCTAGATCCTACTAAAGTAACACGCTCTGCGCTACAGTTTGCAGGGTCTATTGCGGGTCTAATGATCACTACTGAAGCAATGGTAGCTGAAATCCCTAAAGACGAATCTGCTGGTGCACCTGATATGGGCGGCATGGGTGGAATGGGCGGCATGATGTAATCATCCCCTAAACACCTAGCTCAAATAAAAACCCAGCTTCGGCTGGGTTTTTAGCTATTGGGCACAAATAAAGTAAAAGCCACAGGTGTGGCTAATTAATAAAATGACTTCGCGTATCCCTTTGCTTCTTAAATGCATGCCAAGCCATACTCAGAGTTAATTTTATTTATTAAAAATTATTAAGGATATTAAGATGAATAAAAAACCTGAACTAATCATCTCATCACTCGATGCAGATAGATTGTATGACTTAATGGAATCATTGCCTGCAGGTAGCTTTACTAATAAAGAAGAATTGGAAGCTGAACTGGCACGAGCGACAATAGTCGAACCTAAAGATATGCCATCGTCAGTTGTAACAATGAACTCAACTGTAAACTTTATTGTTGAGTCTTCTAAAGAAGAATTTACGTTAACCTTAGTGTACCCAAAAAACAGTGACTCTAGCGGCGATAAAATATCGATATTATCCCCCGTTGGTAGCGCATTACTTGGGCTAAACCAAGGCGATGAAATTGAGTGGCCTAAACCGAGTGGCGGCTTAATAAAGGTAAAAATAAAAGAAGTAACCTATCAACCAGAACGTACTGGCGAATTACACAGATAAACATTTTATGCATTTAACGCTAAAACTCGACTTAAAGTAAACCCAGCCTCGGCTGGGTTTTGCTTTTTATTATAAACCAGATTGTTACTGTTTAATTTATACCTATAAATAAGCTACATACTGCGAGCATATACCCTACTTGATCGTTTACTAAATATGATAAAAAGTACATTTATTTAATAGTACGGAGTAAACCAAACATGACTAACGTTCAACAGCATATAAGCGGCATTGCATTAGTTGTTAAGGACTACGACGATGCCATTGAGTTTTATACTCAAAAGCTCAACTTTGAGTTAGTCGAGGATACTGATTTAGGAGATGGTAAACGCTGGGTATTAATTTCACCTCCAAATTCAAACGGGGCTTGTTCAAACAGAGCTAATTCGAGCAGGACTAATCTACTGCTTGCTAAAGCCACAACGCCCAAACAAATTAGCGCTATTGGTAATCAAACGGGTGGTCGCGTGTTTTTATTTTTGCATACTAATGATTTCTGGCGAGATTATAATTTAATGCTTTCTAAAGGTGTTACATTTAACGAAGAGCCTAGAGTAGAACCCTATGGCACCGTAGTGGTTTTTGAAGACCTATATGGTACAAAATGGGATTTACTGCAGCTTAATAATTAGGTAACTATTCACCAAGACAAATTATTTTCTAAGGATCTTTTTTAGCTATTGACTGATCCTGCCAGTATGCCAAGCTAGAGCTATTACCCTATCGCTCTAGCTTTAATGAATTTAAACAGCATAAATATCACTGAAATAGTTGAGCAAACTAAAACTCAGTTACAAGAAGATAAAACACTCTCGCCAGCGTTGAAGATGTCTATTGAACTCATTTTTGTTGTCGTTGTTATGCTAGCTAGTAAATTAGGACTTAATAGTCAAAATAGTAGCATTCNCTGGCGGACAAAAAGGCCGAGTAGGTAAAACGCTGACTCAAACAGAAACACCTGATGAGGTACAAGTCATTTTAGTTGACCGAGATTTTTTACCTAAAGGTCACTATCGTGAGGTGGGTTTTCAAAAGCGACAAGTCGTCGATATAGATATCAGTAAAGTGGTGACCGAATACCAGGCTCAAATCCTTGAGAATGAGCAAGGGAAGCGGTTTGTTGGTGAATTCCCCCAAGGTGTTAACGGTCCTATTCAATATGGTGTTGGTGTGAAAGCCCATGCGGTTTACTTATCACAATATCAATTACTCCCTTATAACCGCATTGAAGAATACTTTAGTGACCAACTAGGTATTCCGATCAGTGCCGGCAGTTTATTTAACTTTAATGAACAAGCAGCGGCACTGGTAAAGTCATCGGGCGCAGAAGGTATCATCAAAGCGGCATTACAAAGCCCGCATCAAACTTTGCATGTTGATGAGACTGGCATTAATATCGGCGGTAAACGGCGATGGCTTCATGGTGCATCAACGACTTGGTGGACTTATTTTTATCCTCATGAAAAAAGAGGAAAAATAGCGATGGATGAGGCCGGTATTTTACCGCACTTTACCGGTGTGCTATGTCATGACCATTGGAAGCCATATTATCAATATACCCAATGCCAACATGCATTAT
>NZ_JADYXA010000048.1:0-24349 GCF_015864495.1 Pseudoalteromonas sp. SWYJZ98 | reverse complement strand
AGTAAGACCTTTACCAGCCTGAAGTTCAGCTAATGCTTTGTTGAAATCGAAAGATTGAGTCATGTGTCACTCCTGTTTTCTTAATAATACTGAAATGACACAGATTTCTAAACACTACCTTCTACGAATCTAGGTTTTTTCTCTCGGTATGCTACTTTTAATTTAATCACTTTTGATTTTTCACACACCATCAAGTACTTTCTACATGATGAGTACTGTCTAAGTAACTTAAATGCCCCTGGAGTCCTAATAAACCATAATATCTCATACTGATTTAGCTCGCATTTTGTGTAGCCATATAAAGCAACTAATATCGTTGAATAATTTTTTTCAAAATCCTCTTCTATTAGTGTTTTCAACTTCATATAAAAATCTAAACTCAAAACTTGATGCTTAAGAGTTGTTACCCTAAGTCGAGAAACTAACAAAGGTAGACCAACAATAAATATCAGCAATGTTACCAATATTGATATAAGCTTGAAGTTTGTAATAAGATCAAATGATTGCAATATTTTCTACCCACCCAACTATATTTACCTATTTATACTACAAGAATTATTGAATTGTCACTCTTTGCTCAGAATTAAACTGAGCAGGTTAAATAAAAATATTTTAAGAATCATGTAATTTCAGGTGTTATCACGAGAGAGCTGACTTGGCATTAACCTTCAATTCGATAATGAGTTAATGCTTGTTTACAATGCACTTTTAAGTAAACTAACTACTCGCAAACAGGGAGTGGTTTTAATGCAGCAAATTGGTATTTACGAGCAGTTAATTACGCAAGTAATTGAGCAAAACTTAAATCGTGATCAATTTTATGTTGGCGAGCGCCAGCTTGAAACGGCCGAAGCCGCAACATGGCTTTCACGCTTTTTAAGTAAACTTGTTGAGCATGCCATAAATGCCATTCCTAACTCGAACGAGCGCCTACAAGAACAAATTAGCCTAGCTAATAGCCTTGTACTTTGGCTTAAAGATCATATTCGTGATGACGAGCTAATTAACGAAAACCTTATCGACAGCCAAGGCCGAATTCTTACCGCACTGTTTAATACCCAAAACCCTATTGCGGCCAACCTTAAAGATTACTCAAGCGATATATTCCCACTCACAGGCCTTACACAAAGCGAATTATTTAGCGGTGCTAATGCAGGTATATCGCTTGAAACCGAGCTAAAGCGCGAGATTAAATCGTCCGACACTATTTACTGGCTGGTCTCATTTATAAAATGGACGGGGCTGCGCATTTTTAAAAATGAGCTTGAAGCGTTTACTAAAAGCGGTAATAAACTCAAAGTTATTACTACTTCGTACATGGGCGCAACGGATGCTAAAGCCGTTGAGTTTTTAGCAAACCTACCAAATACCGAAGTAAAGCTAAGTTATAATAATCAGCAAGAACGTCTACACGCTAAATCATACTTATTTATGCGCAATACGGGTTTTCATACAGGCTATATTGGCTCGTCTAACTTATCGCATTCGGCGCTTACCAGCGGCCTTGAGTGGAACTTAAAAATTACCGCACAAGAAATCCCGCACATCATAGCTAAAACCAAAAGTACGTTTGAAACCTACTGGGAATCAAAAGACTTCGAGCTATTTACAGGCGCTGCTGAGTGTAAAGAAAAGCTCATTAATTCACTTAACGAGCAACGCGGTGTTGGGCAATCAAGCAGCCAGTTTTATTTTGATATAACACCAAAAACGCATCAGCTCGCTATCTTAGAAAAACTAAGTGCTGAGCGCAGCGTACATAAACGCTTTAAAAACTTAGTAGTTGCTGCAACCGGCACAGGTAAAACCATAATATCGGCGTTCGACTTTAAAACTGTTTACGATAAAAACCCAAACGCACACTTTTTGTTTGTAGCCCACCGCGAAGAAATACTAAAACAAGCGCAAAGCGCTTACCGTGGTGTGCTTAAAAATAACGACTTTGGTGAGCTATGGGTGGGTAACTACAAACCACAGCGCTACAACCAACTTTTTGCATCAATCCAAACGCTTAACAGCCAAATTGAATCACTCAACTTAACCAATGATTACTACGACTACATAGTGATAGACGAAGTACATCATGTAAGCGCTGCAAGTTACCGTGCCATTTTAAGTTACTTTACGCCCGCAATATTACTTGGCTTAACCGCTACACCAGAGCGACAAGATGGCGCAAATATACTCGATGATTTTTGCGGAGTAATAGCCGCCGAAATCCGCTTACCAGAGGCAATAAATCAACGCCATTTATGCCCATTTCAATACTTTGGATTGGATGACGATATCGACCTAAGCCAAATAACATGGCGAGGTGGCCGTTACGATATAAGCGAACTAAGTAACCTTTATACAGGGGAGAACAGCCGCGCTAACAAAATTATATCGAGCCTTGCTGATATAGTGACCAATGTTCATACCATTAAAGCACTCGCGTTTTGCGTAAGCCAAAAACACGCTGAATTTATGGCTAAAAAGTTTAACTTAGCAGGCATAAACGCCGATGTACTCACCAGCAAAAACACCAATGAGCGCGCGGCTAAACAGCAAGCACTACGCCAAGGTGAAATACAAATACTTTGCGTGGTTGATATTTTTAACGAAGGTGTCGATATTCCAGAGGTCGATACACTATTATTTTTACGCCCAACTGAAAGCCTAACGCTGTTTTTGCAGCAACTAGGCCGTGGTTTGCGTTTACCCGACAACAGCCAAAAGCAATGCTGTACCGTGCTCGACTTTGTAGGCAACGCTCGCCCAGAGTACGACTTTGCCAGTAAGTTTCGCGCACTCATTGGTAAAAGTAGCCAGCCTATAAAAACCGAGATTGAAAACAACTTCCCCCATTTACCGCTAGGTTGCCGTATAGAGTTACAAAAGCATACTCAACAAACAATATTAAAAAATATTCAGCAAGCCATAAACACCAAGCGCCGTTTGCAACAGCTGATAAATAGCTATTCGCAACATACTAATGACGCGCTAACGCTCAGTAATTTTTTACGCATAAACCCACAAGTCACGCTTGAAGATATATACAAACCAAAAGATAAAAAACTCGGCGGCTGGCACTGGCTAAAAGGTGATGAAATATCCGCAAATCAAGCCGATATTTACGCCGCCTATTACCGAGCCATCAATACCCAATTACTCGGCTGCGACTCGCTCAGCTATTTATGCTTTTTACGTGATTTATGTAACAACGACTTTAGCTTTACGCCAACAGCGCAAAACCAACAGTACGCGCTTATGGCGCATTACAACTTTTGGGATAACACATGCACAAGTCTAGGGTTTAAGACGCTTGAGCAAAGCTTACAAGCACTTAAATACAAAGAGCTACAACAGGAACTTGCTCAAGTTATAACGCTATTAATAAACCGTATTCACCAGCAAGAAAGCGACTTAGCGTGCTTACCTAATCACGCAATCAAATTACACAGCCGCTACACACGCCAGCAAATACTCGCCGCGTTTGGGGCCCACTCGTTTGATAAAAAATCGACCGCCCGCGAAGGCGTTTTAGAATTTAAAAACCAAAACCTAGAGCTACTATTCGTAACACTCAACAAGTGCGAAAAAACCTACTCGCCCACCACGCTGTATCACGACTACGCAATCAGCCCCACCCTGTTTCATTGGCAAACACAAAACAGCGCCCGCCCAGAACACGGCCGCGGCCTTAGCTATATTGAACACCAAAAAACAGGCAAAACCATTCTGTTATTTGTGCGCGAACAAGGCAAAGACGAAAACGGCCGAACCATGGGGTTTGTAAACTACGGCGAGGTTAAATACCAAGGCCACAATGGCAGCCAGCCAATGAATATAACGTGGGAGTTAACCAACCCCATGCCAAGTGAAATGTGGCATGAGGCGGGGAAGTTGGCGGTTGGGTAAGGGGCAGAATTCAATAAAATTAAAAATGGACTTATGCCACCATAATTTAAAAGGTAATTAAATTAACCGTGATCAAATTACTTTCACAGTTGAATAATAACAATTACTAAAATATAACTGTGAACGCCATCGAAAAACCCAAACCATGGCTACATTAAGAACCATCATGACTTAATTTGAGTTCTTATACTTATAGTCAGTATACAAGCATAATTCGTCCAAATTGAAAACGTGAAGGTCATTCACATCACAATTTTCATCTAAAATCTCAATGAACTCTAAAAACATAACTTTAAATTTTTCTTTTTCATTTTTCTTATAATCATTCGTGATTTCATACTGATGAAAGGCTCTTTTTGCGATGACTAAAAGTAATTCTCGTCCTATCATAGAAAAAAGAACTTGATGTAATATATTCTTTAAATTTTTGATTTTAATACCTTTTGCAAGCTTACTTATACATAAAGGTAAAGATGTAAGCATTTCAAATTGTTCGCTTTTGACGAGTGCATCATTATATCCAATGAGTATTTCTTCTTTTAGTTCTGAGCGATTTCCTAATACTCTAAAATAATCATCAACTACAGTTCTTAAACTTTGGAGTGGTACTTCCCCTGCTTTTAAAGCTGTGTACTTCCTCTTGATAAGCACCCCGCCTTGTTTATTCAACGTACACTGGACATTATCAACTTTATCTATTTCATCATTAAATTGATTAGTTAATTTCAAGATTGTATTTTCGATTATATTGTATTTGTGCAAGGCAGACTGTTCACTAAGTGCTTCTTTTGTTTTTTGTAATTCTTCTCTATTATCTATCCAAATGTTATAAAGTAAGATTAAAGAAATAGCTGCTATTGATGGGCTGACTAAACTATTTATAATACTAGCTGTGTTATTCCAAGTTTGGATATTGTCTGAGGGCGTAACTCCAAATTGATATAAAAAATTTATTAGAATGAAAGATAAGAAAAGGCCTACAATGCTTGCTATCTTGAATATATAATTTCTGTTTTTCTCGTGTTTAGTATCCATAAATATACCTCCCTTAAAAATTACTTCTGACATCAACCGCAGTTGCTAAGCGCGCTGAAGTCTATACCGAACTTTAAACTCCCAGGTTAGTATCACTCCTTCAAAACCTATTTTTTTCGTCCTATTGTTAAACTGTATTTTGTCGACCTTTTCTGGTCATTAAATTCAGGTAGCTGTTTAAATAACTCTGTGAAATACGCGAAGCAATCATATTCAAATTTCGCAACTTCACCCATTACGCGTAAATCTTCAGGTTTGTGCGATTTAACATTACAGGTGAAGGGTGCTACAGCCACATATAATTTATTCACTAACTCGTTATAATTTTGGTATTTTAATCGCATGCGATCAGCTCCCCCATGTCCGCTTTTGCCTTTGATGGTGTTATCAAATTGCTTAAGCCTTCCAGCAATACCCTTCAAAGAGTTGGTCATACCTACATAAGCAATATCTGTAGTCCATGAAAAATTACTACCCGATATATCTTCATCTGCAACCGCGACAATATAAATGCCAGGGTACTTAACTTCCTCAGTTACATTTCTATCACACCAACGTACCCAATTAGTAAAACGATTTTCGTACATGATTTTCCTGTCGTCTCTTAAAACTAAAAGCATGAATTAAACGTCTGCCAGTACTTATAAACACCAATTTACCAACATACTCCAATTCACCGTGATCACACCTGAAACTGAGTTAATGATGAGTAATTTACAGCACGGATACTGTACAAAGCGTAGCTTGGCCATGGATGGCCTATCTACGCTGGTTACGTTCACATCATTAAAGTAAGTTGAAGACACTGTGTGATCCTCGGGCGCGCCGTGGGATTCCAAAGGGTGGACGGCGATATTCACCCTTTGGTTGCCATCGCCAACGCGATAAAACCTCGAATAGAGGTTATTAATCCCTTAAACTCTCACGCAAAATAGCTATTTAAAAAGCTTCGCTTTTCGCGCGAGCAAGCTCAGCGCCTTGTATCTACAAGTTAAAGCGCGATATAAAATCGCGACTACAACTACTCCATAACCACTTGTTTAAACCGTGCGAACGTTCGCATGTTTTCATCAGCAATCATTACTTCATAATCTGGGTTTTGAGCGATTAGCTCATATTGCCCGTTTGGTAATTTATTAACTTTACGCAGTAAATATTGCCCTTCTCCAGTTATATCATCTCGCTCTATCGCGACAATTTGGCCGCGTAGCGATCCGGCTTTATCAGAGGTTATAAGCTCAAGTAGCAGTAAGTCGCCATCGTAAATTGGGGCTTTACCGCCGTTCATAGAGTTACCCGATGCACGGGCTAAAAAATGTACGTTTGGATCAAGCTTGCCTGCACCAAAAGGTGCGTCCATTAATTCCATATCGCTTTCATCCCCTGTTTTAAAATGCCCGCAGGCAATTTTAATATTAGGGAAGTACGGCAGTTTTAATGCGTTATCTTGCGCGTTTGCTGTATCGGCAAGATCTTTAAACACTAACTGAGTTACATTGTCAGCTTCTTGCTCTGTATTTTGTTTCGTGGTTGGCGTTTTTACTTTTAGCCGCTGGTTGTATTTGGCTAAGGTGTATTCAACCAGCTCTAACACGGCGCTGTTTAGTAATTCGCATTTTTCTGCGGGTACGTCAAACGTGGCTTTTACGGTGTTGTTTTGTAAGGTAAACCATTGTGTGCCGTCTTTATTTTTATTGGTGTAGGCTTTAATTGGATTTTTACGCCAGTAGCTTTGCCATGTTTGCGAATCTGCAGCTGCTTGCTGTTCTTTAATAGGTAAATCGTGTTGCTTTAAATTCGGATGGCGCGCGAGTACCTTTGCACTCATTACAGCAAGTTCTGCAACTGTTGGGGGGTTAGCAAAGCCATTCAAAGCAACATACGCTTCAAGCAAAATAGCTTTAAAGCATTTGGTCATACTGGTTGTTTGTATGCCTTTATGTAAAAAGTCGTAAAACGGTGCTAATTGCTTGGCACTTTGCTGTGCTTCGTCATCAATATTTTGTGTTTTAGCAATTAGATCAAACCAACTAGTGTAGTGGCTGTTTACCTTTTTTATATCGCCGTAGTGGTAGTAAAACTCGCTTAATGTAGGTAAATGCCCTAGTTGCTCGGCAAGTTGTGTTATATCTTCTAGCGCTGTGGTGCGCTGTATATTGGCTAGCTGCTGCCAAAAGTTGGTAACTTTTAAGTCAATATTTATAAAGCAGCCATCAGCAAGGTTTGGTTTTTTAAGCTTTTTAACTACACCAGTTGGCGTGGTTTCATGAAGTAGCGCATAAGGTTTATTTAAAAAGCTGTGGTGGTTACCAATAAAATCGAGCACCACTAAATGTGTTTTACCTTCAAGAGTTCGTAAACCCCGCCCTAATTGCTGTAAAAAGAGTATTTTAGAGTCGCTTGGGCGCAGCATTAATATGGTATCAATGCTTGGTAAATCAGTCCCCTCGTTAAACAAATCAACGGTAAATAATACTTCAACTTGACGCTGTTCTAATTGTTTTAGTGCATCATTACGGCGTACTTTTGACTGGCTATGTACAGATAGCGCTTTTACACCCGCGTTATTAAATGCAGCCGCCATATAATCAGCATGTTTAGTAGATATACAAAAACCTAATGTGCGCTGCTGTTTGTATTGCTGCCACTGTAAAAGTGCGTGGTCTGCCCGTTTTTGGGTTGCAAATTTGTTTTCAAGTGCTGTTGGATCAAATCGGCCATTACGCCACGGAATAGCTTGGTAGTTTACGTTTTCATCCCAAATACCGTAGTAATGAAATGGCACTAACGTTTTTTGGTCTATCCCCTGCGTTAAGTTACGCTCAAATACTAGGTTGTTGTCGCATAACCCTAAAATATCAGCTTGGTCGGTACGCTCTGGTGTAGCTGTTAAACCCAGTAAAAACTTGGGTTCAAAGTAGTTTAAAAGCTGGCGATATACGCGCGCACTTGCATGATGAAATTCGTCAACAATAATGTAATCAAATGCTGTTGGTGCAAACTGCTTTAAGTGATTACTTCGGCCAATGGTTTGAATAGAGGCAAATAAACACTCAGCGTTTTTGTCTCGCTGCTTACCGTTATAAAACCCAGTAGATAAAGTAAGTAATTCAGAAAAAGTACGCTGTGCTTGCAAAAGTATTTCTTCACGATGCGCTACAAATAAAACACGTTTTGCTTTGAATTGTTTTACATCAAATGCACTTAACCATGTTTTACCCATACCCGTTGCTAAAACCACTAAGCCACGCTTAAAGCCCTCAGTACGCGTTTGCGCTAAGGTATTAAGCGCTTCAATTTGAGCTGGCCTTGGTGTTTTAGCTTCATTCTTTTCAATAACTTGCTCAGCTGTATCAGCGTGGTTTACCGATACAAACTGCTGTGTTTTACGCCGAGTAATGTAGCTATTTATCCATTCATGGCTTAAATGGGTAACAAATTCGTGATTAAAAATATTTTCAAAAGCTGTGCGAATACTTAAAAACTGCTTTGCTGCTTGGCTTGTTTTTGGTTGTGTATAATCGTGTCTAAAATTCCACTCATGCCCTTTGGTTAATGCGCTGGCACTAATATTACTTGAGCCAATAAAGGCACAGCCATCAGTAATCTCTTTTTGGTCGTTTGTTTTTATAAAAATATACGACTTCATATGAAAACTTTGATTACTGTGCGTTTGGTAAATACGCACATCGGCTCCACGATCTACTAATGCCATAAGTTCTCTCAACGCATTAGGGTGAGTAATATCAAGGTAGTCTGAGGTAAGTAGTTTGAGTGTTGCGCCGCTTTGTAAAGCTTCGCTTAGGGGATCGAACAACAGTTCTAAGCCACTTGGCTGAATAAATGAAACTGTAATTTCAATCTCAGTGGCATTGTTTATGGCATGTACAAGGTTGGGTAATAACGGATCATTATCACCCGTAATAAGCTGTCGGTTATTACTTTGCAGGTGTTGATGTTCGCTAAAACTATTCACTTATAATTTCGCTTTGCTATGTGTTAACAAGGCATTTAACCATACTTCGCTTTCGCGCCCTGGGCGCTGATCAACACTTTGCCAGTGTTTCATTATGCTCAATTGCGTGTGCTGATTGATTAAATCACTTAATAATTGCTCGGTTAAATCGGTAAATTCACGACCATTATGCACACGCTCTGTATCGCCATATTTAAACGACACATATAAAACGCCATTCGGTTTAAGCGCACGTTGTAGGCTTAAAAACACCTGCGGTAACTCAGCTTTTGGAACGTGTAATAAACTGGCGCAACACCAAATACCGTCGTATTGATTTACACTATTTAGCTCTTGGAATGTTTTAACCGCTACAGGTTGTTGTAAGTAACTGCTTGCCAACTCTGCCAGCTCTGGGCTTGCATCAAACGCACTTACAGTAAAACCCTGCGCTTTAAAAAATGCGGCATCGCGCGCACTGCCACAACCGGCATCTAAAATACTCCCATGTTGTGCAACGTGCGGTAAAAACTCAGCATAAAGCGCCGACATATCAACGTTAAGTGTTGAGTCGCTAAAGGCTTTGGCATTTTGGTTGTAATAAGTAAGTGTGGTGTTTGACACGAGACTCACCGCTCCTTGGCTAATCGTTTAACAGCTAAGACACTGTTAATACTGCATTCATTATTTGTTTAATCTACAGGAACAAGCGCATTAAATATAGGCTTAATAAGTAGAAATTTTTAAATTAATACGCCATTGTTATTAAGCACTGATGTTAAGTGATACATACGCAGTATAAAATTTAAAATGCAATACAAACGCCCCTCTATAAACACCTGCATACTAGGCGTTCTCATAATTACGGATGGTTTTTACATATTCACTCAAACTCGTGCCGCTAAAATACAAAAGCTGGTTTATACTGTTGTAATAATGAGCAAAATAATAACTATGAGGCGTAATGAATAAATTAATTACCGTATTTTTATGTTTGCTGTTTACGGCTCCATTTAATGTATTTGCTTGTGAAAGAACCTTTAGCGTGGCATCGCACGATGCTTTTTGGCCGCCTTATGTAATGGGCATTAACGGTAAACTGCAAGGCTCGGAGGTTGATGCACTCAACATTATATTTGCTGACTCCCCTTTTTGTTTTGAAGTTAAGTTACTGCCAAATTCTAAGCGGGCTTTTATTGAGCTTAAATACGGCCGTATTGATTTAGGGTGGGCTGCAAGTTATACAGATGAGCGCGCTAAATATGTGCACTTTAGTGATAACTACCGAACTGAGGTTATGCGCTTATACGAAAACAAAAATAATCAGCATAGCGTTAAAAACCTCGAAGACATTTTTAAACAAGGCTTTATTGTTGGCGCTAACTTTGGAAGCTATTACGGCGAGGAGTTTGAACAATATAAAACTAAATATAAAAAGCAGATTGAATACACCAGTGCAACCAGTAAACGCTTTGAAATGCTTAATAAACAACGTATTGATTTTGCTATTGAAGACGAGTTAGTGGGGGCTTATTTTGGCAAAAAAGGTTCAAATATCAAATTAGTAACCAATATTGAGCATGTAAATAAAGACGATATTTATTTAATGTTTAGCAAACAAACGGTGTCGGTTACTGAGCTTGCAATAATTAATGAGCACATAAATAAAAACAAAACAGCACTAAAAGCGCTGTTTGAATAGTAGGAGCGTAATGAAAACTTTATTTTTAGCGTTTACAACGCTGCTATTTACTCAGTTTAACGCCCTTGCGTGCACTAAAACATTGGTAATGGGCACTAACGAAACTAATTGGCCGCCTTATCTTGTAAAACAAGGTGATACATTTTTAGGCACAGAAGTGGATGCTGTTAGGGCTATTTTTAAAGATTCAAAATTTTGTATTAAATGGACTTATTTCCCTAGTTTTTCGCGTGTTCAAGCTGAGCTTAAAAATGGTCGAGTAGATATAACCTACGCGGCAAGTTATACAGATCAACGTGCTCAATATGCGCACTTTAGTTTGCCTTATCGCGAAGAAATAATGCTGCTTTATAAACATAAAGATTCGGCTGATGTAACCAGCTTGGCTGATCTTTTTAGTCAAGATTTTACAGCAGGGATTAACCGAGGAAGCTTTTTTGGTGATGAGCTTGAACAACTCAAAACCAAATATTCAAAACAGGTCGTGCTTACTGCTCAAGCAAATAATCGATTTAGCATGTTAGATAAAAAACGAATCGACTATGTTATTGAAGACTCCGTGGTTGCGCAGTACTTTGTAAAAAAACACTCCTCAATTTCGCAGGTAAAAACTATTACACCGATTAACGTTAACAATGTGCATTTTATGCTAAGCAAGGAGTCGCTAACACTCGATGACGTGGCGACTGTTAATCAGTTAATTACCAAAAATGAGGCGGCTATAAAGTCAATTTATCAACCTGTGCATTAAAGCATGGCTAATAACTTAGCTATTTGGCGCCCCCTCTTTAATATTGCTTGGCATTAGTAATTATTTACATTGTGGCTGTAAGCACATTCAACGCCGCATACGCTAAAAATAGTGACTTAAAACCGAGAATTGCCGTTATTTTTACTTGGTTATAAATTAGCTGCCTTTTATCTTTCATTCGTTGTGGCTGATCTGTATAATTCGCCAGCTAATTTACCCTATTGTCTGGTTCTTGTTTGTAGCGTTTTGCTGCAGCGTACTCCTGTCAGTACTAATCTAGGATTACCTTTTTTGATCTCCACCGCAAATATTACGATGCAGTTTGGCGCAGAGCCGTTGTTTGAAAACATTTCAGCTAAATTTGGTAACGGTAACCGTTACGGTTTAATTGGCGCTAACGGCTGCGGCAAGTCGACTTTCATGAAAATTTTAAGCGGTGCGCTTGTTCCAAGTGCGGGTAATGTATCTATTACTCCAGGGTTAAAAGTAGGTAACCTAAGCCAAGACCAGTTTGCTTTTGAGCAATACAGCGTTGTAGACGCGGTAATTATGGGCGACGTGGAGCTTTGGAAAGTAAAGCAAGAACGCGAACGTATTTACTCGTTACCAGAAATGAGCGAAGAAGACGGTATGAAAGTTGCCGATCTTGAAAGTGTATTTGCTGAAATGGACGGTTACACGGCAGAAAGCCGCGCTGAAGAAATTTTGCTTGAAGCGGGTATCGATAAAGAATTTCATTACGGTTTAATGGCAAACGTTGCCCCAGGTTGGAAACTACGTGTG
This sequence comes from Pseudoalteromonas sp. SWYJZ98, assembly GCF_015864495.1. Taxonomy (NCBI): domain Bacteria; kingdom Pseudomonadati; phylum Pseudomonadota; class Gammaproteobacteria; order Alteromonadales; family Pseudoalteromonadaceae; genus Pseudoalteromonas; species Pseudoalteromonas sp. SWYJZ98. The sequence goes on along the minus strand of NZ_JADYXA010000048.1, from coordinate 12,223 downwards.
CTTTTAGCACAGGCGTTATTTGCAAACCCTGACATTTTGCTACTTGATGAGCCTACCAATAACTTGGATATTCATACAATTACGTGGCTTGCTAACGAGCTTAACAAACGTAAATGTACGATGATTATTATTTCGCATGACCGTCACTTTTTAAACTCGGTATGTACACACATGGCCGATATTGATTACGGTGAGCTGCGTATTTACCCTGGTAACTATGAGAAATTTTTAGAAGCTGCGGGCTTACAACGCGAGCAACTTTTAGCTGAAAACGCTAAAAAGAGCGCTGAAATTGACGAGCTACAAGACTTTGTTAACCGTTTTGGTGCTAACGCTTCAAAAGCTAAGCAAGCAAGTTCGCGCGCTAAAAAAATGGATAAAATTAAGCTTGATGAAGTTAAATCTTCAAGCCGTATGAGCCCATCGCTTTCGTTTGACGAAGGTAAAAAAATGTATCGTCAGGCGCTTGAAGTTAATAAGCTTGGCCATGGTTTTGATGGCGAAACGTTATTTAGCGGCGGCGACTTTTTACTTGAAGCAGGCGCTAAGCTTGCCGTAATTGGCGAAAATGGTGTGGGTAAAACTACATTTTTACGCTGTTTAGTAGACGAGCTTAAAAGTAATGAAGGCGAAATTAAATGGTCTGAAAATGCGAGCTTTGGTTATTGCCCGCAAGACAGCACTAAAGATTTTGATAACGATTTAACGTTGTTTGATTGGATGTCGCAATGGCGTACAGCTAAGCACAACGATTTAATGGTTCGTGGCATGTTAGGCCGTTTGTTGTTTACAGCTGACGATTCAAACAAAAAAGCGCGTAACTGTTCTGGTGGTGAAAAAAATCGCCTGTTATTTGGTAAGTTAATGATGCAAGACGTTAACGTGCTTGTTATGGACGAACCAACTAACCACATGGATATGGAAGCCATTGAAGCGCTTAATAACGCGTTGAAAGATTTCCAAGGTACGCTTATTTTTGTAAGCCATGACCGTGAGTTTGTTTCGTCATTAGCTACACGTATCATTGATATTAAAGATAAAAAAGTAATCGACTTCCAAGGTACGTTTGACGAATACCTAGCAAGTTGTGAAGAGAAAAAAGCGTAAACTTTTTCTGATTGCTTATAAAAACGGTGCTAAATTTAGCGCCGTTTTTTTATGTGTGGAATTTGAGTTTAACTATAAAATTAATTAATAAAGGCTTAAATAAATAATTCACTAAGAGGTTAAGAGGCGCTACGCTTTTAGAGTCAGTGATAAAATACTCGTTTTCTGGCTTGGCTCTTCTCATTTACTCCTCTTTGGCTTCTCCTAGTGCAATAGTTTTTCAAGTAAATAGTTCACTAATGGTGATATAAGACGCAGCGCTTTTAAAGTAAGTGATAAAATAAAAAACACTGTTTTTTGACTTAATTTTTCTTAGTTACTGCAGCTTCGCTTTCCCTTATGCAATTAATGACTCTTATCGCAGAGCTAATTATTCACATTATTTTATTGGTAAATTCTGCACACATCACTGCTTTAAATCTAGTCATATTCTCCTGTAAGTCTTTGTCACTTAATGCTAATGTTGATGGAGTGAATTATTTAAAACTTTAATAGCTAAACCAAGAGGTAACTATGTCTAATTGGGTTGAAGCAACAGTAAAAAATGTCACGTGGTGGAGCGAAACACTCTTTAGCTTAACCGTTAATGCAAGCGTAGAGCCGTTTAAAGCTGGTCAATTTACAAAGCTTTCAATAATGGATGGCGACAAACGTATTGCTCGGGCTTATTCATATGTGAATGCCCCTGAAAACCCCGATCTCGAGTTTTATCTTATTAACGTAATTGACGGTTTGCTCTCTCCTCGTTTAGCTACCTTACAACCTGGCGACACAGTATTAATAGAACAACACGCAACCGGCTTTTTTACCCTTGATGAAATACCACAAAGTGATCAGCTTTGGATGTTAGGTACTGGCACTGCCATAGGCCCTTTTTTATCGATATTACAACAACCCGATGTATGGAAAAAATACAAAACTATAAATTTAGTGCATGGCGTACGTTTTAATAACGACTTGAGCTATCAGGCACTTATTAACGAGCTATTAAGAGTGTACCCAGCACAACTTAACTATATTCCGGTTGTAAGTAGAGAGGAGCCATTACAAGGCTTAAGTGGGCGAATTACTAACGCAATTGAGAGCAACCGCTTGTTTGAACATGTAAAGTTAAACCCAAGGCCCAGTAACGCGCAATTTATGATTTGCGGAAATCCACAAATGGTAAAAGACACAACCGCGCTACTTCTCGATAAAAACTTTACGCGTAACCGCCGTAAAAACCCCGGCAATATTACGGTAGAGCAGTACTGGTAGGCTTCAGTGGTGGTATTAACTACCCGATAACGTTAAAATTTGCTATGTTGCAGCCTTATGCCAATTTTATCAAAAATATGATCATTCTATCGCATTAAATAACTCACTAACTGCGTTAAAAGTTATTCATATAGAACAACTATATGTCACAATTTTCGCCTTGTTATTGCGCTATTTTTTAACGCTATAATAGATCGCCTATTTAATGTAATTGGTATTACACGTATTTAGTGTTCATTTTAGGAAAGTTATGAAACCGTTATCTATTATTTTAGCCTCATTAGTCACTACCGTTGCGCTAATTACTTATGCCGCAGAGCAAAGCGAGCCTGAGCAAAAAGAGCCGCAAGTTGAAGCTCAAACAAGCGTTGAAAAGCCAAAAGTTGAAAATGAGCAATCAGTAACTCAAACCAACACTGACGACAAAGTAAATACGCTTGAATACAAAGCGCCAGAGCTTAAAAAGCCAACAATTGATGCGACTAAACCAGACGATTCAAAAGTATTAGGTAACGAGCAAATTAAACCTGCTGAAAAGCCTAAAAATAAAATAGAAAAAGCAGTGGCTGTAGCCGAAGCTGAAAAAGCAGTAACGCAAGCAAAAGAAGCACTTACAGTTAAGCAGCAAACTAAAGCTAAACAATCGCGCGAATCACTTGCTGTGGTAGAGCAGCTAGTTAAAGCATATAACGCACGTAACATTGAAGAGTTTCTTCGTGTATATGCCGAAGATGTTGAGTTTTATATTTTCCCTAATGAGCTATTATTTAAAGGTAAAGAAAAACTAATAGAACGTTATGGGCTAATGTTTAAAAAGTTAAAGTGTATTCACTCATCACCAATTAAGCGCATAGTGCACGGTGATATAGTGATTGATCACGAACTTTCAGAAACTTGTTCAACTGACGAAAACGTAGTTGATAAACGCTCAGAACTTATTTCGAGTTATCAAATTAAAGATGGGAAAATAGTACGCGTACTGTTTTTTAGATAAAGGCTTTAAATGCAAATAAATGACGACAAAAAAATTCGCTTAATGTATCGCATTGAGCCAGGTTGCCTTGGACCTAAGGGTGCTGAGCATATTGAAGATTTTTGTCGTTTTGCAAACAAGCATATTAAATCCCCCTTTTATGGCCAATTTGTATTTTTACCACGTTACGATAAAACCATAGACGAGCGACAATACAGCGTTAACAGCCGTAATTTATCACTTGCTCAGGCTCGGGCTTACTTAAAGCACTTTGATATTAATATTGAAGAATTTGAAGAACAACTCGACGAGCTCCTCACAAAATCGATTGATTTATACTTTAAGCGATAGCGTTTAATTGCTGTTGCTTAGATATTGCCTCCCCTCAAACGTACATTTTTATTTATTTTAATTACTATTAAATAATATAAGTAATTTCTTTCACAAAGATAAGGTAATCAGTAATAACTGAGAAAAACCAGATCAGCCAATATGTATCACTTACTCTAAAAGCGCAGCGCCTCTTAACCTCTTTGTGAATAATCCGCTCTTTAAAAGCCTTTATTTGAACAATGAGAAGTAAAAGAGGAGTAAATGAGGAAGCCAAAAGAAAACAGTATTGTTATGTTTTATAACTCACTCTAAAAGCGCAGCGCCTCTTAACCTCTTTGTGAATAATTCGCCCTTTAAAAGCTTTTATTTGCAAAATGAGAAGTAAAAGAAAAGTAAATGAGGAAGCCAAAAAAACAGTATTGTTATGTTTTATCACTACTCTAAAAGCGCAGCGCCTCTTAACCTCTTTGTGAATAATTAGCTCTTTAAAAGCTTTAATTGCACAATGAGAAGTAAAAGAGGGGTAAATGAGAAAAGCCAAAACCAGTGTTTTTATGTTTTATCACTACTCTAAAAGCGTAGCGCCTCTTAACCTCTTTGTGAATAATTAGCTCTTTAAAAGCCTTTATTTGCACAATGAGAAGTAAAAGAGGGGAAAATGAGAAAAGCCAAAAACAGTATTTTTATGTTTTATCACTACTCTAAAAGCGCAGCGCCTCTTAACCTCTTTGTGAATAATTCGCCCTTTAAAAGCTTCTATTTGCACAATGAGAAGTAAAAGAGGGGAAAATGAGAAAAGCCAAAAACAGTATTTTTATGTTTTATCACTCACTCTAAAAGCGCAGCGCCTCTTAACCTCTTTGTGAATTAATTAACTAAATATTTTAAAAGCCCTAAAAACAAAAAAAGCGGTGTTAATTTTAACACCGCTTAATGCGTAATATATTTAGCTTTAGTAAGCTTGGGTTACAACATAGGTTTTATAACATCAAACACAGCTTCTATATGGTCGTCTCTGTCGTTTAGTGCCGCTATGTAACGGTATTTTTCGCCGCCTGCGTTTTCGAATATTTCACGGTTTTCACCTTCTAGCTCTTCAAGTGTTTCTAGGCAGTCGGCGCTAAAAGCAGGACTTATAATAGCTACATCGGTAATACCTTCATCAGGTAAGGCTGCAAGGGTTGCGTCGGTATAAGGCTTTAACCACTCTGCTTTACCAAATCGACTTTGAAAAGTACTAATTACTTTGTCTTTATCAAGGCCTAGTTTTTCGACAACTAAACGCGTGGTTTGTAAACATAGGCAATGGTACGGATCGCCGCGATCTAAAAACAATTTAGGCATACCGTGATACGAAAAAACAATTTTTTGTGGCATACCATTCGCTTCTAAATCCTCACTAATACTATTAGCAAGCGACTCAATGTAACGGGTGTTTTTATGATAGCCATTTATAAAATGTAGCTCTGGCACCCAGCGCCATTTTCGCAGTACGCTCGATACAGCATCAAACGTAGAACCCGTAGTTGGGCTAGAATATTGCGGGTACATTGGTAAAATAATTATACGCGTTAAGCCTTTATCACGAAGCTCTTCAAGGCCAGCCTCTATTGAAGGGTTGCCATAACGCATTGCCATTACTACTTCAGTATTGGTATAACCTTGCTCTTTTAATAAGGTATTTAACTTTACACTTTGCTGGCGAGTAATGTGGGTCAGTGGTGAGCCGTTTTCGGTCCATATACTCTCGTATAATTTAGCCGAACGTTTGGGGCGTACGCGTAAAATAATGCCATGTAAAATTATCATCCATACCAAGCGTGGTATTTCTACAATGCGTGGATCTGATAAAAATTCGCGTAAATATGTACGAAGCGCAGCCGCTGTTGGTGCATCAGGGCTGCCTAAGTTAGTTAGCAGTATTCCCGTTTTTTGGTTAAAACGCCCATCATGGGGGTTGTCAGTAACCGCAGAAAATCGCGACACAGAGTGCTCCTTCAAGCAAATTCAATAATCTATTTTATGCACATTGTAACGAAAAAAACTGCGGTTTAGATCAATCATTTAGCAGTTTTCACCATTATTCTGAACGGAGTTGGTTTTTTCGATTCTAGCTGTTGGAGTTTTTCTATCGATTTACTGCCAAATACATGACCTTTGGGCAGCAACATTATGCCCGTATGGCTGTGTAGAGCATGGCCCAGTACCATTTGCTCTTTGAGTTCATGGGCATTACAAATTAATACTGATCCTGCTGAACTTTTTTGTTCATGTAGTTTTGCATGGCTTGCTTCAAGTGCACGTACAATTTTAGGATGATAAAACGATCCACTATAAAGTTTTACACTTTCGAGTGCGTCATCGTGGCGCTGCTTTTCATCACTAGCATTGCTCTGCTCAAACGCGTCCCAATAGTCGCGCGCTAAACCTAGCACCATAGCGCCTATAGGTATGTCGTTTCCGGCAAGGCCTTTGGGCATTCCGTTTCCGTTAAAGCGCTCAAACTGATAATAAATAGCATCCGACAAGTCATGTAAATGTATTGCTGGCATTAACATTAATTGTGCGGTACTTGGGTGAGTATAAAAGGTTTTGCGTTGTTGCTCGCTTAAGCGGTTAACTGGTTTTTTATAAAGATCAGGATCCATAGCAAGCAAGCCTATTTGCGCTAAGTAACCAGCCATAGGGGCAAGATCAATGCTTTTTTGCGACAAGTTTAAGTAAAGTGCTATTTGTGTGCAGGTATTAGCAATATTTTGCGCTTTGTTGCCATCTAGGTAAGGGTTTGCGTTAACAAAATTGTATAGCAGCTCTACGGTCGATTTATGCTCTTGTTTTTCGCGCTCGTTGGCGTCTTCAAGCTTTTTTAAAACCTGTTTGATTTGTAAGGTGCGTTTTTCTACCCGTTGTTCAAGCGAATTATTAAGCTCTAGCAACTCTTGGTTTTGCGCTTTAACTTGTGCCTCTAATTTTTGATTTTGTTTTTTTAGTGCAAATTTTTCTAGGCTATCTCTAATGCTACGAAGTAATAAATCGTTTTGCCAAGGCTTTTGAATATAACCATTTATTTGGCCCTGATTAACAGCCGCTAAGGTGGTTTGTATGTCGGCGTAACCGGTTAATAAAATGCGTTGGGTGTCGGGTGCCAGCGCACGCGCTTTTTCTAAAAACTCGGCACCGTTCATTACCGGCATACGCATATCGCTAATAATTAAACCAAACTCATGATTTTTAAAAAGCGTTAGTGCACTTTGCGGGTTATCGCAAACAATAACCGACAGGCCATTTACTTCAAGTAGCCGTGTTAACGTGCGTAGTACTATTTCATCATCATCAATGCAAAGTACATCAACCTGATTTATTGGTGTGCTTGGTGTTACTTGAGTCATTGAGTCGCCTTTAAATTACTTCTGGTTAAATAATAGCTTAAAAAAATATTCTATGGTGCGTTTGTGACTACCTTTTATGTTAAGTGGTATTTATATAATGGGGTTATTAGCAATAAGTGGATAATTACTCATGCATAATATTAGGCCTTGGCTGCACTAAAGTTGCAAATTTGCATACAGACGACTAAACGTTAAGTATAAAGTTATCTATATGGATGAAGGGAATGGATGGATCAGATGGTAATTTTGAACGTGCTTTTTTAAACGAACAAAAGCTGCGCTTAGCTGCAGAGCAATTACTCAAAGATAAAAGTAGCGTTTTAGTTGCCATAAATAATGAACTACAAAAAAAAGTAGCCGACTTAGAACACCAGCAAATGCTGTTTGTGCAAACAGAAAAAATGGCAACCTTAGGTACACTGAGCGCAGGCGTTGCCCACGAAATAAATACCCCGCTTGCCTATGCAATGAGTAACGTAGAGAGCCTACAAAACGCAAGCCCTTTACTTGTAGCGCTGCTAAAACTTAACGAACAATATTTAAATAACGAAATTAAAGAGAGCCGTTTTAAACACGAAATCGACATACTCAATTTACAGTATCCGTACGCGTGGATTTATAACAATTTGCAGGGGCAAATTAACGACAGCGTTGAAGGACTTAAACGTATAAAACAAATAGTGCATGACTTATTAAACTTTGCCCACCCCACCTCTTCTCAAGATAAACAATTAGCCGATGTAACAACGGGTGCTAATAATGCTTTAAGATTATTAAGTAGCAAACTTAAATTATGCGAAATAAAAACGCGGTTTGAACCCCTACCACTCATTTGGTGCAATTTATCGTCAATTAATCAGATTTTTGTAAATCTTTTAATGAATGCTTGGCAAGCTTGCGAGTTAGATTTAGAAAAAGGCTGCATTATTGAAGTCAATATTTTTGAACTACACACAAATATTTGTATTGAAATAAAAGATAACGGTTGTGGCATGAATGAAGACACAATAGCGCATATGTTTGACCCTTTTTACACAACAAAAGAAGTCGGAAAAGGCACCGGTATGGGTATGACACTTGTATACGCTATGGTGAGCGATCACGGTGGAAAAATAGAAGTTAACAGTACATTAGGCACAGGTACGACCATTCGCTGCCTATTACCTTTAAAAGTGTAAAATAACGAACAAAACCACATTGTAAATAAAGTGTTAAACATTCTTTTTTTTGATGTTTAATCCTTTATTAGCATGTATTTTAATCGTTTTGATGTGGTTTTTTCTTATCTTGAAGTTTATTTGCATACTTAGACCAAATATTTAGTTTTTTTCATTTCTTTTTGTTTGCATATGTTGCTAGGATGTTTGCAACAGGTTATGAGCATCATAACCACACACATATTATTAAGAATACAAAAAAACAGGGTCGTCACTATGTCAACATACCGTTTAAACACACTTGCTGTAGCCGTTGCTTTCGCGTTTAGCGCACCAAGCATTGTTAACGCTGAAGAAGCACCAGTGCAAGCTGCTAAAAACATAGAGCAAATATCTGTATTAGGATCGCGTGTATCTAACCGCACCTCTACAGAGTCTTCTTCTCCTATTGATTTAATTGACGCAGATGATTTAACTAAAGGTGGTTTTACCGAATTAGGCCAAAGCCTTCAAGCGACAGCGCCTTCATTTAACTTTTCGCGTACACAAGTATCAGACGGTTCAGATTTATTTAGACCCGCAACACTTCGTGGTTTACAGCCAGATCAAACTCTTGTATTAGTAAATGGTAAACGTCGTCATAACCAATCAATTTTTGGCCTTAACGGTACAGTAGGCGCAGGCGCTGCGGGTACTGATATGAATGCCATTCCGCTAACAGCGCTTAAAGGCGTTGAAGTATTACGCGACGGCGCTGCAGCGCAGTATGGCTCTGACGCGATTGCAGGTGTTATTAACTTATCTCTTAATAACTCAACCGGTATTACAACGGGTTTTGTACAATACGGCGGCACAAGTGAAGGTGACGGCGACACTATTTCAGCAGGTTTAAACCGTGGTTTTGAATTAGGTAACGAAGGCGGCTTTATTAACCTATCGCTTGAGTACCGTGATGCCGACGGCACTAACCGCGCAGAGCGCGATACGGGTGGTTCGCTTAATGTTGAACCAGGTACACTAAGTGAAGATGTACGCTGGGGCCAAGGTAACTCAGAAAGTGAATTTACGTCGTTATTTTATAACATGGCATTACCAATGGGCGACGGCGAGCTTTACTCGTTTGGTGGCTACTCTGAGCGCACGGCGCTGGGTAATGGTTTTTACCGTAACTTTAACGAAGCGTCTAAAAACGTAACACAAGTATACAGCGATGGTTTTTTACCGCGCATATATAACGAAGCACAAGATATTTCAGTAGCGCTTGGTTTTAAAGGCGATATAAACACAGACTGGACTTACGATGTATCGGCTGTTTATGGTGAAAACCAATACGATTTTACATCACGCAATACATTAAATGCTTCTTACGCGGCTGAGTATTTATTTAATAACCCAAATGCAAGCGATGCCGACATTGCAGCAAACTCAGGCCCTACTGGCGGTTACTCAGGTGGTTTTAGATTCGATCAAACAACGGTTAACCTTGATGTAAACGGTATTGTAGATATTGGCCGTAGTGAGCCTTTATATGTAACAGTAGGCGCCGAATACCGTAAAGAAAACTACGAAATAGTGCCTGGCGATGAAGCATCATACGCGTGTGGGTTAGCAAATATGGATACCTCGTACCCATCAGTAAACGATCCGGATCAATTTGCACAGTGTGGTTTTCAAGCTTATAACGGCCTTCGCCCTGAAGCGGCTAACGACAGCGACCGTAACAGCTACGCAGTTTATGTAGACGTAGAAACTATGATCACCGACTCATGGAACGTCAGTGGTGCGCTACGCTATGAAGATTTCTCAGATGCTGGGGATGATTTAATTGGTAAATTAGCAACACGTTATGAATTTTCAGATGACTTTGCAGTACGTGGTGCACTATCTACTGGTTTTAGAGCGCCATCACTTCAACAAAGTGGTTATACAGCCTTTACAACTAACTTAGGCTCAGATGGTACATTAACGCAGTCGTTCACAGCAAACACAGGGACCGCTTTCCCAAGTGCGTTAGGCGTAGATAGCTTAGAGCTTGAAACTTCAACAAACTACAGCGCAGGTTTTGTTTACGATGTAACAAGCGAGCTTTCGTTAACGGTTGATTTTTACCGTGTAGAAATTGAAGACCGTATAACGCTTGGCAGCTTGCTTTCGGCTGACGATGTATCGTTTAGCTCAGAAGCTGTTGCAGCGCTACAAGCAACTGGTGCAGTGCAAGCTAACTACTTCTCAAACTCGGTTGATTCTACTACGCAAGGTGTTGATATTATTGCATCGTACCGCACTGAAGTCGAAGGCGGTAATTTAGGAGTAACCTTTGCAGGTAACCTAAACGATACTAAAATTGACAGCGTAAATGCAGAAAACGGTATTCCTGAAGCGGTTGCTTTTGACGATTTACAACGCAGCTTTTTTACCGACGGACAACCAAGTGAGCGTGCAACGCTTACGTTTGACTACGAACGCGATGCCTACACATCAACCATTCGCTTTAACTACTTTGGCGAAACAGATGTAAAATACTTTGGTAACGACCATATTTCATTACCAGGTGAGCTTTCGCCTACGGGGTCATTTAAACCAACAAGTACGGTTGAGTCTGCTGTGTTAGTTGATTTAAATGTTAGTTACCAAATTAATGACATGTTTGCGCTTTCGGTAGGTGCCGATAACGTATTTGACGAAACACCAGACGAATTAGGTGATGACGAAGTACTTAATTTTATCACCAACGGCGCATTTAAATATCCTGTACGCGCATTGCCATACGGTTTTGACGGCAGAACGTATTACGCAAAAGTAAGCTTTAGTTTTTAATTTATAAAGTAAACTAAGTAATTATAAGCGCAGTTATTAACTGCGCTTTTTTTATGCTTTTTTATTATTAAAAAACTACCTGTTGGGCATTAAAAATACTTGCGCGGTTGAAAATTAAGCCTACAATCGCCATCTCTTAAATAGGCCAATATAAAAGCCTCTTTATTATTTAACTTTAGTTGATAGGAAATATATGACTAAAAAATCTAAAGCAAAAACCGCAAATACCAGCGCGGTAGACACAGGGCGAGGCGTTATAAACCACAATGCACTAGCGGCATTGGTAACCTCTAAATTATTTAAACCACAAGTAGTTAAAGCTAAAAAAGGCAAAGGCTCGTTTAAACGTAGCAACAAACATTCAGGACAAGAGTCCTATTTAATCGCGGCTTAAATAGCACCGATCAAATAGGGCTTTTGAATATAGTAAGCGAGGTTTTATACCTCGCTTTTGCTTTAAAGCATTTAAACCCCGTTACATGAGCGCGAAATAAATTCGCACTTACGAGTTTGGTGTTTTCACGATGTAGGTGAGGTTTTATACCTCGCTTTTACTTTTAAGGCATTTAAGCCACGTTACATAAGCGCGAAATAAATTCGCACCTACGAGTTTGGTATTTGCACGATGTAGGTGAGGTTTTATACCTCGCTTTTACTTTTAGTTCTTTATTATTTTAACTCGCAAGCTATCCTCTAGAAGCTAAGCGCCTCTAAACCTCTTTGTGAATAACAGCCCTTAAAATATGAACGCACAAAGAGAAGAAAAAGAGGAGTAAATGAGCAGACAAAGTCCATTTGTTTAAGTTATATGATATTTCACCACTGAGGCGCTGTGCGCTACACAAACAAAACACGAGTAATGGTTAGTCACGGCTCCTTGTTTTCTCCTTCACTTCTCGGTGGTGATTAAGTTACTTGTTTACTAATGCATCCGACTAAATGTAAAAGCGGTGCTTTTAAACGCCAGCAAGCTGCGCGTCTTGTATCTCTCATTGATAAATGATTAGCTATCATTTATCACATCGAAGTCAGTGAGCTTGCCTTCGCGCCTAGTATTTAATACTGCTCCGTAGATAAAGCCCTGACTTTCTATTCTCAGAAACTGAATGGTATCCAAGCACACTTTTATTTAAGTAGATGCTGTATGTACAAGGGGAGTAAGTAGAGATGATGTTTATCGGCATTGATAT